>JBEKQO010000053.1:0-33903 GCA_049519635.1 Terriglobia bacterium | reverse complement strand
ACCACGCCACCCCGTAACTGCCGGCGATTCCTACCAGACTGAAGAAGAGGATGACCCCCACGCGGAGGGCCGGATATCCCAGCAGCATTTTGAAATAGACCAGGATGATGAGAGCAATGAACACCCAAAGCAATAGCAGGAATTTCCCCTGCGTAATCAGGTAGGTTTTGCAGGTTTCCCAAATCAACTGGGACATCTCTGCCATCGAGCGGTGAACCGGCAGGTTCTTCAAATTGCTGTAGATGACCAATCCAAACAGCAGACCAAAGATGCAAAAGAGGATGCCAACCATGAGTAGTTTATGGCCATCCACGCCCAGAAACTGCACCTGGGAAAGATCGGGTAGCTTAAGGTTGGCTTCGCCTGCGGCAGCCTCATCGCCACCTTGGGCAAACGCCGCTGAGGTTGCCACTGCCAAAAAGGCTACGCCCGCGGCAAATATTTTGGCCATCGAGCCACGACGAACCCACGCGGTGGAAAGTAAGTTCCGCGTAACTCTTCGAGCGAAATCAGAAAGGATTAATGTGAGCACACTTAGACTAGCAATCGTAAAAACATGCATTGGGTCTCCTTCGACCGAAACTTCCTCTTCGCGCCCCCAAGGTGGGTCTTTTTGGTTTCTCCGAAATTTGAGCTCCGAGAGAATGTCCTAGGATAGCTTGAGGATAAATTATAATAACATTGCATAATAGCACGCAGCAAAATTTGACGTCAAGCAAAGAGCCAGCTAGAGACTTTGAAAATCAGGGACTTCTAGTCCAGCCAGCCGAAAAATCGCTCACCTTCCCGTTGACAAGCTAATTCCCAGGGACGAAACGGGGGCAAGACAGGAAATCCAAGCAATTCTGTGCCCTATCTATGTGAAAATTCGCACATTCAAGGGACGGCATGCCTTTCCTTTCATTGACCTCCCTATGGGTTTATGGTATCAACCCTGTTTCAATTCTATTTCGGGAGAAACCATTGAGCCTACCTAAAGTCTTCATTACTCGACCGTTGCCACGCGCGGCGGTGGAACGGATCGAGGCGCGATGCGACGTAAAGATAAATCTGGAGGACGTGGGTCTCTCCGCTACGCAACTGATGGAAGCTTGCCACGAAGTCGAGGGCCTGGTGGCTTCCGGCGCGCCGGTTACCGCGGAATTGCTGGACCATGCGCCGCACTTGCGGGTGGTCTGCAACGTGGGGGTTGGATACGACAAAGTCGATGTAGCGGCTTGCACGCGCCGCCGCATTCTGGTTACCAACACTCCCGGCGTGGTTACGGAGGCGACGGCTGACCTGACATTCACGCTGCTCCTGGCGGTGGCGCGCCGGCTGGTGGAAGCCGACCACTACGTCCATGAGGGCCATTGGCGTTTCTGGCAGTGGGGGAATATGTGGGGCACGAACCCCTCGGGCAAAACGCTTGGCATTTACGGCTTTGGACGCATCGGGCAAGCCGTGGCGCGCCGCGCCCGTGGGTTTTCCATGCGCATCATTTATCATTCCGTTGACCGCCCCACGCCGGAGCAGGAACAGGAACTTGGCGCAGAATACGTGGACCGCGAGACGCTTTTGCGCGAAGCCGATTTCCTGAGCCTCCACGTTCCCCTTGCTGTGGATACTACCCACCTGATCAGCGCCCCTGAGTTCGCCTTGATGAAACCCACCGCTTTCCTCATCAACACCTCACGCGGAAAAGTAGTGGATGAAGCAGCCCTGGTCGAAGCGCTCCAGTCGAAGCGGATCGCCGGCGCGGGCCTTGATGTTTTCGAGTTTGAACCGAAGATTCATCCCGCCCTTCTGGCCATGCCCAACGTGGTGGTAAGCCCGCACATGGGCACCGCCACAAGCGAGACTCGTATGGCCATGGCCATGAAGACTGCGGAAAACCTGCTCGCCGCACTGTCGGGCCAGCGCCCGCCGAACCTGGTGAACCCGGAAGTGTGGGGGAAGTAAGGCGCCAGGTCCCGATTGTCCGTGGTGGCAAACTGATAGCTCACAGCCGACAGTTTCCAGCTACGTCTCCCCGAATGGGAGTTGGTGCGTGATCATTCGACTTCCCTAGCCCCCCCGTGGGGAGAGGGGGGACATCCAGCACCCAGCCCCGAGTTTCCCCAGCACAGAATCCCTGGCATTTGACGTCCGCCCCCGCACGTATTTAACCCGGATTTCTCACCACGACTCTGGAAGGGCGGGGCTTTAGCCCCGCCGTGGCAAGGCCGTCCTGATTATTTCCAAGTCCCGCACCCCGCGCAGCTTGCGGCCGCAAGCTGCGCGGGGTGCGGGGCGAATAGCGGGCGAGAGCCGCGATTTCGGCGCTGTACGACCACCCCGGCGCCCAAGGCGCCACCCCTCCTGAATCAGGAGGGGAGTTGTTGAAAACGCTCCCCTCCTCAGATGAGGAGGGGTGGCGCGCCGAGCGCCGGGGTGGTGCTGACAGTGCCAGCGCCAAGCGCCACAGGGTTTTTCCGCAGCCTGTGAAGCCCCGCCCTTCCAGCATCATCCAACCGTGGTGAGAAGTCCAAGTTAAGAGTCTTATTTTCATCAACATATCGGCATCCCAGGAGTCGATGCTGTTTTGACAGCAAACAAGCTGTTTATTTTCTGTAAGTTATCGGCCTAGGGTGGATTTGAGGGGTTTTTCTTGAATTCTGAGCCCTTAAATTGCGCTATCTCTATTATTTTCAGCAATCCATCGGCATTTAAGCTAAGCTGCTTGTTTTCAATAACTCATCGGCTTCTGACATTTTGTCACTTAATTTCCCTTTTGCTTTCAGCAACTTGTCGGAATCGACCTTCATTTTGACATTTTTGGGGGTGCGGGCTCCCGTTCTGATTTTCCCGGACAAATTGGCAACCCGCCACACTTCCCCTGAGGTCGATTCTTGCTCGCTGCGGCGTCCTGGGCCCACGCTTTCCGTGTGGTCTTCTTCCTAAATCCTTCAATTCTGAGGGCACGGAGTTCCTTCGAAATCTCGGGGTGAACGCTGCGACGGCCACCAGGGACACGGACGCGCCGCTGAGATCGTCGCCCGCAGCGGAGAACCCAGTCGAGTCCCTTAGGGGCGATACCACCCAGCCCAAGCCTTCAGCCAGGGTCTGGAGGCACACTCGGTTCCCCTTTCCCGCCCGGAGGGGGCGGCGATCCTCGTACCGATGAGAGCGCGATTTCACCTGGACCCAGACCTCCAATGAATAGGCTAGCAATTTGACGGCCATGCTCAGCAGGCGGTAGAGTAGAGAGCTGACGGAAGGCAGGAGGCGGTGGAAAGCGAGCGATAAGCAGGCGGCGGGAAGCCTTGGTGGAGGCCGGGTTCAGCAGCATCTTCGGATACTTCATGGATGCGGCGGCTCAAATCCTTCCCGGCACACTCGCCATTTTGATTCGGAAGGCTGTTTCCCTCGGCCCTTTGCATGGATAGGGCCCTCGCCTGCGGATTCGGCGCTACCCACTTAAAACCGAGGGGCCTCAGCCTTATTCTCCTGGGGAGAGGGCGGCGCTGCCGGTGGGCCCTTCTGATCTCCGGAAATATACTCAGTCTTGGGAGGTAGGATATGTCCATGGTTAATCTGGGGATCGCGGGCATGGGTTACATGGGGCGCGTCCACCTGGAAGCGTCGCAAAAAGTTCCGGAAGCGCGCGTCCTGGCGGTAGCGACGGCGCAGCCGGAAAAGGTCCGCAGTGCCTACCCGGGGTTGCAGATCTATCCGAGTTACGAGGAACTGGTTCGCGACGATCGCCTGGACGCCATCGTGATCTGTGTCCCCACTTATCTCCACGAGCAGGTTGCCGTCGCCGCCGCCGAATGGGGGCGCCACATTCTTTGCGAGAAAGCCATGGCGCTCGATGCCGCCTCGGCCCAGCGGATGCTCCAAGCTGCGCGTGCCCGCGGCCTCATTCTAATGGTTGCGCACGTCCTGCGCTTTTGGGCGCAGTATGCGCGGATCAGGGAACTGGTCGATGCCGGTGAGATTGGAGCCATCCGTTCGATCACGGCGCGCCGCCTGGCCACCTACCCACCGTGGGGCGACTGGTTCCGCGACCCGGCGAAAAGCGGCGGAGGCATTCTGGACCTCCAGATCCACGACGTGGATTTTATCCATGGGATTCTCGGGCATCCTCGCAGCGTGTACACGGTGGGAATTCAATCGCCCAGGAAAAGCTGGGACCACGTGCATACCACGCTCACCTACCCCGGCGCGCAGGCCACCCTAGAGGCTAGCCTCATGATGCCGAAAGGGTGGCCGTTTAGCACGGATATTGGCATCGTGGGAACAGAAGGGGCGCTTGAATACACCTTCCGCGTGGGCGAAAATATCCAGCAGCGCGATCAGGCCGCGCATTCCTTCCGTTTGTACAAGAGCGACGGAACTACAAGCGAGCCCGCGACTTCGCCGGAAGACATGTTTGTGGCGCAGCTCCGCTACTTTGTGCGCTGCGTGGCCGAGCGCGAGCCCCCGCACTTGTGCCCGCCCGAGGAAACTTATCAAGTGATGCAGGTGATGTCGGCCTCCCGCCTGTCGGCAGACAGCGGCCGGATCATCGCCTTGGACACTGATGAACCGGTGGCGGCCCCATAGCCGGTTTAGGGCGGACCTATTTTGGGGAATGGCTTATGGGTCACCCCGTAAGGGGTTTCAGGATAAAAGCAGTTAGGGCGCATTTCTCGTGACCCCAGGACACTGTTAGGGGGTTGCAGGAAGGGCGGGGCTTCAGCCCCGCCGAAATCGGTGCACCTACCCTCTGTTTGTCGCACATCCCACACAGCTTGCGGCTGCAAGCTGTGTGGGGTGTGCGACACAGGAAAAATCAACACGGCCTGCAACGGCGGGGCTGAACAGGCTGCTGAAAAACCCACCAATGCTGTCGTCCTGAGCGAAGCGAAGGATCTCGCTCTGAGCATTTTCAAGGGAATGCGAGATTCTTCGTCGCCGCTGCTCCTCAGAATGACAGTGCTTTCGAGTTTTTCCGCAGCCTGTGAAGCCCCGCCCTTCCAAACGCGTGGTGAGAAAGGCGGGTTAGGGCGCATGGGTGAGGCGGCGCGGAGGATGGCCGTTCGCAGGGAAGGCTGTTCTGGAAATACTCCCTTCCTCAGTTGAGGAGAGGGTAGGGGGTGGGGCTGATTGCGTCTTGATGTTTTCGGCTTCAGGAGATAACCACCCCGGCGCCCGGCGCGCCACCCCTCTTGAATCAGGAGGGGAGTTATTATCATCATTCGCGGCGAGCAAAGCCTCCTGCGCGTGTGGGCGGTTGGACAGGTGGGTGAAGGAAGTAAGTCAGCCCCCTATTTTGCCGATCCGCGGCCTTTTGTGGTCGAGAGGGAACGGCCCCGGAATCCGCCGGCGATCCCTTTCAGCCTTCTTATACCTCCACCAGCAAGGCGGGAATTTCCTTCGCCATCGCTCGCCATTGGGGAATCATCTCCCCCACCCCCAACGAGGCGAATTCCTCCTGGTAGTTCTCCAAGTTATAGACGGCAAGCTCGCCGGTGGAGGGTTCCTCCAGTTCGTGGGCCAGGAGATTGGCGACGTAGACGGCGGAAATGGCGTCAAAGGCCTGATGGGGCACGCGATTAGGGCCGTGGTGAAGCGCCACGCCCTCCACCACCGAATAAGGCAAACCCCACAACCCCAGGAGATAGGCTCCAATCTCCGCGTGACTAAATCCGTCGTCGCGTTCTTCCACGGTATAGGCTGGGCAGCGCGCCCCCAGCGCCTCGCCCAGCACCTTCTCGAAGTGTTCGGAGAGCTTCCAGGCCAGGATCAGCTTGCCCAGGTCATGGAGCATGCCAGCCACCACCGCAATGTCGGCAAGGTGCTTGGGCACGGGCAGGCGGGCGGCAATGTGCGCGGTAAGCTGGGCATGGTGCTGTAGCTTTTCCAGGGAAAACCCCGGTAGCTCCCTTTTGGGTTTGAATGCCCGGAAGATTTCCACGGACAGCACCAGGTTCTTCAGAGTATTGATGCCAAGGTAGCTGACGGCGCTCTGGATGTTGGTGATGGAGTGGGCAACGCCGAAGAAGGCGGAATTTACCAATTGCAAGACTTTGGCGGAGACCCCCACGTCCTGCTCGATGATTTTGGCGACTTTTTGAAGCGACGTGTCCGGGTCCGCCAGCGCCTGGGTGAGAGCTTCATAGGTGCGTGGGAGCGACGGCAAGTCTCCCAAGGCACTCACCGTGCGGCGGATCGATTCATCGCTGAGCAGGGCCTTAAGGTGGCAGGCGCGCTCAACGGCGACGCGCAGCATTTCCGCATCGCAGGGCTTGGCCAGAAACTGGTGCGCTACGGGCACCACCCGCAGCGCCGTAGAAAGTTCTGTGTGGCCGGAAAGCACGATGCGCACCATCTGGGGGTACTGTTCGCGGACGCGGCAGAGCAGAGTGGCTCCGTCAATGCCCGGCATTCGCATGTCGGAAACAATGACATCAAAGGGCGAAGCCTCCATCAACGCCAGCGCCGCCTCGCCCCCAGGGGCGAAAGCCATCTCCCACTCGTGGCGTTGGGGACGCAGCATGCGCCGCAGCCCCTCCAGGATTCTGGGTTCATCGTCAACAAAGAGTACTCGCCTCATGGCACCTTCACCTCCTTGGAACACTCCCCGGGATCAACGGGTAAACGGACGTAGAAAGTTGTCCCTTTTCCCTCATCGCTCTCGAAGGTCAGAGCCCCCTTGTGCCGATCGACCACCACCGACCGGGCAATGGCCAACCCCTGGCCCGTTCCGCGCCCCACTTCCTTGGTGGTGAAAAAGGGATCGAATACCTTGGTGCGGTTGGCCTCCGGGATCCCGCAACCGGAATCGGAGATGGTGACCAAAACGTGGCTGCCCTCCGACAACGTACAAACGCGGATTTTGCCCTTCTGCCCTGTTCCTTTCGCGCTCTCGCCTATGGCGTGGGCGGCGTTCACCAGAAGGTTCAAGAAAACCTGGTTCAAATCCCCGATATTGCAGACCACCAGCGGCAGGTCGCCGAATTCGGTTTCCACATCGGCAACATATTTCAACTCATTGCGCGCCACCGTAAGGGTACTGAGGAGCGCCCGGTTGAGGTCGGCGGCGGCCATCTCTTTACCTTCCGGGTGGGCGAATTCTTTCATGGCCCGCACAATGGTGGCCACCCGCGTCACGCCGTCGAGTGTTTGCGCCAGGGCCTTGGGAATCTCTTCCAGCAAATATGCGCAGTCCGATTCCTCCTCAACGTCGCGCACCTTCGCCAGCAGTTCGCGGCTGACGGCGCCGGAATCCGCGGCATCACGAAGTTCCTGGTACTGGGTGAGGAGGGCCTGCAAACCACCAAAGGAATCCTGGAGGAAGCGGGTATTGTCGCCCACGAACTGGATGGGGGTATTGATTTCGTGGGCAATGCCCGATGCCAGGCGCCCCACGGATTCCAGTTTCTGCGCGTGGCGCAGTTCCAGTTCCGCCTCATCCCGCCCGGTGATATCGCGGCCGATGCCTTGTACCCCGATGGGTTTCCCACCTCGATAGATCAGGCGGGGTTTCACTTCCAGCATCATCGCGCGGCCGTCTTTGGCGATGACCTCTACCTCCATCGTGAGGTCAGATTCACCGGCCAGTACCCGCTCGCGCCCCCGATCGACAATTCCCCAATGCTTGGGGGCAACCACCTGCGCCAGGGTGAGCTGGGTTGCTTCCTCTTCCGAGTACCCAAGGATTTGTTGTCCCACCATGTTGAGGGATGTCAAACGTGTGTCCAGGCCGGTGGTGTAGACGAGGTCGCTGGCATTCTCGAAGAGCTCGCGGTAGCGTTCTTCGGAAGCTCGCAATGTCTCCTCCGCGCGCTTACTCGGACTTATGTCGGTAAGCAGGCCATCGGCATAGCGTACGCCGTTTTTCTCGTAAGTTGCCACGGCCCGGTCATGAACCCAGATCCATTCTCCGTCCTTGCGACGCACGCGGCACTCCACATCGTAGGGCTCCCCCTTGGCGAAGAGCGCTTCCATCCCTTCCTTCACCTTGCCGACATCCTCGGGGTGAATGTTTTCCAGAAACAGTCCGCTGCCGCTCCGGCAGTGCTCTTCCAGACTGAACCCACTCAGCCTTTCGATATTGGGGCTGAGAAAAGCTATTCGCATCCCGGAATCAATTGTCCAAACGACATCGGGGATATTGGAGACGAGCGAGCGATAATTCGTCTCACTCTCCCGGATCTTCTCCTCGGTCTCCATATGTTCGGTCATGTCGCGGCCGATTCCGACCAGCCCTGTGACGCGCCCTTGGGTGTCGCGGATGGGCACCTTGCTGGTGGAAAACCAGCGGTATTGCCCGTCGGGTTGACGGGTCCTCTCCATTCGGCTGATGAGCGGCTGGCCGGCTTCGATAACCTGCTGTTCATCGCTGAAGTAAACCTTGGCATCTTCCTCGGGGAAAAAGTCGAAGTCCGTCTTGCCCACGGCCTGATGGGGATCGCTCAATCCCAGCACCTTGGCGGTGGCCGGATTGGTGCGAAGAAAGCGGCTTTGGCGGTCTTTTAAGTAGACGTTGTCGGGAAGGGAATCCATGAGTGTGCCCAGAAGGTCGCGCTCCAGGGCCAATTCCTCAATCAGGCGAGCCAATTCCTGCGCGTGTTCCTCCTGAGCGGCTCGCGAGACTTCCAGGTCTTCGGCATATTTGACCAAATCCGCCTCCGCCCGCACGCGCTCCGTGATGTCTTGATACAGGGCCAGGACGCCGCGCAGTTCACCCTCAATGACGAGGGGAACTCCGTAGATTTCCACGTCCACAATGGTGCCGTCTTTACGCCGCCGGCAACTGGTCAGGAACGCGCCGGGCCCGCTCAGGCATAGTCCCGTCAGGCTCTTCGCTTCCGCCACCAGGTCCTCGGGGACGATGAAGTCATCCAGTTTGGCGCCCGCGATCTCCTGCCGCGAATAGAGAAAGAGTTTTTCAAATGCCGAGTTGGACATCTGGATGCAGCCCTCGGTGTCGATCACCACGATGCCCAAGGGGCTTATTTGAAAGAGGGTGTTGAGGTAAGCGGTTTGCTCTTGCAGGGCTTGTTCCGACCGCCGGCGCCCGGTGACATCCTGCTTGATCGCCACGAAATGGGTGACAGCCCCGCTGGCGTCACGCACGGGAGTTATGGTCGTATCATCGGTGTAGAGGGTGCCGTCCTTGCGCCGGTTGACGAGTTCTCCCTGCCACACTTTTCCCGCAAGGATGGTTTGCCAGAGGTCCCGATAGAAATCGGCATCCTGATCCCCGGATTTGAGAACCCGCAGGGTTTGGCCGAGAATCTCCGCGGCAGAATAGCCTGTCAAGCGTGTGAAGGCAGGGTTGACCCAGAGGATGCAGCCTTCTTGATCGGCGATGGCAATACCATTGGCGGCGGATTCAAGGGCGGCGGTCTGGAGGCGGGTTTTCTGTTCGGCCTGCTTGCGTTCGGTGATGTCCACGAAAGTCACAACCGTGCCGATTACATCTCCGTTTCGGTGGATGGGATGAGACCAGTATTCGCCAGGAAAGTTGCTGCCGTCGCGGCGCCACAGGACTTCGTCATTAATGTGCGTGCCTTGTCCGCGGCGAAAGGCTTCGTAGATGTGGCACTCCTCCATGGGGTAGGGTGTTCCATCCTGCCGTGTATGGTGCACCAGGGTGTGCATGTCCTTACCAAGCAAGTCCGCAGCTTCCCGATAACCTAAGAGCTTGAGGCAAGAGGGATTGCAGAATGTGCACTTGCCCTGCATGTCGATGCCGTAGACGGCCTCGGGGATTGAATTCAGCAAGAGGCTCACCAACTCATTGCTCTCCCGAACCTTCTCCTCGGCCTGCTTGCGCTCGGTTTGATCAAGGACAAACCCGATGGCTTTATTTGCCGACGCATCCAGAGCAACCAGACCGGTCATCGCGGGCAAACGGCTGCCATCCTTGCGGAAGTATTCAACCTCCATGGGAGAGCTGAAACCGGAGGTTATCAATTGGCGGTAGATGCGTTCGTTCACATACTTGTATTCAGGCGGCGTTAGAAGGTCCCAGCGGATCATTCCGGCACGCAGATCTTCCCCGGTATAATCCAGCATCGCAAGAAAGGCAGCGTTGGCCTCCTTGATGCACCCATCCTCGCCCCCTATAAAAATCCCAAAAAGGTTCGACTCGGTAAGCCGCCGGAAGCGCGACTCGCTCACGCGTAAAGCTTCTTCCGCGCGTTTACCTTCCGTGATGTCGCGAAAGTACCAGATCCTTCCGTAGTCCTTACCTTTGGGATCTTGGAGAGGTGAAGAGTACCGGTCGAATACCCTTCCGTCTTTGAGTTCGATCTCTTCCCGCGTCCTCTCAGATTCGTGGGCGTATAGGTACTTCACTCTTTCCAGAAATGCGACCGGGTCCATTACTTGATTTACCACATGCTCAAGGAATTTCGCGTCATCGTTCGTGTTGATGAGGCTCTCGGGCAAGTTCCATATCTCGGCAAATCGTTTATTGGCCTGGAGGACATGACCCGCTTTATCCACCACTAGAATCCCATCGATGGTAGTCTCCGCCATTGCCTCCAGAAGTGCCGTCTTTAATAAAAGCTCCTCCTCGGCGCGCTTGCGGGCGGTGACGTCCTGCTTAATGGCGATGAAATGGGTAATGGCCCCCGTATCCGAACGCACGGGAGTGATCGTCATCTCCTCGGTATAAAGGGTGCCGTCTTTGCGCCGGTTGACAAGCTCTCCCTGCCACACGGCTCCTGACATAATGGTTCGCCAGAGCGCCTCATAGTAGCTCTTGTCTTGATTCCCGGACTTCAGCACACTGGGCGTTCGGCCCACAACCTCCCCGGCCTCGTACCCCGTCAGGCGTGTGAAGGCGGGGTTGGCCCAGAGGATTTGGCCTTTTTGATCGGTAATGACAATCCCGTTGGCGGCGGCTTTCAGGGCAGTGACCTGAAGATTGATTTGCCGTTCGGCCTCCTTGCGCCTGGTAATATCGCGAGCGAACGTAAAAAGGTAGTCCTTCCCGCCGAACACCTGGTAACTCGTGGTGACCTCCACGGGGAAGACTTGTCCGAGCTTGGTAATATGACGAGCTTCGAAGGTTGCCGGGCCCGCCGCTTTGACTCTCTCCCATTCCCTCTCCCAGGCCTCGCGTGGAAAATCAGGATCGATGTCAGCGACGGTTAAAGAAAGGAGCTCCTTACGGGAACGGCCCAGGGAGCGGCAGGTCTCCTCATTGACGTAAACGATGCGCCCTTGGGAGTCCAGCCAGGTGATAGCGTCGGAGGCGTGGTCAATAGAAAACTGCGCCAACAGGAGTCTCTCTTCCGCCTGTTTTCGTTGGGTAATGTCGACGGCGGTACCTTCCAGGAGGGGGTCCTCTCCACCTTCCCGCCCCGACTGTTGGATGTTCAGAAGCGCCCAGACTGGCTTGCCATCTTTGCGCCGGTAGCGGACTTCGTAATTGCTCAGGCTTGCGTGTTCGCTCAGCTCGGCAATCATCCTCTCCCGGTCGTTTGGATCGTCCCAGATTTGGCCGACTTCGGCATCTATCAACTCTTGGGGCGAGTCGTAGCCCAACATCCGGGCCAGCGACTCGTTGCAGTCCAGGATTCGACCCTTGCGCGTACTACACAGCACGCCGGCCAGGTTGCGCTCGAAGAGGAGCCGGTAGCGACTTTCGGAAGCCCTCAGCGCCTCTTCCGCCTGGATGCGGTCCGTCACATCCCGGCCCATGCAGCGGATGATGGGTTCCTTCGGGTCCTGCCTGCGCAAGGTGTTCTGGTACTCGACGATTTTGCGCTTGCCATTGGGGGTTGCGATCACCATCAAACCCTCGGCGTGACCCTTGCAAAGAATGGTTTCGAGATACTCGTCGAACCGAGGCAAAAGGTCCGGAGGGACATAGTCAGTGAGAGAACGGCCCACTATCTCCTCCGCGTTGGTGGCCTCCAGAAGGTGGGCCAGGGCGCGGTTGAGGCTCAAAAACCTTCCTTTTGAGTCGTGAGTCCCGATCAAGACGAAGCTGTTTTCCACCAAGTCGCGATAGCGATCTTCGTTCTCGCGCAACGCCTCTTCCGCGCGCTTGCGCTTGATAAACTGCGCGGTATTGTCGGCCACGGCCGCAAGGGCCTGAAGTGTGACTTCGGTAAAGGGCTGGCGCGCGAACGCGGCCACCACTCCCAACACCCGCTCCTCAACTTTCAGGGGGTAGCCTGCAAACGCCACCATGCCTTCTCGCCGCGCCCATTCCGGGTCCCCCACCCAGGGATCTTCCGGCACCGAGTTCGTCAAGTGCGGCTGCCCGGTCTCGGCGATACGCCCGATCTTAAACCTCCCCATGGGAACGCGGGCGTGGCCACCATCAATGTGGGTGTACATCCCGGCGCTGGCCTGGAGTTCGAGGACGTTTTCCTCTTCCTTCACCGTCCATACCCTGGCGAAGGCAGCGCCGATGTTGCGGACCAGGATCTCTGCGCATTGCTGCAAGCCTTGGCTCAGACTCTCCGCCCGAGTCAGCACCACTCCCACATCGCCCAACAGGGACGCCAAACGGTGCCGTTCGGCCATTTCGCCTTCCGCCCGCTTGCGCGCGGTGACGTCTTGGGAAACTGAGAGTACGGCTCTCTTTCCGCGAAAATCCAAGCTACGGAAGTCACTTTGCACGTCAATAAGTCGTCCGTCCTTAAGTCGATAGCGCCCCTCGCTGTGCTCTTGGTAGTGGGGGCGAAGCGCCTGAATCTTGGAAACAACACGATGGGCGATTTCTGGCGACGCGAGGTCCACGACCCGCATCCTGAGAAGTTCGTCGCGGGAGTAACCGCTTGCAGATACAGCGGCGTCGTTAACCTCTAGATACTGTAGGGACTCCGCATCAAAGAAGAAGGTCGGCAGGGGAATGGAGGCAAATAGTGAGCGGAAATGTTCCTCCGCCTCGCCTAAGGCCTTTTCGGCCTGCTTGTGGGCAGTGATGTCAACAAAGCTTTCCAGGAGAAGCTTGCGGCCGTTGATGACTACGGGCCGAATGGTCTTAATGACGGCACGCTTCTCACCTGTGGCGGTCAGCAGTATTCGTTCGGATTCATCCGCCATCTGTCCGAGATCGGTAGACGGGCAGTGGCCCGCGTCTGCCGTGCAAACGAATGGGTGGCACACAGAACCCACCACCCGCTCTCGTGTTGCGCCGGCCCATTCCAGGGCAACGGGGTTGGCATCCACAATTCGGTGCGTCTCGGGATCGATGACGAAGATTGCAGTCCTGACGGCATCGAAAATTGCCTGGAGCTTGGCCTCGCTTTCCTGCGTGGCCCTTTCCGCACGCTTGCGGTCGGTGATTTCGCGGGCGAAGGTGCTCAGGAGTTTGCCCTGGGGCGTTTCGATGACGGCGGTCGAAATTTCGATGGGAAACTCTTCGCCATTTTCCCGAAGAGCGTAGACCTCCAGGCACCCGTTGGGGGGATCTTTTCCTTCCCGGTAGGCAGTCTCCAAATGCTTTTTGAAGCCATCGCGAAGTCTGGGGGGAAGGGCAAAATCTGCGAGGTTCCTGCCCACGGCCTGCTCGCGGCGCCTGCTCAACATCTCCATTGCTTTGGGGTTGAGGTCCCAAACCACTCCCTCCTTGTCGAGGATGACAATCGCCTCCTGGGCCGTCTCCATTACGGCGCGGCCGCGGGCTTCCGCTCGGGCTACCGCCTCCCCGGCCGTCTCCATTACGGCGCGTGCGCGGGCTTCCGCCCGGGCTACTTGGCCCTTGGCCATCTCGAGTTCCTCGGCCTGGTGCGAGAGTTCGCTATGCAGGCGGGCATTGTCCAGAGCGATGCGCCGCACTTCCAGGGCCCTCATGAGCGCGGGGCGAAGCTGGGCCATGCCGATGGGCTTCAGCAGAAAATCACAAGCTCCCTGCCGGAGCGCGGCGATGGTGGAGTCCACCGTGGCATGACCGGTCAGAATAATGACTTTGACGTCGGGATCGACTTCCTTCAACGCGGCGATCGTGCGGAGGCCATTCATCCCCGGCATCAGGAGATCGGCAATGACCACATCGAATTGCCGGCCGCGCAGTAACTCCACGCCCTCTCCCCCGCTCCGCGCCATGACCGCATCAAACCCTTCCGCCTTCAATAGGCCGCACAAAGTGTTGCCAACGATCTCCTCATTGTCGATCACCAGGACGCTGGCGAGCGCGGATGGGGTTGCGGCAGCAGGGTGCCTCCCGGGTTCAGCATTAGACCTTTCCAAAATGCTCATGCGGTTTCTTGGCAGCGGATGAGGCTTCGACTAGGGCACAGTGAAGACGAACCACCCTCAACAGAGATTTCTCTCCGGAGTCGACGGAACCCACGTCACCCTCCCCTTTTTCCTCCATGCGTTTCTATCGGCATATGCCCGGCGCGGCATAAGCTATCCCCGCGGTCTGGGAGGGCTTCTTTGGCGCCTCTCCATGAGACGCACGCCCCTCTTTCAGGGGAACTGTGCCAAGCTTCTAGCGGAATCACCCTTGGCGCGACCCTTAATGACAAAATGGCTGACTTTTCTATTGCTTGGACTCCGGCAATCCAAAGGCAATTAACACCCGATACGCGGTTGTGTCGCACGGGCAGTCGGGCTACAATGAATTAAATGGGCGATTTGGTACAAATCGGTTTGCCCCAGGCGGCCGTCCGCCGGCCCGAATGGCTGAAAGTTCGGCTGCCCGCGGGCGAGAACTACTTCGACCTGAAACGGCTAATGCGGGGCCTGGGGCTGCACACGGTGTGCGAGAGCGCGCGCTGCCCGAATATTGGTGAGTGTTGGCAGCATCGCACGGCCACCTTCATGATTCTGGGCGACCTGTGCACTCGGCGATGCGGCTTCTGCGCCGTGCCCAAGGGCAAGCCGGCGGGCGAGGTGGACTGGGCGGAACCTGCGCGCGTGGCCGAGGCCGCAGCCAATATGGGTTTGAAGTATGTGGTGGTAACGTCGGTGGACCGCGACGACCTGGAAGACGGCGGCTCGACGATTTTTGCCCAAACCATCGAAGCGCTGCGTGAAAGGATTCCCGCCTGCCAGGTGGAAGTGCTGATTCCGGACTTCCGCGGCTCCGACTCGGCGCTCGAAATCGTGCTGCGCGCCCGGCCTGACATTCTGAATCACAACACTGAAACTGTGCCCCGCCTTTACCCCGTGGCGCGGCGCGGTTCGCGTTACGAGCGGTCGCTGCGGCTGCTGCGGCGCTCGCGCGAAATTGCTCCCACGATTCCCACCAAGTCCGGCTTGATGGTGGGACTGGGCGAAACCTTCGATGAAACCTGCGCGGTGCTGAAAGACCTGGCCGCCGCGGGCGTCGATATCGTCACCATCGGCCAATACCTGCGCCCCTCGGGCGAACAGTTGCCCGTGGCGCGTTTTTACTCACCAGAAGAATTCGCCCACCTCAAACAGCAAGGCGAGAGCGCCGGGATTTGCCATGTCGAATCCGGACCGCTCGTCCGCAGCTCCTACCACGCGCATGAGCAAACACAGAAACTAATCGGGTGATCGGGTGATCGGGCGAACAAAGGACCCTTTTATTGGGCTATCGTTGCGTCGGCCATTGAGGAAATTGGTCTAGGAATGGCCGGTGAATCGAGGGAACAGACGAACCCGTAGCGTGTCTAGAACTTCGAATTCGGTAATGCGGTGATTTCACGAGCAGTCTTTTGTTCACCCGATCACCCGATCATCGGATCACCCGATCTCTTGTTGGGCCGATGAGCCGATTCTCTTAGGGGAACTTCTGCTCCGGATGTTGCCGCTCCAGGGCCTGGCCGGCGGCATGGTGCACGGCTTTCTCCACTATGGAATTCTTTCCCGCGGTTTTCAGATAGACCTCGCGGTAGATTTCCTCGCCTTTTTGGGGTCTTCCCATGCGGTAATGGATGCTGCCGATCAGCATCGGCCAGAGGGGGTTGCGGGGGAATTCCTGTTGCAACTCAGCGAAGAGGGCCATTGATTTCGCGAACTGCTTTTCGCTGGCGCGCGTGTAGTCCTTGGCGAGATAAAACTTCGCTTCCGGCCGCACCAATTCGCCCTTCTCGGCGCAGAGCTGGAGCTGCTGAAGCCCTTCCGCGCGGCTGCCGCCCGGTAGCCCGATGAACACACTCAGGAATTTAACGATGCCCGGCAGCGTGTCGACAAAATAGTTGTAGATGCCGACGCCCAGATAGGCGTCCGAAAGGCTGGGATCAAGATCCAACGCCTGAAGCAGCAGCGAGCGCATCTTTTTCCCCGCGCGAGCCGTGGCCAGGTCCCGATCATGCAGGCCGTCCAGCCGGGCGCGCAAGGCATAGGCAAAACCCTCGTAAAGAAGGCTGCGCGAAAGATCATCATGCCGGTGGATGCGGTCTTCGGCTTTGTGAATCGCCACCCGATCGACATCTTCAAAGTGGGAGTCGTAGGGTGTGGCTTCCATGTTGGCGACGTCGAAGACATCAGGATCGGTCAGATTGGCGGAAACATAATAGATCTTCCACCAAGTCGCGTTCGCTTCCAACACATAGCCCAGAGGAGATTCCGGGTCTTTCTGCTCGATCTGGTGGAAAACCTCGACGGCGCCGTCGAGATCGCCGTCCATCATCATTACGACACCGCGCGCCGCGTAATGACGATCATCCTCGTCGTTCGGGTGGTCGGACCGGGCCGGCGCGGGGCCGGCGGGGGCGAGGCTCAACGCCAGGATGGAAGTCGCGAGCACAACTACTTTCAACATCTTGCAAGGTTTCCCCATGAGTCAGCCTGCCAGAGAGTGAACTATTTTACACAGGGTTAGCTATTGTCCCAAGGAAATTTCAGGCTGTGTTTATGAGAAGGATAGCGCGGACCGGTTCCGTTTATGCAGGTCCGCGGCTTTTACTTGCCGGTTGGGGACGAGCCGCGGGCGCAAAAACAGGCGCGCTACGCCGGCTCCGCGCCCGATTGCTGGAAATGGAGTATCCGATGGGCACACCACACCTGGTGTTTGGGGAACCACGGAGGGCCAACCCCCACGGGGACGGCCCTCACGCGGCGGGAGGAGGGAAGTCTACTTGTCCTTGCGAATGGTCGTAAACTTATCCTGAAGCTTCTTGGCTTCCTTTTCCTGGTCTTTATCCGGCGTGTCTTTCAGGAGGGCCAGAGCAGCTTTCAAGGATTCTTCGCCTTCGTCGCAAAGCGTTATCAATTTCTGCGGATCGCGGCTATGGTGGCGATCGAAGATAACAGCTCCTTCCGCCAGTTCCTTGGCGAGGAAAATGGCAAAAGCGGCGCCATCCAGTTGGGTGGAACCACCGGCAAGGGCTTGGCGAGCTTTTGCCCGGTCTCCGGAAACCACATCGGCAAGCGCGTCATCGATGCCTTTGCGAAGAGCATCCGCCGCCGCGCTCTCTTGCTCGTCCGGTTCGATCCAGCCCCCCTCTTCGACGTGCGCCAGCAGCTTTACTTCGGCAGGACCTTCGGTTGTGGGGTAGCTTGCCTCCAAGGTCAGTTCCTTGGCGATCGCTCCGTCCGGAGCGATCTGGTGCGCGGTTTCGGCCAGATTCAGCGCCGCCTTCGCGGCATTCGCGAGACTGTCGTTGTGCAGGCGGCGATAATCGGCCTGGAACCGCGGGTTCTTGGCCTTCTCAGCCCCCTTGCTGTAAGTTTCGGCCAATTCCTTGGCACTCTTAAGTTCGCCGGTGTAAATTACAGCGCGCAGCACCCGCGCGCGGTCGGTGGAATCCACGGGCGGCGTAGCTGTCGCCAGTTTATCCGTGAGGTCCAACGCTTTGTCCAGTTGGCCGCTTTTGAAGGCGTCTTTGGCGCGGTCATAAGCGCTGGTCCCGCCGGCAGGCTGGTTGGTGGTGGGCCCGCAGCTTACCAGAACACCTCCGGCGACAACGATTAAAGCGAACAAGCGTAGATTCTGAGGGAATGAACGAAAAGAAGAAAACATTGCATGACCTCCTCGGGGGGGTGGCACTGCCTGCGGATCGCATCGCCACAGAGGGGCTGGTACGTTGGACCCGCGTCACTTGATTTGCCAAGACCGCGGCTCAGGCGCGAGGGAGGTTAGGCTGAACAGCAAGCCTCGGCATCATCGGGGCGTCACTATAAGTCAAGCCGGGGGCGAATTCAATAGCAAGCTTGCCGGGCGGTTGATTGGACCCCCTGCGATGTATCACTCGTGACCCGCGCCGCGTCGCTAATATGCCTTCGCAACCCTTGACCACCGGGTTATGCTATACGGTCAATTCCCAAGGGGGGACTCGTGCAAATAAGGTTTCGGGGCGGGATGCTTGTGGTGGTGGCGCTTGCTGTGGCAGCCATCCTGGGGTTGGCGCGTGCGGCGGGCGCGTGGGAGCGCGAACCGCTCTCTGTATTTCACCAGCGGCGCGAGCGCCTGATTCGCGACACGGGCGGCGATGGTGTGATCGTGCTTTACGGATATAGCGAGGCGGATGTGGCGGCCAGTGTCACGTCTTTCCGGCAGAATGAGGAGTTCTACTACCTCACCGGTTGGAATGAGCCGGAAGCTATCATGCTGCTGGCGCCGAAGGCTCATGCGTCCGGCGCGGAGCCGCAGTTGGGAGAAGAGATCCTGTATATTCCGTCGCACAACCGCTCAGAGGAGAAATGGACGGGGCCGAAGCTGGGGCCGGACGACGCCGACGCGCCTGCCCGCACGGGATTTCATACGGTTCACGACCTCTCGCAATTCGCATCCGACCTCCAGGCAGCGCTCAAGGGGGTTTCCAAAATTTACACGGAGCTCACTCCGCAGCCCGAAAGCGGGGAAGAATGCTCTCAAGCAGAGATGGTGAAGAAGCTTCGCGACATGGCGCCTCAGGCCTCGCTGGCGGACGTCCGGCTGGCCATCGGGCGCCTGCGCGGGGTGAAAAGTCCGGGAGAAATTGCGCTGATTCGCAAGGCCGTGGACGCATCGGTGGAAGCGCACTTTGCCGCCATGAAGGCGATGAAGCCGGGCCTGTGGGAATACGAGATTTCCGCTCTGATGAAGTATGAATTTGAGCGCCGGGGCTGCGAGTGGCCTGCCTATCCACCCATTGTCGGCTCGGGATTCTTCTCTACGGTCCTCCACTACGATGAGGACTCAAACCAGATGAAGGACGGCGACGTGGTGGTGATGGACGTGGCCGGTTCCTATAGCGGATACGCCAGCGACATTACCCGTACCCTGCCGGTGAACGGCCACTTCACGGCGCGGCAACGCGAGATTTACGAAATCGTCCTGGGGGCGCAGAACGCCGCTTTGGCGGCTGCCAAGCCGGGCGTCTACGTGGGCCGCGGTGGCGCCAAGGGCCTGAACGAACTGGCTTTCGATTACATCAACACGCACGGCAAGGATTTGCATGGCCAGCCGCTCGGCCAGTACTTTTTCCATGGGCTAAGTCATCCTGTCGGTCTTAACGTTCACGATCCCATCGATTATAACCGTGTACTCGAACCGGGCATGGTGATCACGATCGAACCCGGCATTTACCTGCCCGAAGAGAATATTGGAGTCCGGATTGAGGACGATATTCTCATCACTCCGGACGGCAACGAACTGCTAACCCGCCGCCTGCCGCGTGCGGCCGAGGAGATTGAAAAGCTGATGGCAGGGAAATGAGGAGGGCCGTGTGCGGCGGGTTCTGCGGGCTGCGAAAAAGCCCCTGGCACTGTCATTCTGAGGAGCCGTAGGCGACGAAGAATCTTGCATGGCCTTGAAAATACACAGAGCAGGATCCTCCGCGTAGTTTACCCTGAGCGGCAGAGCGAGATGCTTCACTGCGTTCAGAATGACAGCGAACGGGCTCAGGATGACAGCACCGAAAGATTCCTCCCTAACCTGTCTGGCCGGCGATTCCGGGAGAGCCCCATATCCCGCTCCCCTATAGAAATTGCATTTGTCGCGCGCCATGGTTAGAATCGCGCTTTCCCCGATTCGTGCATCACCCGAGGTTCGAGCGAAAGGAGATCACCGTTTTGATGAGCCGACTTCCACTTCGATGCTTCGCCCTTCTGGGTCTGCTGGCGACGGTTCTGGCGGCCGTGCCCGCCCTCATCGCACAAGTCCCCAATCAACCTGCAGTACACGAAAAGATTATTCGCTTTGTCCGCGATCGCTTCAAAATTCCTGACTCGGTCAAGATCACCATGACCGACCTGCGCGAAACCCCCTACTCGGACTTCCTCGAGACCACGGTCACACTCGACGACGGCAAGGACAAGCGAGCGCAGCCTTTTTTCGTCTCCAAGGACATGCACTATTTGGTTGAAGGCGGTATCTTCAATTTTGCCGGCGACCCGCCCGGGGAAATTATTCGGCTGATCTCACTCACGGACCAACCGGCGCAGGGCCCCGCCGACGCCCCGGTGACGCTGGTCGAGTACTCCGATCTCCAATGTCCGGTCTGCGCCACCTTGCAGAATGAATTGGAGACGGACATCATCCCCAAATACGGCAACAAGCTGCGCGTGGTGTTCAAGGAGTTTCCTCTTGTCACCATCCATGACTGGACACTCACGGGAGCGATCGCCGCGCAATGCACTTATCAGATCGACCCCTCCAAGTACGCGGCTTTTCGCTCCGCGGTTTTCAAGAATCAGGAGAGCCTGAGCGCCGACCATGCCCGTGACATGCTGCTGCACTTCGGCGCGGAGGCTGGGGTCGATAACATGAAGCTCGCTGCCTGCATCGACGCACGGGCCTCTCTTCCCCGTGTCGAAGCGAATATGCGGGAAGGGGAGGCGCTCGGTATCGGACAAACCCCCACCAGTTTTATAAATGGGCGAGTGATTGTCGGCGCTCCGGCTGCAACCGATTTTTATAAGCTCATTGACGAAGCCATGCATGGCGCCAAGTAATACCTGTCCCCGAGGTAAGCCACTGGTTCGACCCGTGAGACGCGAAGAGGTTTGACCGTTGCCGGGTTCCCCGCAAGGGGAACACCGTGAGTGGCCGTAGGTGGAACCTACGGATGGGAACAAGGGAAAGTAGGGGCGGTTCGCTAACCGCCCCTACACCCATTCGAGCGGGGCCGAACCCTTCGACCCCTTCCGGGCCGGTAAAATAGGTAGCGATGCGATCCGTGGGCGGCGGGCACAAAAAGCGTGCCCTTGCCCACGGCTACTCAATGGCAATCCCTTTGGGGTTTCGACGACGGCCGGCATCGAAGCAAATCGAACGTTACGAGAGGTCGGCCTTCGAGGCGGCCCCACTCATCAAGCCACCCGCTTAGCGGGGGGTGTCTGACTACCCCGGCGCTCTGCGCGCCCACCCTCCTGAATCAGCAGGGTGATTGCCCGGAGCATTTTCATCCTCCGTGGTATGCCGATAGGTCTTGAGCGTCGGGGCGGAAAGCCGTTGGCTTTCCGGCTAGGCCTGCATCAACTCGCTTACTCCGCGCAAAGTCTGCGCTTTCAATGCTGGGAAAGACTCCGTAGAACTTTCTTTCCTCCATGCGTGTTATCACTCGCGGAGGGAGGACCGTTCGTTAAGTTTGTTAAATCCATGGCACCTTGTAAACTCTTGTTAAATATGCATGTTGGCGGGTACTTGGGGTAACGAGTCGGGTGTATACTCCGTCCAAGCTAAGGTGACGGGAGGAGATTTGAGTATGCGACGGAAAATTGCGATTGGAACACTAGGTCTTATGGTATTGCTGGCGGCGGCGATTGTCAGTTGGGCTGAGGAAGACGCTCCGCAAGGGCCCGGCCCTGGGCAAGGCCAGCATCAAATGGGCGGCGGCGGACAGCATCAATGGGGCGACGGCCAGCATCGCTTTGCGGGAGGCGGCCAAGGCCAATTCGGAGGACAAAGGCGGGAGGGCGGGCCCGGAGGGCGCCGGGGGGGGTGGCAACGCGGCGGCCACCGCGGATTTGGTGGCGGCGGGGGTCTTATGCGCATGGCGGAAAATCCCCGCGTGCGCCAATATCTCGGTCTCACGGACGAGCAGGTGGGACGCTTGCACACGATCAGTGTGGACGCCCAGAAGGCTTCCGTACAAACTCGCGCCGATGTGGAATTGCGCCACATTGAACTTCGTGAGCTCCTGCGGGCGGATAATCCTGATCAGAACGCGATCATGCAGAAACTTGATGAGGTGAACGCGCTGCGAGGGAAGATGGAAAAGCAGCGCGTGCAAACAATGCTTTCCGCGCGAAGTGTGCTCACGCCCGAGCAGATCAAGAAGGTCAAGACCTTTATGGAAAATCGCGGCGCCGGCGGCGGTCCAGAGCGCGAACATGGGACCGAGCGGCGCGGCGGCCCAGGACGGCCTCCTGGCCACCCAGGCGGTCCTGGAGGCGCTCCCGGTGGGCCTACCCGGAAACCGCAAGAACCGCCGGTTCAGTGAGAATTGTTACCTTGCCATGCCGCTGGTGGCCCGGCACCCCGTTCCACCGGCGGCTTCACCATCACCTTGAAGCTGGAAGCGGTCGCATGCCGAATTGCATCAATAGGCACGATTATTTATGGCTCCCGGAAGGGCGTGGCTTTACCGGCTGCGGAAAAACCCGTCAATGCTGTCATTCTGAGGAGCCCTAGGCGACGAAGAATCTCGCGTTGGCTTGAAAATGCTCAGGGCGAGATCCCTTGCACAGTTTACCCTGAGCGGGCAGAGCGAGATTCTTCGCTGCGCTCAGAATGACAGCGAATGTCCCCAGGATGACAGCACGTTTTTTTCGCACCGCAGCCTGTAAAGCCCCGACAATCGACCAAGATTCCACGACGGAGCTAAAGCTCCGCCCCCCTGGACAATTCCCTCAACCGCAACTGCCAGAACTAGACGCGGTCCTGAACTCTTCCACTATGCAAGTCGATTCCCTGCGACATATAATTGTTCGTTTAGGCTTTGGGGCCCATGAGTCACCGTATCTCTCCACCCGCGGCGCTAGAGCCGGCGGGCCGGCGCTTGCCGGCTGAAAAGCAGGCGAACATTGAGTACAAGCGAGAATCAATCCCTCAGTCCGGGCGCGCTGGTTGAAACTCCGGGAGCAGCAGAATCCCCAGACGGCCGCGCCGGGTGGGGAAAAGCAATGGCCAAGGTTCAGGCGCGCGCCGCCGCCCGGACAAGCTCGCTCGGTGAGGAGATCGTTGTCCGCGGGGCGCGCGTCCACAATCTGAAGAATATCGACTGCACAATTCCCCATAACAAAATCACCGTGGTCACGGGGCTTTCGGGCTCGGGGAAGTCCAGCCTGGCGTTTGACACACTCTATGCCGAAGGCCAACGGCGTTACGTGGAATCCCTCTCGGCTTATGCGCGGCAATTTCTGGAGCGCATGGAGAAGCCGGACGTGGACGAAATCTCCGGCATCGCTCCGCCGGTGGCGATTCGCCAGAAAAACACCACGCGCAACCCGCGCTCGACGGTGGGGACGGCAACGGAAATTTATGATTACGTGCGCCTGCTCTTTGCACGCATTGGTATCACTATGTGCTACCGATGCGGCCAGGTGGTGCAGAGGGACCATGTTGATGCCATCGCGGAAAAGGTTCTGGCGCAGGAACCAGGCCGCCGCTTTTATGTTTTGTTTCAGCTAAACCCGGGACCCCCGGTGGAATCCCGAAATCCCGAAACCCCTGATGGAAAGGTCGCCAAGCCGTCAGCCCCTGACGCGAAGAAGCGGGGCGGCAAGGCAAGGCGCAAAGAGCCGGCGGCGGATGGGGATGCAAGTGTTTCCCCTGTAGCGGCGGCCCCCGCGCCGCCCGGTGAGGATTTGAAACCCAGGCTCTTCGCCCTTCGCCAACGGGGCTACAACCGCTTATACCAGCAGGGCCGGATTTTTGAGTTCTCCACGCCTGAGTCCTTGCTCGATGTGGATTTCGCCCAGCCCGTTTACATTCTCGTGGACCGCCTCGCTGCAGCTCCGGACATTCGCCAACGTATTATCGATTCGGTGGAACTCTGCTACCGCGAGTCCGGAGAAGCGATCTTGGAATTCGTTTCGCCGGACCCTATGGCACCAGCGGAACGATGGGTCTTCAATGAGCGCTTTGAGTGCAAGACCTGTAAAATCGTTTATCAGGACCCCGAGCCGAGTCTGTTTTCGTTTAACAATCCCTACGGAGCCTGCCCGCGTTGCCAGGGATTCGGAAATACCATTGATTTCGATCTCGACCTGGTAATTCCCGACAAGAATAAAACTCTGGCTGACGGCGCGGTGGAACCCTGGACCAAGCCGCGCTACCGTGTGCCCCAGAATGAAATGCGCCGCGCGGCGCGGGCGGGGGGAATTCCCCTTGACGTCCCCTATTACAAGCTCACCGCAGACCAACGCCGCTGGCTGGTGGAGGGCGACGGCGGTTTCGAGGGCATCCGCGGATTCTTTCAGTACCTGGAGCGAAAGAAGTACAAGCTCCACGTGCGCGTGTTCCTCAGCCGTTATCGCGGCTACACTTTGTGCCCGGAATGCCAGGGCGGACGCCTGCGCCGCGAAGCCTTGAACGTGCTCGTACAGCAGAAAAACATTACCGAAGTCTGCCGCATGTCCATCCAGGACGTCTACCACTTCTTCAATGAGCTGCGCCTTTCGCCGCAGCAACAGACGATTGCCGAGAAAATTCTGGATGAAATCCGCTCGCGCCTGAAGTTTCTCTACCGCGTCGGGCTGGAATACCTGACCCTGGACCGGCTGGCTTCCACGTTGTCGGGCGGTGAATCCCAGCGCATTCAGCTCGCCACAGCGCTGGGCTCCAACCTGGTGGGGGCGCTTTATGTTCTGGATGAGCCTTCCATTGGCCTGCACCCCCGCGACACCGGCCGGCTGATTGAGATTATGAAAACCCTGCGCGATCTGGGGAACACGGTGCTGGTGGTCGAGCACGATCCGGAAATTATGAGCGAGGCCGACAAACTGTTGGACCTCGGACCCGGCGCCGGCGAGCACGGCGGCCAGATCATGTATGCGGGCAATATGGAGGGGCTGCGCGCTGACCCGCATTCGCTGACGGGGCGCTATCTTTCGGGGGAACTGCAAATCCCCGTTCCGGAGGAGCGGCGCAAGCCCGGCAAGGCCTGGCTGCGAATTCGCGGGGCGCGCCAGCACAATTTGAAGTCCATTGATGTGGATATTCCTCTCGGACTCATGGTGTGCGTCAGCGGCGTCTCCGGATCGGGAAAGTCCACCCTGGTTCACGATGTTCTCTACAACGCGCTCATCTCGCGCCGCGGCCTGCCCGCGCCCCGCGCCGAATGCGAACGCGTTGAAGGCGATCAGCAGCTTGCGGAAATCGTGCTGGTCGATCAATCGCCGCTGGGCCGCACGCCGCGCTCCAATCCCGTCACCTATATCAAGGCTTTTGACGCCATTCGCGGTGTCTTTGCCTCCATTCCGGAGGCGCGCAAGCGCGGGTATACGCCGGGATATTTTTCCTTCAATATTCCCGGAGGACGCTGCGAGACTTGCCAGGGCGACGGCACCGTGACCATGGAAATGCAATTCCTCGCCGACGTGGAACTGGTTTGCGAGGAGTGCCGCGGCCGCCGCTTCAAACCCGGCATTTTGGAGATCCAGCACAAAGGGAAAAATATTTACGATGTGTTGCAGATGACGGTGAAAGAGGCCTTGACCTTTTTTTCCAATGTCCCCAAGCTGACCGGCAAGATCCGCGTGCTGGAGGAAGTTGGACTGGGGTATCTGCGGCTGGGACAATCAGCCACGACGCTTTCCGGGGGCGAGGCTCAACGCGTGCGATTGGCCGCCCACTTGGGGCATGGGGCCAGCGAAAACAGCCTCTTCATTTTCGATGAGCCCACCACGGGACTCCATTTTGACGACATCAGCAAATTGCTGACGGCTTTTCGCCGCCTGATTGAAGCCGGCGCCACCGTTTTGATCATTGAACACAACATGGACGTTTTGAAAACCGCGGACTGGATTATCGATCTCGGCCCCGATGGCGGTGATTCCGGGGGATACGTTGTGGCGGCGGGACCGCCGGAAAGCCTCCTGAATAACAGCCTTTCGTTGACGGGAAAGTTTCTGGCAAAGTATCTTCCCGGCCCCAAGGCTCCGCGCGGTGTGGTGAAAACAAAGAATTGATGCCATGCGCTCTTTAACCGCGCACTTGAACCGGGTTTCTCATTACGCTTCGAGGCTCTTAGGGGCCTCGGGAAGGACGGGGCTTCCAAGCCTGTGTGAAAAGCTCGATCTGTGCCGGCGAGTGCCCGTCAGCATGTGCGCGCAGGCTCAAACCATGGCTCCTCTTAAATGGGCAGGAGAGTCGCCCCGGATAAGGCGAAAAATGTTTGCAAAAAAAATTTATTGCATTGCAAGGCAGAGGCATCGAGTGCCGGAAGGGGTTTGACAGAGCCTGGCGCGGCATCTACACTGGCAGCAGGGGTTGACGTGGGAAGGCCGCCCGGGGGGATTGACATGATCGTCCGTTTGAAGCCCGAACAGGAACATCGCGTCGCCGAGGCAGTGCGCTCTGGCGCATATAAGAGCCCGGGCGATGTCATCGACAGAGCCCTCGAGGCCTTGCAGGAGCGGGACGAATGGCTCGTCGCAAATCGCCATGTGATTGATGCGAAAATTCACCGGGGCATCGAAGAACTGGACCGCGGGGAAGGCATTCCTGAAGGCAAACTGGACGCACACCTCAAAGAGTTGAAAGCCCACGCGGAATGAAGTGGCGCTATACCCTCGCTCCTGAGGCCGCCCGCGACTTGGTGGAAATCTGGCGTTATGTGAAAGCTGAGAGCGGCCAAGAGACAGCCGACCGGGTAGAATCGGTCATGCGGAGCAAGTTCGCATACTTGGCCGATTTCCCCGACATGGGGCATTGGCGGCGAGACTTAACTTCGACTAATGTACGATTTTTCCCCGTCTATTCCTACCTGGTTGTCTACCGGCCTGACACCAAGCCTCTCCAAATAGTCAGCATTTTGCACGGCCGACGTGATGTAGCGAGGGCTTTAGGCCGACGGCGATAGGGAATTCCTTCAACGCAGTTAGCACGGCGGGACTTTCAACCTGATGCTATGCGCTTTTCGTGCCAACTCGTTTTTTTCGCGGCAGTCGCAACATCTTCGGCAGGGGTGATCCAGGCGACAGAGCCCGCTCGCGTCCCGCTTGGGATTCCGGCCCGGAGCGCGGCCGTTGCGCCATTTTCCCTACCCGCAGCGAGTGAGGAGAAAAGCGCGCCACTATCGCAGGAACAAACCCTCAAGATGCTTCAGGCCGGCGTTCCCTCCCGGGAAATCGAAGGTTTCGCGCGGAGGGATGGCGTCGACTTCAAGGTGACTCCCGCGCTTGAACGCGACTTGCGCAAGGCGGGGGCCGCCGAGAGCCTCATTCAGTTGCTGAAAAAGCTGGGCAACGGGCCCGGCCCGGCGCAGCCCCCTACCTCGGCCGGCTCCACGGAGCTTTCCGGGTTATTGCATACGGCGGAGGAAGCGCTCGAGCGGAAGGAATTCGCCGAAGCGGTGAAGGCGTTGAAATCGGTCGTGGCGATTCAACCCCACATGCCGGAGGCTTGGTTCAACCTCGGATATGCCTACACCGGGCTGCATGAACCGGACGAAGCGGTCAAGGCCTACCAGAAGGCCTTGGACCTTGCACCCGATCTTTTTGCCGCGCGACTAAACCTGGGGATTCTGCTGATGGAACAGAAGCAGCCGCAAGCAGCGCTGGATCATCTGCAAAAGGCCACGACCCTGAAACCGGAACACGCCCGCGCCCACTTGTATTACGCGCGAGCTCTCGCCCAGACCGGCCAGCCGGAGGCTGCCCTGAAAGAGTTTCACGAGGTTAGCCGCCTCGACCCGCACATGAACACTGCCCAATTCGAACTCGGCACGCTCGAACTGCAACAGAAACACCCGGCAGAGGCGCTTGCCGCCTTTCAGCAGGCCCTGGCCGCGGATCCAAAACTCGTGCCGGCGGACCTGGGCGCCGCCCTGGCCGCTGAGGCGCTGAACGACACCGCGCAGGCGGTTGCGCATTTCGAAAAATACCTGGCATCGCGGCCGGATGACGCGGAAACGCAATTCCACCTGGCAAGGCTTTACCTACAGCAGGGGCAAGATGACAAGGCCTGCGATACTTTGGAAAGCATCCACCGTATCAAACCGGATCTGCCCGGTCTTACGGCAGCGTTGGGTGACGTTAACGCGCGATTGAAAAAGCTGCCCGAAGCCGAGAAGTATTATCGCCTGGCGGTGAGGGCGCAGCCGGATGTTGTGGATCTCCACCGTGCTTTCGGTGAGATACTGATGAAAGAGCAAAAATACCCGGAAGCAGAGGCAGAGTTTCGCACCGCGCTGCAAAAGGACTCGCACAATCGCGACTCCGCCATTGGCTTGGCTTCCAGCCTGGACCTGCAAAAGCGGTATTCGGAGGCGATCCCAATTCTTGAGTTGTTAGCGAAAGCACCCGACGCGGCGCCCTATGTGTTTTTCGTGCTCGCCACCTGTTACGATCACCTCATGGTACGCAAGGAAGCGTTGGCCAATTACGAACGCTTCCTGCAACTTTCGAACGGCAAGAATCCGGATCAGGAATGGCAGGCCACCCAACGGGCAAAGCTTCTCCGCCGGGAGCTTTCAAAATAGCTATAATCTAGGGGTATGGCACGGGGACCCTGGACAGTCTTATCGGTCTGGTTGGCTATAGGGGCGATTTTGTTAGCCGGCTTGTGCGCCATGGCACGCGAGACCGAAGAGCAACTGCTGCAACGGATCAAGAGCGAACAGAATCCCGTCAAGAAGGCGAAGGACGAAATCAAGCTCGCCCGTCTAAAATTCATCCAAGTCCATGATGCCTATTTGGCGGGTCAAACCGAGGCGGCCACAAAGCTCCTTGGCACATTTGTCGACACCTTGAAAGCCTCCTGGAAGCTTCTCCAGGGTTCCGGGCGCAAGGCGGTGAAACAACCGGAGGGTTTTAGGGAACTTGAGATTTCGCTCCGCGAACATGTGCGCTCGCTGCAAGACTTGGGGCAAAACGTGAGTTACTTCGACCGTGCCCCCTTGGCGAAGGCGGCGCAGGAATTGGAGGAGATGCGCGTCGAGGTTCTCCACGCGCTCTTCCCCGGCGACATCCCTCTGCCCCGCAAGGGTTCGCCCGCTCCGCCGGCGGCCGCAAGCCCGGGCAGCCCTACGCAAGTGCGGTGATTGCCGTATGCGCACCTTGATGACTTCAATCCTGTTATTCGTAATTTCCCTGGCTGTCGCGTGGGGTGCGGAAAAAGTCGATTACCTCAGCGACGATGAAGTGGACCAGTTGCGCGAAGCGCAGGCGCCTTCGGACCGCATCGAAAAATATTTGTCGTTTGCGCAAGACCGCCTGACGCGGTTCGATGATTACCGGAGCCGGCCGCCAAACCCGGATTACGATATTCCCGGTTACCTCGAAACCCAACTCGACCAGTATATTCGCATCACCGATGCCCTGAAAGACTGGATTGAAGACCACTTTGATCGTCGCGACGACATGCGCGCCGGCCTGAAGAAGGTTCTGGAAATGGGCCCCCACCAGCTCGATCAAATGCGGCATGTCGATCAGTCACCGGATCCTTATGCTGCCGCTTATGGCAAAACGCTCAACGACGCCATTGATGATTTCACTGACGCGCTCGACGGCGCTACCAAAGCGCTCTCGGAGCAGACGAAGCTGTTCGGCGAACTGAAGCGCGAAGAAAAAGCCGATGCCCAGACCGTTAAAGATCGCCAGAAGGAGGAAATGAAACAAACCAAGGAAGAAGGAAAGCTGCGGAAGAAAGAGCATGAGAAGGGCCCACCCACCGATAAGGATGAGGACTGAAGATCAGTGGTTAGCGGATAGTGGCTAGCCCCAATACTGTTCACTTACGAGGTCATTCAGAATTTGTTTTTGTTCCCGAGACCCCCTCACCCACCGCCTTGCGGTCCCCCCTCTCCCTCCGGGAGAGGGCTCTTAAATATTGAGTTTAGCCCTCGCCCCCTTGGGGGAGAGGGGGACCGCAAGGCGGTGGGTGAGGGGGTCTCTCGGAAACAGACGGATAAATAATTTCCTCCCACCTCTTTATGTGAACAGTATTGTGGCTAGCCCGGACTTCTCACCACGTTTGAATGATGCTGGAAGGGCGGGGCTTCAGCCCCGCCGAAATCGCGGCTCCCGCCCATTATACGTCCCGCGCCCTTCCAGAGTCGTGGTGAGAAATCCCGGCTAGGCGAGCAACTGCGAACTATCCGCTAACCACAATTCACTACCCTATGCCACAAGCCGAACAACTCGCTCTGCCGCTTGCGCCTCCACCCGACCTTAACGAAACCTTCCAGCGGGTTTTCTCCCGCCTGCGAATCAAGTCGCCTGTGGTGAGTATCAGCGCACGATTCCATCCCTTTGCGGGTTTGCGCAGCACCATCACTCTGCGCGACGGTGTGGTAAAAGCGCGCGTGTCTGACTTGCTGGAGGAAGCTTCGCCGCTGGTTCTGGAAGCCTTGGCGGAGATTCTTTTAGCGCGAATCTTCCGGCGACGCCCTTCCCGCGAGGCCCGCGAGTGTTATCTCGCCTATACATTCCGGCCGGCGATGCGCGTGCGTATTGACGCGGCGCGCCGCGAACGAGGATCCAAACGCCACTTGCCCGCCCGCGGCCGCCATCACGATCTGGAAGAGATTTTCCAAGGCTTGAATCACTGCTTCTTCCACGGCCAAATCCCAACGTCCCGCCTCGGTTGGAGCCACAGGAATTCCCGCCGCATTCTGGGCCATTACGATTCCGGTCACGCGGCGATTATCATCAACCGCAAACTCGATTCGCCTTCGGTTCCCCGCTATCTGGTAGAATACGTCGTTTATCACGAGATGCTGCACATCCGGTTTCCGGTCGAACGGCGCGGGCAGCGGAGAGTGGTCCACTCGCGGGAGTTCCGCGAGGCCGAGAAAAAATTCCCCCAATACGAATTAGCCTGCCGGCAAATCAAGCACCTTTGCGCCTGACCTCCGGCTCCGGAAGGCACTTCGAGTGAGGTCTGCACAATATTGTGATCTAGGAACCCTCTCATCGGGCGCTACGCGGTACCCTCTCCCCCAAGGGGGCGAGGGGCCTGGTATAGGCGCTAAAATAAGCTATCGCCCGACAGCATGAGAGGTAAGGGTTTTAATTCTCAGCCCTCTCCCTGGGGAGAGGGTGGACCGCGACCGGCGTTCTCACCAGCCGGCGCGGGACGGGTGAGGGATGACCGAGTCGTGCGCATTCCCACCCCGTGAGCCCGGAACGGAAATGACCCCTCACCCGCCCTCCTCCGTCGGGCACCCTCTCCCCTTGGAGAGGGCTGGATCTGACACTTTCTCTCGGAATGGGCCTTAATCCAACGCCTATCGGGACCGGGGGTGAGGGGGAATTGTCACTCAGTTTCGCAACGCTCAATTGGAGGAAAATCCCCTGTCCCGCGCATTCACTTCCCACACCCTCGCGACTGCCGTTTTGCTTCTCAGCCTGGCGCCGGCTCGCTCCGCCTGCGCCGCGGATGAACTTTCCGTCGCATCACCCGACGGCAAGGTGGTGATTTCCTTCACCCTCAAGTCCAATCCCCAACCCTACCTTCCCGGCGTGCGCGCCTACTACCGCGTTAGTTACGGCGGCGTGCCGGTGTTGACGGACTCTCCTCTCGGCTTGGACTTCGAGGGCGCTCCCCCGCTGGACCATGATTTTGAGATTGCCGGCACTGACCGCCACTCCCGCGACGACAAGTGGACGAACCGCTTCGGCGCGCTGCGGGAGGTCCCCGACCACTACAATCAACTCCGGATTTCGCTGCGCGAAAAACCGGTGCCCGGTCGCCAGGTGGATGTGATTTTCCGCGCCTACAATGAAGTCGCCGCCTTCCGGTATTTCCTGCCCCAGCAAAGCGTCCTGGAAAAGTTCACGCTCATGGCGGAAAACACCGGCTTTTATTTCGCTCGCGACGCTTCCGCATTTGCCCTGAACATGGGCCTCTTCAACACCAGTAACGAAGGCGAGTATCGCCGGACCAATTTGAATATGATCAAGCCTGCTTCCATCATCAACCTGCCGCTGCTGGTGGAGATTCCCGGCGGGCCCTGGGTGGGACTCCTGGAAGCCGACCTCACCGACTACGCCGGCATGTACGTAGGCGGGGTTCCGGGATTCGAAAATGCCCTGGTGAGCAAACTCTCCCCCGCACGCGAGCGCATGGACCAGGTGGTCATCGGTTCCACGCCCAAGGCAACGCCCTGGCGCGTGCTCTTGATTAACGATCGCCCCGGCGGCCTGATTGAATCCAACTATGTCCTTCTGGACCTCAGCGCGCCGTCGGCGATCACCGACACTTCCTGGATCGTACCCGGCAAGTCGGCGTGGGATTGGTGGTCAGGCGATTTCGCGCAGAACGTCAACTTCCAGCCGGGAATGAACACCGCCACGATGGAGCACTACATCGATTTCGCCGCCGAGCATCATCTTGAGTACATGCTCGTGGATGCAGGATGGTCCCCCACGCGGGAGAACGACTTCACGCATCCGATAAGCATACTGACTTACGTTCCCGAAGTGAACATCCCGGAGATCATCGCTTATGGCAAGCAGAAAGGTGTGAAAGTGCTGTTGTGGCTTCACTGGGAAGCTCTTGATAAGCAGATGGATGAGGCCTTAGACGTGTATGCGAAGTGGGGCGCTGCCGGCATTAAGGTTGACTTCATGAATAGCGACACGCAGGAGATGGTGAACTTTTACGAGCGCCTTGCCCGCAAGACCGCCGAGCATCATCTGGTTCTGGATTATCACGGAGCGTTCAAGCCCACGGGCCTGCGCCGGACCTATCCCAATCTCCTTACCCGGGAAGGAGTGATGGGGTTGGAATACAACAAGTGGAGCGACCGCTCGACGCCTGAACACAACGTCACCATCCCCTTCACCCGCATGCTCGCCGGTCCCATGGACTACACACCGGGCTGCTTCAACAACGCCACGCACGAACAATTTAAAGCTCGGAACATCGACCCGATGTGCCAGACAACCCGGGCGCAACAGTTGGCCATGTACGTGGTCTTCGAAAGCCCGCTGGTGATGCTTTCAGGTTATCCCGAAATCTATGACCACACCCCGGAAATGGAATTTCTGGATAAGGTTCCCACGGTTTGGGATGAAACCAAAGTTGTAAACGGGGAGCCCGCACAGTACGTCACCATCGCCCGCCGCCACGGCAGCGACTGGTTCCTGGGAGCTATGACCAATGGGGACCCGCGCGACCTGGAAATTCCCCTCAGCTTCCTGGGTGCGGGAGAATTCGAAGCGCAGATTTTCGCCGATGGCGCGGATGCGGATAAAGTCGCCACCAGCGTCGCCGTCAGCAAGAAGCCTGTGAAGGCGGGAGATAAGCTCACGATTCACCTGGCGCCGGGCGGCGGAGCCGCGGTGATTATCCGGCAAATAATGTGACTGTAGCGGGGCGCGGCAGAGCGCAGGAGAAAATCCCAGAGCAAACGGCAAAAGTGAAAAGCCGACCTTCGCAAACCACGCACCAACGCGGCAACCGAGCCGCACGTTGATTCGAATTTACAACCCTCGTCCCCCTGGGAGCGAGGGTAGAAACTTGAAATCATGCCGCAGGCGCCGGCTCGGGCGGTGGCCCGATGATCGGAGGTTCAACAAGGGCAGGAGGAGGACTTTCCGGCGGTGGCGGAAAGACCACTGCACCCAGCGCCGGGTAGCGGGAGCCGAAAAAGTGGAGCACATAAGACTGGAAAAAGACCATCGGGGGCGTATTGATCAGGGCGATCAGATAGATGAAGCCTGCCAGAATGCCGCCACCCAAGGCGACCAGGATGCTGATGGTAGCGACGCTCAAGATGAGTCCAATCGCTTTTCCACCAAAGAAGATAATGAGCGCCGTGATGCCCAGAGGAATGAGCAGAATAATGAAGGTTATACAGAGCGTCTTAAGTAATGCAGCATAATTCGATTGACTCATGGGCCCCTCTTGCTCGTAGAATGCGGCAGGAGGTGGAGCCATGCGAAAGCTGGAGATTTCCGATGTTGAGGTCATGC
>JBEKQO010000052.1:0-58643 GCA_049519635.1 Terriglobia bacterium | reverse complement strand
AATTTGCTTCCATGCCGGCCGCCTTCGAAACCCCGAAGGGGTTGACGTTGAATAGCCGTGGGCAAGGGCACGTCTTTTGTGCCCGCCGCCCACGGATCGCGTCTTAAACCATCTTACCGACCGCGGAGGGGTCGAACAGTTCGATCCCTTCAGGGCCGGAATGATTTGTTAATGTACCGTGACCGTAGGTTTCACCTACGGCTACTCACGGTGTTCCCCTTACGGGGAACCGGGCAACGGTCAAACCTCTTCGAGTCGCACGGGTCAAACCAGTGGCGTACCTTAGAGTTATGTGAGGTCATACTCTTTTGAGGCAATCGTGTACAATATCTGTTCAGCGGCGGCGGCACACCCGCAACCTGCGCAGGCGCTACGAGGAGGAATAATGAACTTTCCGGTGGGAGCTGAAGATGTGAAGGTTGTTCACGGACGCAGTACAGGACTGCAAGTTGTGTGCACCTGCGGCTGCGTCAATTTCAATTATCTCGACCCGCAGGACACGCTGTGGAGATGCCGGAACTGCCGCAAGGTTTTGAGTAATGACTTCCCCCGTCTGCTCGAAAGCGCCGCGGCGCTGCAAAAACAGCTCAAAGCCACGGAGGCGGCGCCGCCCGCAACTAGCTAACGCGAATTTCTCCCCATGACGGAGTTTACCTGCGCCGCGTCACATGCACCTTGAGTGCGGTGGCGACAACTACCGCTTTTTCGGGAACGCGATTCAACCAGAAGAGGGCTGCGCGAATAGCACCGAACCCAACAAGGACCTTCGCGCCCGGAAAAGGCTCACCACGGAGTTTACGGAGAGAATCCGTTGGCTCTCTATTAAATCTTGAGAGGCACACAGAGGACACGGAACTGCCGCAGAAGGCCCCCTTCGTAACCCGCCGGGTAAGGTGTATACTCACCAGTTCTCAGACGGTAACGGGAACAATCCGCTCACAAAACAGCCTGCCACGGCGACGGAGGACAAGGGAATGAAACTCAAGGCAAAGCCCTTTTACGTGGATGCCACCGACAAGCAGCATATCGAGCAAAATCTGATTACCTACATTCGAAACGCCCGGACCGCGGCGAACAATTACAACCCTGGGGGAGGCGCCGCTGGCCCGGTAACTGCCAATTTTGGAAACCTGAGCGCAAACCAGAAGGCCACTCTGGTGGCCAAACTCGACAGAATGATCCTAGCCCTTGGGAATTACACGTTTGGCGGCAAAACGTTTGAAAGGGAAGTTGAGATCTGCGAATCGTCGGGCACTGAATTGTATAGCTCCGGTCAAGTGGGAGCCGCCTACGCTTCGGGAGTGGCCGACGTGAACAAGCACTTCAAACTTCGCGTCTATGTGGGGATGACCTTCAGAAACGCCGGCCAGGAGGATAAGTCCCACCTGATCGTACACGAACTATCCCACCGGATCCTGGCGACTGCGGATGTTGATAACGCCGTATGCTCCGGCGTTGACGGCACCAAGTGCTATCTCCGGGCCAACGTCACGGCGCTGGCCGGGGCCAGTCCCGACGACGCCCTGAACAATGCCGATAGCTTTGCGTATTTCGTCGACGCTTGTAATAACCTGGCAACCGTAATCTATTGACGGCCGTAATCCGAATCGTCACTTGCCGCCGCGCAAGGCCCCGTCGATAGCTTGAAAGTAGGCTTCATCGGACGGTAGTCCGACTATCATACGCCCATTAATGAACATGGTGGGAGTTCGATCTACGTTGATGCGCTTGGCTTCCGCCACATCGCGTTGTATACGGGGGTATGACGATTTGGCATCGAGGCAGCCGGCCAACTTCACGCGGTCCAATCCCGCCTGCTCTCCATAGCTCAGCAAAGTTTCCCGCAAGTTGGTGATGTTGATGAGCTGTTGGTTGCGAAAGATGGCGGTTCGGAAGGGCACGTAAGAGGCCGGATTCATTTCATACGCGCACTGGTTCGCAATGGCCGCGGTCATCGACCAGTCATGCATCGGCAAAGGATACTCTTTGAAAACGATGCGCACCTTATTGCCGTAGCGCGGCACCACCTGGGTCTCAAGGAAGTCGTTCATGCGAGCACAGGTCGGGCATTCAAGGTCCGCGTACTCGACAATGGTCACGGGGGCGTTGGCCGGCCCCTGAGTGGGTACATCCTGAAGCTTAATCGTACGCAACGCTTGCTGCTTGGGATCGACCGCCAAACTGTACAGCTCGCTCATGATTAGATGTTTGCCGTCCCGGGTGAGCAGCACAACACGCTCCTGCTTGGACTTGCCGTCATCCGAGGACAGGCTCCCTTGCTCAAAGTCCGGGGAGGGCGAATGTTTGAACCCTTCCACCGAAAGTTTGCTATTGGCAGGGATCTTGAAGGTCTCCCGAATGCGCTGCTCCATCTCCGCCTTGGAATTCTGGTGAAGTTCAATAATGCTGTTCGGGACAATGATCAGGTAGCGCGAGTCCTTGGAAACCAAAATGGGTTGCGCTGTCGGCTTCTTGCCGTCATCCACGGTCACCGTGGTCTCATCGAAGTCGGGGGCCACGGGCGAAGTATGGAGCGAGCCCAAGGAGAGCTTCACGGTATCGGGCACGCCAAAGCGCTCCCGAATGTACGTCAATATTTTGTTGCGGGTGGCATCACTGAGGGTTGCGCCTTGTGTGGCCGCCATCGCCCGCGTCACCACCCAGGGGACTCCTCCGCCCAGCACCAGCATGAAGATTGCCGCTATCAACCTAACCTTATAGTTTTTTCCGTCCAAGTGACCCTACCCTCTTTCAGAAATGGCTTCGCGCCGTGCCGTCTGATAATTCTAGTGAATTCCCCACAGACAATGCAAATTTGATTTTACCGGGGAAGGCGGATGGGCAGGACAGTAAGCGCAGATGTGGTGCGGACCTGTTTTCTAGGCCCGCGGTTCGCCTCCCATGGGCAAGGAAAAGCCGCGGACTTGCAAAAGCGGACTCGCAAAACAGGTCCGCACTTCCCTTCTTTTCCAGAAATCCGATGAATATACACAGCGACATAAGTCCTTACGCATTGCCCTGTACCGGCGGTTTATGACCGCCGGTCGGCGCTCATAGAGCACCGTTACAATTATGTCACTCCATATAATCCGTGCCATTTTGCGAGGTCAGCAACACCTCTCCCCGCACGTCGCGACGCATGTGCGTCGGTCAAATGATTGCTCTTGGGTAGTGTTGGCGGACTCCGCTCTTGGCAAAGGACATCTTGCGCGAGGGCGTCAGGATCAGAGCTCGCGGCCTGAGGGCGAAACCCGTTTGATTGCTCCAAAGACTTCTAATTGCTAGCGGGAGCCGCGCACTTGGCCAGCGAATGATCGTTATCTTTATAGCACTTGCCGGTATCGTTTAAATCCGGCTTGCCTGCGGCCACATGGCAATACTTGCAACCCTTGCCTTCTTTCTTTGCATAGGCAGGCTTGGCGGTGGAAATCGAAATCAGAGAGCCACTGAGAATGGCGAGTGCAACCAGAATTTGAAACAACCTCATGGATTCCTCCTTGGAGAACGATTGTTTATCTCACATCATCGAAAAAGATGTAGCGCCGACCTTGAGGTCGGCATTTTCGCGAGCGCGCGACGGGCTGACCTAAAGGTCAGCCCTACAAAGCATTTTTCGCAGGTGCCTGAAAGCAACTCTAATTCCCTCCGGCGAGTTCATGCAGAATCTTGGGGTCGGGCTCATCCATAGCGAGAAGCGAATGGCAGGCGTTGCAATCCTGGGTAATTTCGCCCCCGCCTTTCGCTTTGTGATTGCCATCGTGGCAGCGGAAGCAACCGGGAAAATCAGTGTGTCCCAGGTTGTTGGGATAAGTCCCCCAAGTGATGTTCATTTCGGGGAAGACGTTTCCCAGATAGATGTACAAGATCCCCTTCGCCGCCGCTTCAATCTGCGCGCGCTGGGAGTTGTAAACGGCGAAGTAATTTTTCCGATAATATTCGCGCAAAGCGTCCGGCAGTTCGGTTTCTGCCGCCAGGCGGGTGCGGTAATTCACCTTGAGAAGGTCTATGGCCACCTTGTGAATAAAGGGGAGAGCCGGACTGATGCGGCCGGCTGCCATTTCCCGGTTCACGGCATTCTCCGGCAAGTCGAAGGTATGGGTGGGCCGGTTGTGGCAGTCCATGCAGTCCATCGTCCGCCGCTCAGCGTGCGCCACCAAATCCGCTTTCGGCGGAGTCTCCGTCGAGGCGTACTCCGTCACCGTTCCGTCCTCATGGCGATAGCTCACCCAGGGAATCTCTTGCCGCTTGGCGTCTGCCGGAAGGTATGACACCAGCCCCAGATGACGGCCATGAATCCCGATGAGCTTGCTGTCGGGGTTGCGCCCCCCGATATGAACCAGCAGGACATTTTTGGTGGAAGAATTCTTTTCGTCGTCGGCATACTTGGTCTTGATCACCAACTTGTCGCCGGAGAAGCGCTCGGGCCAGTGGCACTGCTCGCAAGTTTCGCCAGCCGGGCGCAAGTTATGAATGGGCACGGGAATCGGACGGGGATAAAGCTTGAAGGTTACGGCCAAAACCTGGTAACTGCCGGAAAGCTTGGAGCGCACAAACCACGGCGCCCCCGGGCCGATGTGGCATTCCACACAGGCCACCCGCGCGTGGGGAGACCGCTGGTACGCCGTGTATTCCGGGTCCATCACCGAGTGGCAGGTCTGGCCGCAAAATTGGGTCGACTCCATGAAGACCGTTCCTCGGTAAGTGGCATACGCAAATATGGGAATGTTGATGGCCGTCATGACGGCGATAAACAGCGCCGTCCTCCGCACCCCCGGATGCGTGAAGTCAACCGTGGGGTATGTCATCGGCAGAGTGCCCAGCCGCCGGTACTTGCGCAAATCACGGTAGATGCCGATGGGAATCAACACCAAGCCCAAAGCAAAAATCGCGGGCAGAATCATGAAAACCACAATCCCCGCGTAAGGATTGGGTTGGATACCGAAAATGAGCAAGACGAACGAAAAGACCAGCGTGACCCCGCTCGTCGTGGCCAAAACCACACCCGTACGGCTGATCAAGTTCTGACTAAGATAAACGGCAGGACGAATCAAGGCGCGCAGCTTGCTCAGACGGCCCTGAGGATTGTTTTTGGGGGGTTCCGGCAAAACCTAAAGTCCTTTCTTACTCTTGGAGTCACTCACCACAAAAGCGGGGCGTATTCTATCACTGGGAACCCTATCGCAGTGTGCAATTTTGAACACCCAGGGCGATCCACCGCACCACCTTGCCGAACCTCGGACCGCGAGGGCAGGATTACAGGTCGTTTTCCCCAACCCTCGCGACCGATCGTTCCCAACTACTTGGCCTCTGGCGCCTTGTAGCCTTCCAAGGAATGGTTGTGATCCTTGTAGTATTGTCCCGCGTCGGTAAGCTCCTTGAACTTCCCTGGGGGATGGCAGAACGTGCAAGCCTTGCCCTCTTTCTTGGCATACTCGGCTTTGCCCATTCCAAACGGCAGCGCCATGATGATGGCAAAAATTACCAGTAAAACAGTCTGAGTTAGCTTCATGGGATTACGACCTCCTCGAATGAGGTGCGCGGCATTGACGGACATAATGTCTTTCACCTGACACACCCAATTTCCGTGGGAGCATTCTTATTACCACTAGGAAGGCACTGTAAAATTTTTGTACAGTTAGGATATGGCAAAACTTAGCAGGCAGCGCCTTGGCGTACCTGATTGCAAGGAAACCATTTGCGCGAAATCTCTGACACTTTTGCGGGAAATGACCCAGCCCAACAAGGCCCCGCTGACAGGAAACCCGCCCCGCCAAACCACCCCTGTGGGTCATCTGCATGAACACAAAGGATGAATCCTGTACGCGCATTGTGGAATTTTTACTCACCTTCATTATTCCAGAATGGCAACGTGTTTGCCCTCTCATACCTGCGGAGGCGCCAACTGTGCGACATTTAACCTTCATTTGCGCCTTATAATGCTTAGTAAGGACATGGACTCATGAATCTGCTAGTGGTGGGAATTAGTCACAAAAAAGCGCCCCTTGAGCTTCGCGAGCGGTTTGCGTTGAACGAGCGGATCGTCCCGGAAGTCCTGCGCCGGCTTCAGAGTGAGCCGGAGATTGAAGAAGCGGTCATCATCTCCACTTGCAATCGGGTGGAATTCGTCCTGGTGGCGTTCGAGAAGCAGGATGGCATGGCGGGTTTCCGCCGTTTTGCCGAATCGTTTTACGGCGTTCGCTTCGATGAATTCGTGGACTCCTTTTATGTACACCGCGATGAGGAGGCCGTGCGCCACTTGTTCCGGGTAGCCGCGGGCTTGGATTCATTGATTGTGGGTGAGCCTCAGGTTCTGGGCCAGGTCAAGCAAGCGTATTTTTTGGCGAAGGAAGCGGAGACGTGCGGCAACGCGCTGGAGTCGGTATTCCATCGCGTGTTCAACACCGCCAAACGCGTGCGGACGGAAACCCACGTGGCGGAAGCTCCGGTCTCCATAAGCACCGCCGCGGTGGAGCTCGCAGAGCAGACTTTTGGCGGCTTGCACGACAAAACGGTGATGATAATCGGCGCCGGGCAGATGGGCGAATTGGCCGCGCGCCATCTGGTCGCTAAAGGGGTCGCCACGGTGCTGGTGAGCAATCGCACCCACGCTCAGGCCATCGCCCTGGCGCAGGAGTTGCGCGGCTTGGCAATTCACTTCAGCGAGATTTGGCAAGCCATGCGCGACGCCGACATTGTCATCAGCTCCACCGGCTGCCCGCACTTCATCATCACCCGCGACGATATGCAGCGCCTGATGTCGGAGCGCCACGGCCGCCCTATTTTTCTGATCGATATCGCCGTGCCCCGCGATGTGGACCCGGCAGTGCGCGAAGTGCCCGGCTGTACGCTCGTCAACATCGACGGACTGGAAGAAGTAACCCACCACAACCGGCACGAACGCGAAAAGGCCATGGAAGCGGCGGATCAGATTCTGGACGAAGAAATCGAACTTTTCCGCGCCCGCCAGGAACAGCTTAACGTCGTGCCCACCATCGTTTCCTTACGGCGGCGCGTGGAAGAAATCCGCCAGGCGGAAATGAAACGTATGCGGCGGATGTTCGGCGAGCTCACCCCGGACCAGGAACAGGCGCTCGAAGCCCTGACCCACGGGTTAGTGAACAAGATTCTCCACACCCCCTTCACCGAACTGAAGCATGCCGCCCTGCGCCCGGACCGCTCGGAATTCATCGACGTCGTCCGCACCATCTTCCATTTGCAAGAGGATGCTTCCAAGCCGGCCTCCGCCGCGGTGAATTAGGATTTTGGATTTTAGATTTGGGATTTTGGATAAATCACCAAGCCTGGCCGCCGTCTCTTCTCTTATACTTTCAGAGCTCAGCTTTCAGCTAATGCCCCAGCCGACCGCTGACTACTGACCTCCGTACTCTGCAATCCCAATCGCCAATCCAACATCCAAAAAAACTATTCTGTCTTCTCCACCGTTTCATCAAACACGCGATAGCCGGGGTTGGGCGGGAAAAGCTCGGCCATCAGATCCATGCGGCGGCGCAATTGGGCAACGGGAAGGTGTTCCGGACCGACGCGGATTTGCACGTCGTGCCACAGTCCGTGGATGTACTCTGCGGCGGTGCTGACAAAGGAAACGTCGCGGTAGCGCTCGAACTGCGCGCGCAAGCGGCGCCCGGTGCGGCTGGCCAGGTAAGCTTGTTTTGCATTCAGGGCATCCTCATCGATTTCGCCGCGCACCCCGTGATGGACTTCCTCCTCCAAAATCTGACTGTAAGCCGTTACCTCGGACTGGGTCAGGCGCGGGCGGAGCAATTCCGCCACGCTCCCGAGGAGCTCAAACCCCGTATCGTGGGCGTCCAGCTCGCGGCAGGCGAGCAGCAGGTTGATGCGTTCCGGAGTTTCCACCCACGCGGCCGTGTGCGCTTCCCCCTTGGGCTTCTGCCGGGACACAACGTCGCCGGTCTCCAGGCAGGCAATGTAAGCCACTGCCAGCAACCGAATTTTTCCCAACCGTTGGGCGATCGCTGCCGGGACGGCCTGCACCGGCTCGCGCACCATGGTGCGCTCTTCCGCTGGACTCAGGGAAAGTGCGGCATGAAATTCCCAATCGTGGGTGAGACGCGAAATGGGAACAAAACTCCCTTCCACGTAATCGGTGATAGGAGTCATATCTTTCGGGGCGATCGGGGAAATTCCCAAGGTGCACCATCCAACTTGAGGACCCACAACGACAAAGGTTCCTCGGGCCTCGCTGATATTCTGCGAAATTATTCCGCGCGTGTCCAGCCCCGTATTGTCCGGAGGGAGTCTGCGACCCGCGGGATCACGTGGTCATGGTCAAGCAGACTTTAAACTACATTTCTCATCACGCACGGATAGATTTGGAGAAACTGCCGGAAGGGCGAGGCTTCACAGGCTGCGGCCCCCGCCCGCCACGGACAACCACCCCGGCGCCCATGGCGCCACCCCTCCTGAATCAGGAGGGGAGTTATTTAAAACGCACCCCTCCTCAGATGAGGATGCGTGGCACGCCGAACGACGGGGTGGTGCTGACAAGGCGATAAAGGAGTGCCGTTGGTAACGGCCCCGCCAACGCATTTTCCCGCAGCCTGCAAAGCCCCACCCTTCCAAACCCGTGGTGAGAAATCCGGACTGATTGATGGCGGCCCTTTCCCCGAACACTTACGCCTCCGCCAGACCCGCAGCTTGACGTGGCCGTTTCGTGTATACTCCCCGCTTCAGGCAGCCGCAAGGCTTTAATTCGCTCGGAGGAATTCTCATGATGAATTTATATGGAAGAAATCCCAGGGTTTTGCTTTTCCCCCTTTTAGCGGCTTTATTCCTGCTTCCCGTCGCGCTCATTGCGCAGTCCACCGCCCCCATCCGCTATCTTCCTGAGCAGAAGCTCTGGGTTCTTGACAGCGACCGGGCCACTTACGTCGTAGGGGTAAATGAGTCCGGCCAGCTTCAAAACGTTTACTGGGGGAAGAAGTTGGGGCGCGACGAGGACCTTCAGGCGGCCCACACCCGGCCGGAGCACGCATCGTTCGATTCTTCCGAAACGATGAGCAACCTCGAGTACCCCGGCTGGGGCGCGCGGCTCTACACCGAACCCTGCCTCAAGGTGACGCTCGCCGACGGCGACCGCGACCTGGTGCTCAAGTACGATTCCTATGAGCTTCAAGGTGACACCTTGAAGCTCCGCACGCGAGACATTCAATATGACCTCTTCGTGACCCTGATCTACAAGGTCTTTCCCCACGAAGACATCATTCGCAAAAGCTCAGTCGTGGAAAACCGCACGCCACAGGTCGTGACTCTCGAGAGCGCGCAATCGGGTGTGTGGTACGTGGCCCCTGGCGAGGGCTATCGGCTGACCTATCTTTCCGGACGCTGGGCCGGTGAGACGCAGGTCAACCAAGTGGCGATTCATCCCGGCAAGGTGTTGCTCGACAGCCGCCGCGGCAACACCAGCCATCAGTTCAATCCCTGGTTCGCGCTGGATGAAGGAGGCAAGGCGGATGAAACGCACGGCCGCGTCTGGTTCGGGGGCGTGGCCTGGAGCGGCAATTGGAAGTTGGTGGTGGAGCAGACTCCCGCGCAGCAGGTGCGTGTGGTGGGGGGGTACAACGATTTCGATTTCTCCTATCCCTTGCAACCGGGAGAGACCCTGGACACTCCCGGGTACTATGGCGGATTCACCGACGCGGGTTTCGGCGAGGCTTCGCGTTTGATGCACCGCCTCGCGACCGATGAGTTGCTGCCCGACCACGCGGCGCCCCACCCGCGCCCGGTACTCTACAACTCGTGGGAAGCCACCACCTTCAACGTCAACGAAGCGGGGCAGGAAGCTCTTGCCGAAAAGGCGGCGAAGATTGGCGTGGAGTTGTTTGTGATGGACGATGGCTGGTTCGGCCAACGCAACGACGATCACGCCGGCCTGGGCGATTGGTTTGTGAATCCGCAGAAATTTCCGCAAGGGTTGAAAGGCCTCATCGACCATGTGAACGGGCTGGGGATGAAGTTCGGCCTCTGGTTCGAACCCGAGATGGTGAACCCTAATAGCGACCTCTACCGGGCGCATCCTGACTGGGCCATGAATTTTCCCGGACGGCCGCGCGAGCAGGCGCGCAACCAGCTTGTGCTGAACATGGCGCGCGACGACGTGAAGGAATACATTTTCAGCGTGCTCGACAAGATGCTCAAGGAGAACCACATCGAGTTCATCAAGTGGGATATGAACCGGCACTTCGGCGAGCCGGGATGGCCGGAGGTCCCGCCCGCCGAGCAAAAGGAAATATGGGTAAAGTACACGAAGAACCTTTATGAAATTATCGACCGCCTGCGGGCCAAACATCCCGGCCTGGAAATCGAATCGTGCTCGGGGGGCGGCGGGCGTGTGGACCTGGGAATCCTCACGCGCGTGGACGAGGTGTGGACATCTGACAACACCGACGCCTTTGATCGCCTGCGCATCCAGGAAGGATTCAGCCTGGCCTACCCACCCAAGGTGATGATGGACTGGGTCACCGACGTCCCCAATCAGAACGGGCGAAGCACCCCGCTGAAGTTCCGTTTCCTGGTGGCGATGCAGGGAGCCCTCGGCATCGGCAGCAACCTGAATCACTGGACCGCCGAGGACTTTGACTTGGCGCGGCAGATGATCGCCTATTACAAGTCCATCCGTGAAACCGTGCAGAACGGCAGCCTCCATCGCCTGCTCTCTCCCCGGGATGGCGAAGTCACCGCCAACGAATACGTCTCGCGGGACGCGAAACAGGCCGTGGTGTTTGCCTTCCTGCATTCGCAACAGTTCCTTTATCCGGCGCCGACGGTTTACTTGCGCGGTCTCGATCCGGGCGCCGTCTATCGGCTCAAACGCATCGATGGTAAGCTGGCGGAGCATCAGGAAACCTTAAGCGGCGCCTACTTGATGAACCATGGCCTGAACTTCATCCTGGAAGGCGATTTCGATAGCACCTCGGTAGCTCTCGAAAAAGTGGATTGACCAAACTCGCGGATGACATCGTGCCGAGAGGTAGAGCCGCAACGAGAAACCAAAAGGCAAAGTTTAAAATGTGAAGGGCCGCGGCGGGGGTAGCGCGGACCTGTTGTTCAGGTCCGCGGCTTTTGACCATGGCCCTCGGGTCGGGAGTCCATCGCTGAGTGACCTGGGTTGATCGGTCAGGCCGACACAGGAGAAACTGGCATAATGCGCTTTGAGTGGGATGGGGAAGCAAGGCCACATGAACTTCAAGAAGTTCCGCGTGGCATTTGACGAAGCTGTGACCGTGTTCTACGACCCCCTGGCTGCCACCTTTGGAGACCCAGACCATTCGCAAGAAGAGAGTTGGCTGATCACGGTGGGGTATTCAGGCCGCGGGCGGCTGCTCGTGGTCAACCATGTTGAGCGAGGTGGCGGCACGTGCGTCATCAGCGCGCGTCGCGCCACCCTGCGCGAGAGGAAACGTCATGAAGGCGAAGAGCCGAGTGCAGCCAGATGACATGCGCCGGGAGTACAACTTCGATTACTCAACGGCCGTCCGCGGCAAGTACTACCGTCGCATCATGAGGGAAGGTGCGAATGTTGCGGTCCTGGAGCCGGACGTGGCCAAGGTGTTCCGCAACTCGGCGGCGGTGAACGAAGCCCTCCGATCTCTGCTTCGAATATCTGAGACCACCCACCGGCTGGCAAGATCGTCGAGTGGACGGGCGGCCAGCCCCCGCCGCTAGCCACTAGCGTTACGCTTAGGAGTATTTTTCTGAAACACTCCGGCCTTTAGCCTCCGAACCAAGACAAGCCGCAGCCTTCGAGCACAATGGTACGCTACCTCCTCGCTCTGTGCATTTTCATGGTAATGCGAGATTGTTCCTTCGCGGAGATCACCCTGAGGGGGATTCCCAAAGGGTTCGGGACCGCCGCGGTTCCTCAGAATGACAGGCCTGCAGCCTGTTCAGGAGGGGTGGGAACGTGGCTCGCTCGCTGAGTACTATGGCTACCCTGCGAACTCGTCCATAAAAATTAGGCATCAAGGAAAGATCTGTTTTCTCGAACCCCGTTCGGGATAACGATCCGCCCGGCGAACCGCTCAAAGCTTACTTTCCGAGTGTGCGACCTTCATCAATAATCGTTGGCTGTCACTAGTCGGTCGCGCTGTCCCCGCTGTCGCCTCAGGGGCCGACGGCTTTTTTGAACCCTTTACCAACGTCTTTGCCGCCTTTGCCGATTCCCTTGCCGGCGTCCTTGCCGCCTTTGCCGATTCCCTTGCCGGCGTCTTTGCCGCCTTTGCCGATCCCCTTGCCGGCATCCTTGCCGCCTTTGCCGATCCCCTTGCCGGCGTCCTTGCCGCCTTCGCCAACGTCCCTACCGACCTCTGCGGAAGCGCGCGGCATCAGGCTTAGCGCTAACATCCCCGTCATCAGAAAGGTGAGTACAGCCCTGGCCCATGCCGTCCTGCTGTTTGCATTCATGTGCTTCTCCAATTCTAAGGCTACTTGCTGCGGGGGTTTGATTAGGCCGCCAGGTGTTGCAGACACCGTCAAACGTCAAGAGCGGCGCCAAAGAAGATAACGACTCGTGCTGCCCCGGCTCCGCCTCGAAATCCCTGGCAATCTCATGATCCAGTTTCCTTTTCCCTGCCCCGTTTCAGGTGGCGATACTAATCCTCGGGAACCACGATGCACACTTGTTATATCCCGAAGGGGATTGCGTTTCAGTCCAGTACTGCTCACACGTCTGGTCAAAATTGGGCATGTACAACAGCCGGGCGGTGATGATCCTTTCCTCAAAGCCCTGTAAAGGGCGGCAAGTTCGGTGGTGGCGATCCGTCCGTCCTCATAATACCCGTGTCCGTATTAATCGACGGCGCGAACCGTGACGCGCCGTCTTGCCTTCCTCATGAGCAGCGCCAAGGGAACGGTTGCCAAAAACAGGAAACCCATAATCCGGAACACCTCGATAAAGCTGATGAGGGCCGCCTGCTGCTGAAGCATGCCGTAAAGGACACCGAGGCCACCGTGCCCCGCCGTGTTGTAGTCGAAGCCCTGGTGGAAAAGGAATTCCCTTACCTGCCCCAGAAACTCCCGGCTCCGCAGGTCGTAGGGTGTTACATGAGCGGCCAGAATCGACTGGTGGAACTGGGACCGCCGCGCCACCCACGTCGTCACAAATGAAATCCCGACGCTCGAGCCGATATTGCGCATCACGCTATACAAGCTGGTGGCGTATCCGGTCTCCGCCTTGGGGATAGATTCCATCGTGAGGATGGTCAAGGGCACAAAGACGAACGCCATGCCGGCTCCCTGGTTAATCTGGTGCGATAGGATGTCCCATGTGCCCGACTCGAGACTCATGTGGGAGTAGCCGAAAAAGGCCATGCTGGATACGACAGCCCCAAAAATCAGCATCAAGCGAGCGTCCCAGCCCTTGCCCAGAAGATAACCCACGAGGGGCATGCACAGGGCGGTGGCGACCCCGCGCGGACTGGTCCAGATGCCTGCCGTAACCGCCGTCCACCCGAGCAGTGTCTGCATGAAGAGCGGCAGCAGAACCAGACTGCCATACAGCACGAATCCGAGTATCGTAATCAGCACAATCCCCGCGGCGAAGCTCCGGTACCTCAGCAACCTGAAACGAACAATGGGCTGCGGCGTGTAAAGTTCGCGGATCACGAACGCCGGGAGCATGACCGCCGCGATCACGGCCAGCATCACGATAAAGTGCGAAGCAAACCAGTCCTCCTCCTGGCCTTTGTCCAGCATGATTTGTAACGCTGCCATGCCGACCGCCAGCATTCCCAATCCCCACAAGTCCACGCGCAGCGCCCCCCGGCGGATGTAAGGAGGGTCGTAAAGGAATAGCGAAATCATAACCAGGCTGAGGATGCCGATCGGCAGGTTGATGTAAAACACCCAGCGCCAGGAGTAGGTATCCGTAATCCAGCCACCCAGCGTCGGCCCCAGAATAGGTGCAGCCACAATGCCCATTCCCCAGAACGCCATCGCTTTGCCCCGCTCCTCGGGAGGGAACTCCTCCAAGAGGACAGCTTGCGAAAGCGGTTGCAGCCCTCCACCCGTAGTCCCTTGGAGCACGCGGAAGAAGATCAACGCCCCCAGGCTCGGAGCCAGGCCACACAGCACACTTGAAATCGTGAACCCGCTCACCACCGTCAGCAGGAGCCGCTTCCTTCCAATCCAGTTAGCCAACCACCCGCTGATCGGCAGGATCACCGCATTGGCAATCAGGTACGAGGTCAGTACCCAGGTCGATTCATCTACGCTGGCGGACAGGCTCCCGGCAATGTGCGGCAGGCTGACATTCACCACCGACGTGTCCAGCACCTCCATGATGGCGCTCGACATCACCGCAACCGCAATCAGCCAGCGGTTCACCGGAGGACGGCCTGACTCTGGAGGGCTCATTGGTTTTCATCCGAGCACGACCGTTGCGTCGGCGGCGAGCGCGTTGCCTTTCTGCCTTCAATCAGCCTCGGCGGGTGCTTTAATCGGCGCCTTCAGGGACCCATTCGCCTGCACGAGAAAGCGGCCGTGAGAATGGCGGCCACGGGCGCAATCCCAGCATGATGCTTCAAGCTTCTTTGGCACGCAACCTTGGATTTTCAATATTGTCGCCGAGGATCTTGCGAACCATGGGCTCCGAGAGAAATGTCTGCCGGAGCGGCTCTTTTACAAGGTGACGCAGAGGGTCGATTTTTGGCCTCTGCGATCTCCCCCAGGTGCTCCCTTCCGGCAAAGATATGGTGCGGGTTTATTCTCCGGACGCGTGCGATTCTGCAAGCCGACGGAGATGAGCCGTCAACTCTCACAAGTCCCTTCGGGAAATCGCAGAGTCCCGAAGTACAGGCGTGGGCGCCTGCCCGGCAAAGACAAGTCTTCGGTTGTAAGTTTTCCGTTGTCAGGAACTGGCTGACAGCTCACAGCCGGCAGCTAACCGTAAGTCCCGAGCCCCGCATCCTTAGCCCTTTCCGCGTTACCCGCTCAGCATCAGAGCCCGCGTAGCGGGCGGCCCGTTCGCGAACCGCCCCTATGAGTTACTCGGAAATTGCCGATCTCGCGCCACCATTATCTGTCCAACGGTGCCATTGCTCCTCGGTTTGGGTCAAAGACTTCGCTTGCCGTTAGTGCTACTCCAAATGCACCTTCGTGCCATTGTCAGAGAATTATAATCATCTAAACTACAAGAGTGTAAGTACAGTCCAGTGCCTGATTGACCAAACGACCGGCTGAATAAAGAACAATTCAGGTTGGCAGAGATTCCCCTTTTCGCCAGGGGACCGCCGTCGGGGTTGATTCGAACCATCTTGGGTGCAAGAACCCGAATATTTCGACGATTCTTGACCGCAACCAGGTGTCGGTTCATATCGACTTTGGAATTAGTGCCCTTCTTCTGGGACAGTGGGCACGCCTCCAACCTTGAAGCCGGCACACGGGCTGAGAGGGTCTTTTCAGGGCCCGGCAGAATGCAGCACCGTCTGTTCGCAGATCTTTAATACCTACTTGACTAACCTAGCCATTCTACCTATTCAGACTCGTGTCAGAGGAGAGATTAAGATGATCATGGAAATGTTTGGGTCAAAAAAACGACGGAAGTTAGCCCTGGATGCGGGATCATTGTTGAACGCTTCCGTTAGGGACGAACCCCGTGGAGATGACACCAATCTTACGTTAGTGCCGGAGGAGCTTTTCAGGAAGATGTTGTCGATCGAGCGGAAGAGGACTGAACGCTCTCGGCAGCGCTTCGTGCTCATGCTCTTGCACCTTGGCAGGGTTCTCCAGGACAAAGAGGGTAAGATCATCCTTACAGGAATAACCAAGGCACTTTCCGCCTCCATACGAGAAACGGATTTGCACGGCTGGTATAACGACGGCTCGGTGGTCGGTGTCATCTGCACAGAAATCGGTGCGGGGGAGGTGGGATCGATCCTGAGCGCTCTGCGTTCGAGGGTGGGCGGAGCCATCCGGAAAAAGCTGGAATTGGCGCAGATGAATGAGATCCATATATCATTCTATGTGTTTCCGGACGATTTGGGGGTCGAGCAAGGCGTCAGTTCCGCGGACAGCAGCCTCCATCCCGACTTAAAGCCCTTTTGGTCAATCAATTAGTCCGGTCATGCGATCGCCGGATTTTCACCATTGGTGGGAACGGGATGGTGGACTACCTCGGCAGGCTCGATGGGGCATGCTTCTTCGTAGTCATCAACGTGCATTGCTTGCAGATTTATATCTCCTCTATGCAAGATTGGGAGTGTGAGATGACTGGAAGGGAGACTGAGGCGGGAGCGAAAAAGACTGCTTCTTGCGCGGCTCTCGGGCTGCACGCCACACCTTGCCATCGGGCTCCCGGGGCTAGGGTGGAGAGAGTACAAACCGCCACTTTAAACCACTCGGCCACCTCTCGGCGACACTGCCGCGGTGAGGGCGACCCCTTAGTTTCGACCGAGGATGCATTTGCCATCACCCGAATTTGCCTGCGCGCCCGCAACGCCGCTGATGCCGGATCCTGGGTGAAGCCTCAGCCGGAATTTCTCACCACGCTTGGACTCCTTTAATGGGATTGCCGGAAGGGCTGGCCTAAAGCCCTAACCTTCCAAGCCATGGTGAGAAGCGGCAGGGGGATCAGCAGAACAGATACTTGCGCCAGCGCTCATCAGACCGGCCCATCATGCGCATGATCTGCCGGCTGGTGTGAAGGGTAAAGGGGTGCGGAGGCCGCAGCAATCGAAGGCCGGCCTCTTCCGGCAGCCGATCCCCCTTCAGGTTATTGCAGCGGTGGCAACATGCGACCAGGTTATCCCAATCGGTGTGGCCTCCGCGCGAGCGGGGGATAACGTGATCCAGCGTGAGTTCGTGTGCGGGCATCACCCGGCCGCAGAATTGGCAGGTGTAACGGTCACGCAACAGCACGTTTTTCCGCGAAAGCGCCCGCGTTTGATACGGGATGCGCCGGAATCCCAGCAGGCGGATGACTGAAGGTACCCGGAAGGTCAATTGGGAAGAATGAACAAACATGCCGTCTTCTTCTTCCGTGGTCGCTACACCCTTCAACACCAACACCAGGGCGCGCCGGACGGCAGTGACATTAATGGGTTCGTACGTGGCGTTGAGCACCAGTACAGGTTCTTGCAGAACGCGTTGGTGGCCATCCTCCGACATCGAGTTTCACCCGCAGGAGCGATAAGCGTCCGCTCGCCGTCTTATTATGTCGAGTCCCGGTCAAGTCCGTCAACAGTGTTGTCACTCTCGTCCCCGGTAAGATCGGGAAACAGGGGCGTAGCGCGCGCCAGCGTCAGCCCCATGACCTGCGCCGCACCCGCACGCTTCAAGGCTCGCGCGCAGGCGGAAAGCGTTGCGCCAGTGGTCATGACGTCGTCCACCAGCACGATCGCGCGCCCCTGAACGGCGTCCGGTTTGACCACGGCAAAAGCCCCGCGCGGATTCTCGCGCCGGGCGGCCACGCTCAACCCGGTCTGTGGAGGTGTGGCGCGGTTGCGGCGCAAGCAAGCCTTGGCAACCTGCGGCGCCACGCCACCACTCTGTTTTCCCAGCGCCCGCACCAAGCCCTCTGCCAGCAGTTCCGACTGATTGAAGCCGCGCTCACGCCGCCGCGACGGATGCAAGGGGACCGGAACGATGAGGGGTGGGCCGAAATCGCCCGTCAGAGGCAACGAATCCCAAGTGGGCGCCAGCAATTCCCCCAGATGCTCGCCCAACCGTTCCTGCCCGGTAAACTTCAAGCGCAGGACGGCGTGGCGGAGCCTCCCGCCATAAAGGCCAAAGCTCCGGGCCCCGTCGAAGGCCGGCTCATCATTCCGGCACGCGCCGCACTCCGCAACTGCCGACTCGAGGGCGTGCGGGGACGGAAACGGCAGGCCGCAGCGAGTGCACAGAGGCCCGCCCCAAGGCTCCAAACTCGCCCAACATGCCCGGCAGATGCGCACCCTTCCCTCGCTCGAAAGCTCACCCCCGCAAAGGAAGCAGTCCGTAGGAAAGGCAACGGCAAGAATGCCGTCCAGCAACTCTCGAAGGAGCGAAGGCTGGCGAGAGTGGGTATGGGGAATTGGGGAGAAAGCGAACCTCGTAGGGGGATAATCCGCGGACAACTAAAGTAAGCCTTGATCTTCCTTTTCCTGGCACTCGATGCAGTGGCGGGCCCAAGGCACTGCCTCCAGCCGCTTCTGCTGGACCTCTTCCTCACATGCCAAGCATTGTCCGTACGTGCCGTCTTTTATGCGCTCGAGCGCCTGGCTCACGAGTTGCAGCAACCGGCGATTCTCGTCACTCTGGTGAAAGAGAAACTCCTTGGTGTAGGAGTTTGCCGCCTTGTCGGCGACGTCTTGCGTCGCCTCCTCGTCGGCCTCGCGCCCGTCCTGCTCAGACTTGCTCACCAGACGCAGCACTTCCTCCTGTTTGGCCAGGAGTCGCCTTTTGAAGTATTCAACTTTCTTCTTATCCATGCGCTACCTTATTTCCGTCATGAGCGGGACCCGAACCGAAAATTGTACGGGTGGTCAGTCGGACCTGTCAAGCCTAAGGTAGCAACTAGCAACTCATAGCTTCGTACCCGCAGCCTTTGGACGCCAAACCTGAATGACCAAGATCTACGCGTGCTCATGCAACTTGCGCTTTAGCGCCTCGTGTAAGCGGGTGTGAACTTCGTCGGGAAGCGCAAAGAGCTTGCCGTCGCAGTAAAGCTCGATGGTCTTCTTGGTGCTGTCATATACCGCGTGACAGTGATTGCAATAAGTCAAGTGGGCCTCGAGAGTGTGCTTTAATTCCGCGTCCAACTCGCCGTCCAGATAGCCGCAGATCTCTTTGACCGCCTTATTGCAATTCACGAATTTTTCCCTCGCTTGAAAATTTTGCTGAGTTCCTCGCGCAATCGCAGGCGCGCGCGAAAGAGCCGGGCCTTTACCGCGCCCACCGTCAAATCCAGCAGCTCGGCAGTTTCTTCCGTGGATAATCCTTCCACGTCGCGGAGATAAAAGACGGTGCGAAAACCCGGCGACAGCAAATTCACCGCCTCCTGCAGGATCCGTTCCAGCTCCGACTGGGCAAATTGCTGCTCGGGATTGGGTTTCCAATCGGCGAACTCCCGCACCACCACTTCCCCGTTTTCATCTTCGGAGTCGTCCATCGGGACTTCCCGGCTGGTCCGCCGTTTGCGCAGTTTCATCAGCGCTTCGTTCACGGCGATGCGTACAATCCAGGTGTAAAAACGCGAGTCTTCCCGGAAATCCGGCAAATGCTCGAAGGCCTTCAGAAAGGCATCCTGAAGCACGTCCTCGGCGTCCTCACGGTTTCCCGTGATGTTCATTCCCAGCCGGTAGATCTTCTTCTCGTAGCGGTTCACGAGTTCTTCAAAGGCAGAGTAGTTCCCCGCCTTCGCTTCGCTTACGAGATTCGACTCGTCGCGTGCCAAAGTAGCTTGAGGTAGTTGAGTCATCGGAGTTATAAGTTAAATCAGTTCGTACCCGATCGGCAAACTGACGCCATCACTTCCTTTGCCTGCTGATCGAGTTTTCCCCCGCAATAACCGGACGGCTCAAGGCTTATACATTCTTTTGATGCCGCATATTTCGCGAGGATACAGCCTGTTTTCATGATCCTTTACTCGACCCCGCGTCGCACGAAGAGGACGGACGCGGATTTCTCATCATGCCCGGATGCTTTAAGGGGCTCCCGGAGGGGCGGCTTTACAAGTTGCGGGAAAGCCCCTCCATGCTGTCATTATCAAAACCGCCCCATTATCCCCTCCGCAGAACCACCCCGGCGCTCAGCTCGCCACCCCTCCTCAACTGAGGAGGGGAGCGGCTTAAGAAACTCCCCTCCTGATTCAGGAGGGGTGGCGCCTTGGGCGCCGGGGTGGTTGTCCGCGGTGGGGCGTTTTTCCGCGCCCTATGAAAACCCCACCCTTCCATCCATTGGGTAGACTATTCCCCTATGGGCAAGGGAAAACCGCGAACCTAAAAAACAGGTCCGCGCTACGCTTGCCTCCCCCCGGCACACGCAATCAGGCGCGCGATGGCGGGGCCCACGCCGTCGGGCGCGTCATACACAGAAGAGCCCGCCACCATGACATCCGCGCCGGCCTCTGCGGCCAAACCTATGGTCTGTTCGTTAATACCGCCATCCACTTCCACTTCGCATTCCAAGCGGCGCTCGGTCAGCGCGTCGCGGACCTGGCGGATTTTCGGCAGCGTGCCCCGGATAAATTTCTGGCCGCCAAAACCCGGATTCACCGTCATGACCAGGACCATCTGCACCATATCGAGCACCTCCGAAAGGGTGCCGGCCGGCGTCGAAGGATTCAGCGCCACGGCGGCTTTCTTCCCCAGACTGCGAATAAGTTCGAGGGCCCGGTGCAAGTGAGGCGTGGATTCCTGGTGGACAATGATGGTGTCCGCGCCGGCGGCGGCGAAAGCCTCAATAAAATCCTCGGGCGGCGTGACCATCAGGTGAGTTTCAATGGTCAGGCGCGTCAACGGGCGCAGGCAGCGGACGGCGATGGTTCCAAAAGTAATGTTGGGTACATAGCGGCCATCCATCACATCCACTTGGATGCGGTCCACGCCCGCCGCCTCCACGATCTGCACTTGTTCGCCGAGGCGCGTGAAATCCGCAGAAAGAATCGACGGAGCAATTTTGACTTGCAGGAATCACCCCCCAAAGACAGTGAATAGTGGTTAGTGGAACGTGGCTAGCGGGCAGATCCCTAACCACTGTCCACTATCTCTTAAGCAATTCCGCCGCGCTATGATCAAGGAACCAGCTTAAACGGCCTGGCGCGGGCTGAATGAGCTGCGCGGGAAAGCGTCCCGCAGGTCCACCCAGCACCTGGCGCAGCGTTTCCGCCTTATCCGCTCCCGCCACCAAAAAGATAACATGCGCGGCCGCGTTGAGCACCGGCAAAGTCAGGGTCAGGCGAAAGGAGTTGAGCTTGTCGGCGAAATTGGGCGCCACCCAAGCCGTGCGCTCGTCCAGCGCTTTACTGCCGGGAAAAAGCGACGCGGTGTGTCCGTCCGGTCCCATGCCGAGGAATACCAGGTCCAGGCGCGGCCACTCCCCTGGCGCGGGATGCAAAACGCGCGCTAGTTCTTCCGCGTACTCGTGCGCCGCTTGCTCACGGTCCGGGCGCTCGGCCGCCATGCGGTGGAAGTTTTCCTCCGGCAGTGGCGCCGATTCCAGCAGGGCCTGGCGAATCATGCGGTAATTACTCTGGGAATCGTCGGGCGGCACGCACCGTTCATCCACCTGGAACAAGTGGACGTTCGGCCAGCGCACGCGGCCCGCAAACGTGGGGCTGCCCAGGAGCTCGTAAAGGAGCTTCGGGGTCGAGCCGCCGGAAAGCGCCACGGTGAAGGGTTTCTTCTCCATGGCCTTGACGCGCGCGTTTTCTTCAAAGCGGGTGGCAGCCGCCCAGCTTAAAGGCTCCAGTCCGTCGAAGACGCGGATTTCAGGAGATTGGGTCATTGGGTCATCTCGCCATCGGGGCAATCGATTATCGACGCATTGGGTCATCAAGCTATCGGATCATCGGGCCATCTGGTCATCGGGCCATTTGGAGCGCAAGTGGCCCCTGGATCATCGACTGCCACTCTTTACCACCCATTTACGACTAATCTTAATGGCTCGATGGCCCGATGACCCAATGACTCAATACCTCGTCATCCGCGCCACCAGCGCCAGGGCTTCTTCGTAAACGTGGTCGCGGCCGGACAGCATTAGTTCATCGTTCAGAATCTCGACTTCATTCCCCACTTCGATTCGCACCGTCCGGCCGATGGGCGGCAGGCCTGGGACTTCGGCAACGGTCTGCACCACTTTGCCATCCAGCCCTCGCGAAAAGGAAAAACGCGCGCCGTCGGCCCCGATCACGAAGGAAAAACAAACTCCCGTTCCTCCGCCCTCAACTTTCCTCAGAACCCTCTCGACCTTTACCTCGCGGCCGTCCGATTGGAAGTAGAGCGCACGCGGCATGTTTTCTCCGTGCGATTCCGCGCGCTGGAATTCCCATCCCAGGCGGGTCGCCAGCCATGCCGTCAGCAACAGGCTCTGCGCGCGTTGGGTCGAGAGCCGCGCCGATTCCATTTCGTACTCAATGCGGAGTTCACTGATCCGCTGGAGATAAGGGCGGCGGTCAGGAGAATCAAAACATTGGGCCATCACTTCGCGCCACGGAGTGGTGCGCGCCCAGTTCAGGTCCGACAGGCGAATCCGGCCGGAATACTTTTCAAGCCACGTGGCCAGCGCCCGCAGGTCCGCGCCCGTGGCGCAAAAGCGCGCCGAGTCCACAATCACGTGCTGCGTTACGCGCAGAATCTGGTCAAAATAGGTGGGCATGGCAAAGCCCTCCGCCCGCCACCAAAGGTAAATCGGCAACCCGGACACCGTGAGGGGAAGCACCACGCTGATGAGTTCGGGGCCGGTCTCACCGCGCGCATTCAAGGTGATCTCTTCGCTGCAAATCTGTCTTTCACCCTCGACCGGCATGTGACAGTGGGCCGACACGGAGGCCAGCAGGCCCGGAGGCGCCCCCTTGGGGTCCATCACCATCACGACCGCGCGACAGGGATTCTGCCGGGTGACCTCGGCAATCAGGTTGCTCACTTCCCGCGCCGCCTCCCGGCAATCGACGTAAACGAGCAGGGTCAGCGCGGAGGCGCGCGTCACTGCGGACTCAGCGCCCGAGGCTTCCGCCGCGCTTCTCCACATGGCCGAAAGCCCGGCTTCAATCTCCGCCACATTGGCGGGCCGAGGCTCCCCTAAGGCAAATGCCTGAAGCGTACCGCCCAATGGCTTTCTCCTTTCGTTTCAATAACTCATCCGGATTGCGAGGATAACGGGCCTATTTTGCTTCAATTTAGCGATTTCGGGACGGCTAAGATCACCGAAAAGTTCTATAACCTATTTATTTTCAATAATTTATCAAATTAACCGCGTAACTGGCTTGTTTTCATCAACCCATCCAGACCACTTCTTTTTCCCCTTTGTTTTCAATGATCCATCCAGACCTATCTTCATTTTTAACATCTTTTTGAATTGATTCCCCCCGTGGACTGCTGGGCCAACTCTCGGCGTGTTCTCTGGGGCGCAAACCCTTCAATACATTCGCTCATGTCGATTCGCGGCACCCCGAAGCATGAAAATGATCCCTCACCCGCCCTCCTACGTTGGGAACCCTCTCCCCAAGGGAGAGGGAAGTAAAAAGTCGAGAAACCCACCCCTCTCCCTTGGGGAGAGGGTGGCACGCCTAGCGAGACAAGTGAGGGGGCCTGCCGGAAACTTTCGGAGCTGAGGCCACGGAGAAACTCCGGCGCGCTGCGCGGATCGGTACCCGGCTCTTTGCTCTCCGGTTTTTCTAACAGGGACATGGGAAGTTCGCTTCCTTTCCTCCCGGAAAGGGCCTGCCCGGACGGTCAGGCCGTAGCCGGAACCCGTTCAGCCAACCGTTGGAACCAGCCCTATGGGCTAGTATACACACGGCCCATCCCCATGTCAAGAGCAGATTGAGCCCACACGAAATAGCCTATATTCGCGGAAAAGGTCATGATTCAACATCGCGAATCCAGGTGGCGGGCGCTGATGAAACCTGGCGGGCGCTGCCCCCATTGGAGTGCGTCATCCAGTAGGGGCGGTTCGCGAACCGCCCCGGCACCCACCGGGGCCTGCTGCCTTCTGCCTTCCGCCTACCGCACTTCACAGCCTGCGCCACTGCCGGCCGTCGCGTTCGATGAAGTCATCCGCCTCCGGGGGCCCCCAACTACCGGCCGCATATAAAGCCAGCCCATTGGGTCCGTCCTGCTTCCAGCGCTCGAGAATCGGATCCACCAACTCCCAGGAAAGGTCCACGGCATCGGCGCGATTGAACAGCGTGCCATCGCCGAGCATGCAATCGAGCAGCAGGGTTTCATAGGCGGTGGGCGGCGCCGCGCCGAACGATTCACCGTAAAGGAATTCCATCTCCACGGCGCGAATCTGCATGGTGGTGCCGGGAAGCTTGGCGCAAAACTTCAGCGAAATTCCCTCGTTGGGCTGGATGCGTATGGAGAGGATGTTAGGCTCAATTCCCTCCGCGCCCGCGCCGCGGAAGAGGAGGTGCGGCACGCGGCGAAACTGGATGGAAATTTCGGAAACGCGCTTGGGCAAACGCTTGCCGGAGCGCAGGTAGAAGGGGACGTCCGCCCAGCGCCAGTTATCGATGAAAAATTTGAAAGCCGCGTAGGTTTCCGTGTCCGAGGCGGGAGAAACTTTGGGCTCCGTCCGGTAAGCGGGCGCCTTCTTGCCCCCCACGAATCCTTCCGCGTACTGGCCCCGCACCACAAATTCCGGGACCCGCTCAAACCGGATGGGGCGCAGCGCGCGCATCACTTTGGCCTTCTCATCACGCACCGCCGTAGCCTCAAAGGTCGAGGGAGGCTCCATCGCCACCAGGCTCAGCAACTGGAGCACGTGATTCTGGATCATGTCGCGCAGCAGTCCGGACTCTTCATAGTAAGCGCCACGGTTCTCGACGCCCAGTTCTTCCGCCACCGAGATTTGCACGTGGTCAATGTAGCGGCGGTTCCAGAAGGGTTCGAAAATACCGTTGGCGAACCGGAACACCAACAGATTTTGCACCGTCTCTTTCCCCAGGTAGTGGTCGATGCGATAAACCTGATCTTCCTCGAAGACGCTGGTGACGATCTGGTTCAAATCGCGCGCGCTATCCAGGCTTCGTCCAAAGGGTTTTTCCAGGATAATGCGCGTCCAGGTTTTTCCCGGATCTTTGGGTTTAGCCAACCCCGCCGCCCCTAATTGTTCGACGATGACGGGGAAAAAACTCGGTGGGGTGGCGGCGTAAAAGAGCCGGTTGCCGGCGGTTCCACGCTCCTGGTCAAGACGATCCAAGACGTTTTTGAGTTGTTGGTAAGCTTGGGGTTCGCTGAAATTGTTGACGACGTAGTACAGCCCTTTGGCAAATCCTTCCACAAAGGCGTCGCTCTCCGGCGTCAGGTGGAGGAATTTCTTCACCGCCCCCGACATTTCCTGGCGGAACTGATCGTCGGTATGGGGCGTGCGCGCGCATCCTACCACGGAGAATCCGGGCGGCAGCATCCGCTCGCGGGAAAGATAGAAGAGCGCCGGAATCAGCTTGCGCTCGGTGAGGTCTCCGGAGGCGCCGAAAATTACCATCGCGCACGGGTCGGGCGTCCGCCGCAAGCGGATTCCTTCACGCAAGGGATTGACCAACTCGGCTGTTTCCGGCATGGAACCTCTCCTCGCGTCGGGATTCTAACGCTACTGCCAAGTTGCATTAGAAAGCGATATCAATCATGGGCCTCGGAAGGGCGGGGCTTTACAGGCTGCGGAAAAACTATCCCCGGTGTACAACCACCCCGGCGCTCGGCGCGCCACCCCTCCTGAATCAGGAGGGGAGTTGCTGAAAACGCTCCCCTCCTCAGATGAGGAGGGGTGGTGCGCCGAGCGCCGGGGTGGTGCTGAAAGTACCAGCGCTAAGCGCCACAGAGTTTTTCCGCAGCCTGTAAAGCCCCTAAACCCCTCCCGAATTCTACGGCGGGGCTAAAGCCCCGCCCTTCCGGGAGCCCCGCCAAAAACGGGCACCATTGTCGAAATCAGCGAACTCTTCCAGCGGTCAACGCGGGTCCGCCGCCTGCTAGTGGGCAGAGATCGCCGCAGGCTGCACCGGCGGCGCCGGGGAATATTGCCGGCGCTTTTCGGCGAGTGCTGCGAGCAACTTTTTATAATCCGTCGCGAAGGACTCCACTCCCTGATCTTCCAACTTCCGCGTATCGGTCGCCAGGTCAATTCCCTCTTCCGCCAACTGTTGCATCACGGCCCGGGCCTCGTCCAAGCCCTCTTCAATCCGCCTGGCCGGTTTGCCGTGATCGCGGTAAGCCGCAAGAGAGGCCACCGGCATGGTATTGATGGTGTCGGGACCGATGAGCGAATCGATATAAAGCGTGTCGCTGTACTTGGGATTCTTGGTGCCGGTCGAAGCCCAGAGCATGCGCTGCACGCGCGCGCCCTTCTGCGCCAGGACTTGGAACCGCGTGCTGGAAAAGATGTCCTGGAACCTCACATAGGCAAGTTTGGCGTTGGCAATGGCCGCCTTGCCCTCCAGCCATTCCAGCCGCTGCTTTTCTTCCGCGCTCTTCGCCGCCGGCAGTCTTTCTTCGAGCTGCTTGTCAACCATCACATCGATGCGGCTGACAAAGAAGCTGGCCACCGAGGCGATGCGGTTCAGCGGCTTGCCTTCGCGCGCCAGTTTTTCCAGCGCGGCAAGGTAGGCCATCGCCACCTGCTCATAGCGCTCGATGGCAAACAGCAGGGTGATGTTAATATTGATGCCCTCGCCCAAAAGCTGCTCGATGGCGGGCAGGCCTTCCGCCGTTCCCGGAATCTTCACCAGAATATTCGGGCGGTCAACTTCCCGCCAAAGACGCTGCGCTTCCACAATCGAGCCGTGCGTGTCACGCGCCAAAGTGGGCGCCACTTCAATGCTGACGTAGCCATCCCGGCCCTCGGTGGAGTCATAAACCGGGCGGAAAATATCAGCGGCCGTGCGAATGTCCTCGACTTCCAGGGCTTCGAAGATCGCCGGCGTCTCTCTCCCTTCCTCCACCAGTTTCCGGATCGCCTCGTCGTAGTCGTTGCTGCCGGCAATGGCTTTCTCGAAAATACTGGGATTGGACGTCACCCCCGAGACTCCATCGGTTGGGGGCTGCCGGAAGGGCGGGGCTTCAGCCCCGCCGAAATCGCGGCTCCAACCCTTGTCCGTCCCGCGCCCCTCGCAGCTTGCGGCTGCAAGCTGCGAGGGGCGCGGGACACGAGAAAATTCAGAAAGGCCCTCTAGCGGCGGGGCTGAAGCCCCGCCCTTCCAAAATCGTGTGAGAAATTCAGGTTCACGCGGCTCCGCCACCGGCCGGCACCCGCCCGATTGAGCGTAATTTGGACAAACCTGGTGTCCTCAGTCAGAAGTTCGTTGATGAAATCAGCCCGCGTAGCGGGCGACATCATGTAAAGGCTGTGCAAATTAGTGAACGTCCTGAGTGGTTCCCGCGGCTCTGCCGCTCCGCTGTGCGGAAAGGCTCCGCCTTTCCGGGCCAAGTCCCATGATTATTTCTCATCCGCGCCGCCTGGAAGGCTATGCCTTCTAGGCGGCGCGGATGAGCTTGGTTGGTGTTCTCGCATAACGGAAAGGCCCAGCCTTTCCGCACAGCAAGCGGCGAAGCCGCAGGCCATGCCTCACTGAACGCTGCGCATTTTGGACAAGGTTGACATCATGCCGCCCCTGACGGGGCTTCGGAAATTCCGCTTCCACTATAACCCCGCCCTTCCATCCGCCGACTTGAAATAGCGCAAATTTCGGCAACTAAGCGCTAGTCTCTGACGCCCGTTTAGCGCTCCCTTCCTGCGTCAGTGCAGGCTTCGAGCGCCACTGTAATTTAGGTCAACGTGTATTACCCTCACACCCTGAGCGATCAATGTCCTAAGAGCTCGTGCGCCAGTTTGGCGATGTGCGCCCCGGTAAAGCCCAGCTTCTCCGCGATGATTTTATACGGAGCAGACCAGCCAAAGCGATTAATTCCGTGCACGGCTCCCTTGGGCCCCACATACCGGTCCCAGCCGAAAGGCACCCCGGCCTCCACCGCGAGGCGCGCCGTGACGCTCGGCGGCAGCACGGCCTCGCGATAAGATTGCGGCTGTTTTTCGAAAAGATCCCATGAAGGCATGCTCACCAGGCGGGCGGCAATGCCTTCCGCACTCAACTTCTCGTAAGCCTCGAGCGTCGGCGCCACCTCGGACCCTGTAGCTATCAAAATGAGTTCCGGCGTCTTGCCCTTGGCATCGGCAAGAACGTAGGCGCCCTTTTCCAGTCCCTCCGCGGAAGCGTACTTGGCGCGGTCGATAATCGGCAGGACCTGCCGGGTCAACATCAAAGCGACGGGGCCGCCTTTGTGTTCAAGCGCCACCCGCCAAGCGGCAGCGGTTTCGTTGGCGTCGGCAGGCCGGATGGAGCAAAGTTGGGGAATGGCGCGACAAGCCGCCAGATGTTCAATCGGCTCGTGCGTGGGGCCGTCCTCACCCAGAAAAACGCTGTCATGGGTAAAGACGAAAATCGCGTGGGTCCCCATCAACGCCGCAAGGCGGAGCGACGGCCGCAGGTAGTCAGAAAAAATAAAGAAGGTGGCGCCGTAAGGAATCAATCCGCTCAGGGCCATGCCGTTCATAATTGCGCCCATGCCGTGCTCGCGGACGCCGAAGTGGAAATTGCGTCCGCCGTAGCTGCCGGGCTCGAAGTCCTTTTCGCCTTTGATCAGGGTGTCGGTGGAAGGCGCCAGATCCGCCGAGCCGCCGAGCAAGGTGGGAAGAAGGGGTGACAGGGCATTCAGGACCTTGCCTGAGGCCTGCCGCGTTGCCATGGGCTTTTCCGTGGGGCTGAAAGTAGGAATCTTCGCCTGCCATCCCGCCGGCAATTCCCCCTGGGTAAACCGATCCCATTCCGCCGCGAGTTCCGGAAACGCCTGGCGGTAAGCCGCCAGTTTGGCTTGCCACTCGGCCTCCGCTTTCGCGCCTTTATCGAGGGCCAAGCGGAAATGCGCGAGAGCTTCATCCGGCACCAGAAACGCCGGCTCCAGCGGCCACCCGAGATTTTGCTTGGTGAGCTTAACTTCCTCGACACCAAGCGCCGTGCCGTGCGCCTCCGCGGTGTCATGTTTGTTGGGGCTGCCGTAACCAATATGCGTGCGAATCATGATGATCGAGGGCCGTCCGCGCTCCGCCTGGGCGGCGCGTATCGCGCGGTCGATGGCTTCCAGATCGTTTCCGTCCTCAAGCTTCTGCACGAACCATCCGTATGCTTCGAAACGCTTGCCGCGGTCCTCGGTGAAAGCAAGCTGCGTGGAACCCTCAATGGAAATGTGATTGTCGTCGTAGAAATAAATCATGTTGTCGAGCTGCAAGTGGCCCGCCAGTGAAGCGGCTTCCGACGATACGCCTTCCATCAAATCGCCATCGCCGGCAATAGCATAAATCTTGTAGTCTACAATCTCGTGGCCCGGGCGATTGAAATGCGCGGCAAGATGTTTCTGGGCAATCGCCATGCCCACACCGTTGCCGAAACCCTGCCCCAAAGGACCGGTGGTGGTCTCAATTCCGGGGACCAGCCAATGCTCGGGATGGCCCGGTGTCTTGCTTTCCCACTGTCGAAACTGTTGCAACTCCGCCATCGGCATATCGTAACCCGTCAGGTGCAACAAGCTATACAACAGCATCGAGCCATGCCCCGCGGAAAGCACAAAGCGGTCGCGGTTCGGCCAGGCCGGTTTGCCCGGATCATGTTTCAAGTGGAGCGTCCAGAGCACGTACGCCATCGGCGCGGCCCCCATAGGCATGCCGGGATGGCCGGAGTTGGCTTTCTGCACGCCATCGACGGCAAGGAAGCGTATGGTGTTAATGCAAAGCTGGTCGAGCTGTGCCGGACTTAGATTGGGAATCGAGGTTGGAGTAGCGGTTTGACCTGCCAAGATATTAGTCCTCCACGGGAATGAGTATCGCTTGAGAACCCTTAGTAAACTTGTTGTGGCACTCCCCTGCCCGGCTCTCCGTTGCTTTCCATTTTAAAGCGCCCAAGCCAGAAAGAATCCGCCAGGAGGTCCCGGCCATTATATCCTGTTGCCCGCCAAAGTCCGCACCTTTCGAAGGTCGGGGAGCGCCCTAATTTGAAATCTTGCCGGTTACCGATCCCGCCTGCTTTTCCAAGGTCGCAATTCGCTTCTCCAATCCGGAAAGGTGGATTTGGCTCTGGATTGCGGAGAAGAAGAAAGCCATGGGAAGGAACGCAACGAACACCGGAATACCTGCTGGCGAAGGAATAGTACTCCGACTCCAAGCAGAAAGGGCGATGCCACAGATCGCCATCGAATAAACAAAAGGAACCCACAGCGTGAGATATTTTAGAGAAGTTTTCATATTCCCTCGGTTACGTGAGCCACAATAGCAGGTGTAGCGCGCCTGTTCCTTAGGTCCGCGGCTCGTCCCCGATCGACAAGGAAAAGCCGCGGACCTAGAAAACAGTTCCGCGCTACCCTTCTCCTCAGAATGACAGCGCCGGTAAGTTCTTCCGCAACCTGTTTAGCCCCGCCTTTGCGGGAGGGCCCAAACCTGATGAGAATCCAGGGCTAGCGCTGAATACGCGCCGAACCGCCTTTGGCGAAGGCTCGCACTTGCTCGACGGTGGCCATGGTGGTGTCACCCGGATAGGTCGTAAGCAAAGCACCGTGAGCCCAGCCAAGCTTTACCGCCTCTTCCGGCTCTTCTCCTGTAAGCAATCCGTAGAAAAGCCCGGAGGCGAAACCATCGCCGCCGCCGACGCGATCGAGAACGTCCAATTCGGCAGTCGGCGCCAAATAAGTTTTGCCATCGATCCAGGCCACCGCGCTCCAACTGTGCCGGCTACTCGAATGCACCTCACGCAGGGTTGTCGCCACGATCTTGACATGGGGGTATTTCGCTACCACCTTGTTAATCATGCCAAAAAAGGCGCTGGGATCAAGCTTGGATTTCGCCGCGACTTCCGGGCCGGGAATGCCCAAGCCCATTTGCAAGTCCTCTTCGTTCCCCACCAGGACGTCCACGTGCTCGACAATGCGCGCAATCACCGCCAGCGCCCGCTCGTGGCCGCCCCAGATATTCCAGAGTTTGGCGCGGTAGTTGAGATCGAACGAAGTGACCGCGCCCGCCGCCTTGGCAGCCTTCATTCCCTCGGCGATCAGTTGCCCAGTGGTTTCCGACAAGGCCGCAAAGATTCCGCCGCTGTGAAACCACCGGACGCCGGCGCCGAAAATAGTGTTCCAATCGAAATCGCCGGGTTTGAGCATGGCCCCGGCTTCGTTGGCGCGATTATAGAAGACCACGGGAGCGCGCACGCCGAAGCCGCGATCGCTGTAGACGGCGGCCATGTTGGGACCGTTCACGCCGTTGTGTTTGAAATTCTTGTAAAACGGCTTCACGCCCATGGCGCGCACCCGCTCGGCGATAAGGTCGCCGATGGGATAATCCACCATCGCCGAGGCCACCCCTGTTTGCAGGCGAAAGCAGTCGGAAAGGTTGGCGGCGCAATTGAACTCACCCCCGCTGACGTGGATTTGGCACTCGGTGGCCTTGCGGAACGGAATAATCCCGGGATCGAGCCGGTGAACAAGGGCGCCCACGGATAAGAAATCCAGGGCGCCTGTTGAAGGAATATTGAGACCGTATTTCATGATGAAGTCCTTTTATTAAGCTGACTGCCTGCAGCCAACAGCCGAAAGTTGAATGCGTACGGTTGGAGCCGTTCACTGAGCCAGATTATTCCGCGTCTAACGAAAACCCGCTTACAAGTAGCAGCGTCGGCTCCTTTGAAGCTCGCATGTTCCACTCGCCGTTTTACTTTAAGCTATTAGCCGTCGGCTGTCGCTATCTGATCAGCTTCCTCTATGCGTTATATTGGCCGGAGGCTACTTTTCCCCCGCGCCCTGTCCAATTGGTGTGAAAGAACTCGCCGCGCGGCTTGTCCACACGCTCATAAGTGTGCGCGCCGAAGAAATCGCGCTGTGCCTGGAGCAGGTTGGCAGGCAGGCGGCCCGTTCGGTAGCCGTCGTAAAAGCCCAATGCCGTCGCGAACGCGGGCGTGGGCACTCCGCCCTTTACCGCATTGGAGATGGCACGCCGCCAAGCCGATTGATAACTCGTCAATACTTTGGTGAAGAATTTATGCAGAAGCAGGTTGCTGAGATTGGGGTTCTTATCATAGGCTTCCTTGATCTTGCCGAGGAAGCGGCTGCGAATGATGCATCCGCCCCGCCACATCAGGGCAATGCCTCCGAAGTTTAGATTCCATTTTTGATCCTTGGCGGCTTCGCGCAGGAGCATGTAACCCTGGGCATATGAAATAATCTTGGAACAATAGAGCGCCCGGCGAACCTCTTCCACAAAAGCCGCGCGGTCGTGCTTTTTCGCGGACCGCCGGGGCCCCCGCAGGATGGCCGAGGCCGACACGCGCTCCTCCTTGATCGCCGACAGGCAGCGGGAGAACACGGCTTCCCCGATCAGCGTCACCGGCATGCCCAGGTCAAGCGCGCTAAGGCAGGTCCACTTGCCCGTGCCTTTCTGGCCGGCAGTGTCGAGGATTTTATCGACGATGGGCGTGCCGTCCTCATCTTTCTTGGCGAAGATCTGGCTGGTGATGTCGATGAGGTAGCTATCCAGTTCACCTTTGTTCCAATCGGCAAACACTTCGTGCAGTTCGTCGGCATTGAGGCCCAGCACGTCTTTCATCAACTGGTAGGCCTCGCAGATCAATTGCATGTCGCCGTACTCGATGCCGTTGTGAACCATCTTTACGTAATGTCCGGCGCCGTCTTCACCCACCCAATCGCAACAGGGTGTGCCGTCCTCGACCTTGGCAGCGATGGCCTGGAAGATTTCCTTTACGTGCGGCCAGGCAGCGGGGTTGCCGCCCGGCATGATCGAGGGCCCATTGCGCGCGCCTTCCTCGCCTCCGGATACACCGGTCCCGATAAATAGAAAACCTTTTTCCGCAAGGTATTTCGTGCGGCGGCTGGAGTCCGGCCAGTGAGAATTGCCCCCGTCGATGATGATGTCGCCCTTTTCGAGGTGCGGCAGGATCTCCTCAATCATGTGATCTACGGCGTCGCCCGCCTTCACCATCAGCATGACGCGCCGCGGAGGTTTGAGTAACTGAATAAACTCCGCCATCGAGTGCGCGCCCACCACCTGTGTGCCGGCAGCTTCGTTCGCGATGAAATCATCCACTTTGGAGACGGTGCGATTGAAAACCGCCACCTTGTAGCCGTGGTCGTTCATGTTTAAAACCAGGTTCTGGCCCATGACCGCCAGACCAATCAGTCCAATATCGCAACTTCCGTTTGACATATTACCTCCCGCCAAATTCGCAGCAAGGGCTTCCCGCCCGTATTCACCTGGGACGCTCCGAGCCCCGCGAAATGAAGGGGTCCCGTACAGAGCGATCCCGTGTTTACTGTTCCCGATGTCGAAAGCGTGTCAACAAGGGTGCGTCATCAACGCTCATACGGACACTCGGAGCTTCACATTTTATCCAAACTCGCAGGATTTGTATTGCTAAGTTTTGAGCGCAGGCCGCGGCATTGACAGCATGTCGCTGTAGCATTCATTCCAGGTCCTGAAAAAATTTCCCCGTCGCCAGGAGGGGTGGGCGTGCTGACCTAATTCGCGTAGCGAGTTGCAGACCACCGAGTTGCATTACACCTTGTGGCATTCCCGCCCTCAGCATAAAATGCGAGGCGGCTGAAGATCTTCCATTTTTGTTGCGAAAGGTGTGTTGTGCCCGCCGCGGAGATTACAATTCATCCCCACCAGACCGTGCGGACTTCCTCGCAATGGGGATTTCCCCTGCGGGAGGATGTTGCCTTCACAGACTCCCACGGCATCGAGCAGCGCGGCGCCGGCAAGCGGGTTAACCGGGCGATCGAAAAGCTTCAATCGCCCCTTCGAAAAATCCTTGAACCCGACGAAGTGGTGCTCTATTTCGCCCAGGGGCAGATCATGCCGGGCTTGCCCGAGCGCTACTTACTGGGTGTGCAATCCCACTACTTGGCGCCGGTTGGGCTGATCGCGACGAATCGGCGACTTCTGCATTTGTCGTTGAAACGGAATGGGCAGTGGAACCGGAATGTGCGATGCGCCCGATGGGCCGACGTGAAAGAAGTTCATGTAACGGGCATCCTCTACGGAAAACTTCATTTCGAATTTGGCCAGGGATCAAAGATAGTCTATTGGCGAATCCACAAGGATGCGGCAAAGAAATTTCGACTCCTGCTGGATGTTTTGCTGCCTGCGTCCGCTGGCGGGACGCCAGAGGCTCTTTCGATGGCAAGTCTCTGCCCGCAGTGCTTTGCGGCCCTTACGCCGGGCGTTTACGAATGCCCGCGGTGCCGGCTGAAGTTCAAAAACGAGAAAACCGCCGTTCGCCACGCGCTCTTGATTCCGGGAGGCGGCTACTTTTACGCTGGTCTCAATTTATGGGGGGTGGCGCACGCCTTTATTGACGTGGGCGTCTTTTCTTCCGCCATAGTGTGGGCGCTCGCCGCCCTGGGAAAGGTGCGTCCGCCACCGCTGCCCGGGGCTCCACCTGGCCAGTTTACCTACTTTTTGCTCGCAGCCATCCTGGCCGCTATCCTGGTACTGGAAATCTGGCTGGCAATCAGGATCGCGCGAAAAGCGATTAGAAACTTCATCCCGGATTCCTGAGGGGATTAGCCCCCTCGCGTCAATCCCCGGAGACTGCGGGTCTCAATGTGGTTGGTTTGTGTTATCCAATCTTGTCCGGGAGGCGGCTGGGGTTAAAACAGGCTGCGGAAAAAACCCACAATGCTGTCATCTTGAGCGCAGCGAAGGATCTCGCTCTGAGTATTTTCAAGGCAATGCGAGATTCTTCGCCGCCGCTGCTCCTCAGAATGACAGCCCTTTCGAGTTTTTCCGCAAGCTCTTAATCCCCGAGCGCCACTTTGCAGAAGTTTTCGTATAGAATCACCCTCAGGCTTCGTGCGTCTTAATTCCTATTCGGAGAACTCTTCATGCCCCTAAAACTGAAAGCAGCTAAAGAATGTCAACTGGACGTTCTGACCTTTGGCGAGTGCATGATCCGCCTGAGCCCGCCGGGCCACCAGCGCATCGAGTTCGCGCCCTATTTCGAGGCCTGGGTGGGCGGGGGCGAGTACAACGTCAGTTACGCGCTCAGCCGTCTGGGTCTGCGCACCTCGTGGGTCTCGCGCCTGGTGGAAAATCCCTTGGGGGCGTTCATTCGCAATCACGCCCGCGCCTCCGGGATGGATATCAGCCAGGTTGTTTGGATACCTTACGACGGCGTGGGGGTAGCCGACCGCATCGGCCTGAACTTTACCGAAGTCGGCATCGGAGTGCGCGGAAGCTTGACGATGTACGACCGAGGCCATTCCGCCGCCGCCCACATTCAGCCCGGCGAGGTCGATTGGAAGAGCATTTTCGCGCGTGGTGTGCGCTGGTTTCATACGGGAGGAATCTGCACAGCGCTCAGTGATTCCAGCGCCGCGGCGGTGAAAGAATCCATGGAAGCAGCCCACGCCGGGAGCGCAATCGTGAGCTATGACCTCAACTTCCGCAGCAAGCTGTGGCCCAGCGCCAAAGCCATTGCGGTGACGAAAGAGTTGGTGCCCTTCATCGATGTCCTGATTGGCAACGAAGAAGATTTCCAAAAGGTGTTGGGCTTCAAGGTGGAGGGCGTGGACGAATCGCTGAAGACGCTGCCGGTGGAAGGCTACAAGAAAATGGTCGAGCAGGTGGTGGGCAAATTCCCCCACATTCAAGCCGTGGGTACCACGCTGCGCGAGGTGGTGAGCGGACTCGTGAACAACTGGTCGGCGATTCTCTATTTCGAAGGGGAGTTCTACCAATCCAAGCGCTACGAAGGCCTGGAGATTGAAGACCGGGTGGGGGGCGGCGACGGTTTTTGCAGCGGCGCCATCCACGCCTTGCTTGAGGGAAGAAGCCCACAGGAAGCCGTGGATATGGGCGCGGCGCATGGCGCGCTGCTGCAATCCACCCGCGGTGACACCAGCATGATTACGCTGGAAGATGTAAAGCACGTTATGAAGGGCGGCTCAGCGCGCATTAAACGCTGATACATCGAGCGACATAAGTTGTAGCGGCGCTCGCAGCCTGCCCTGACACAGGAAGGGAGTATCCATCGGCGGTCATAGACAAAACCTGTCCAAATTAGCCTTTTCGCTGCCCGCCCCGAAGGAGCGGAATATCATTGGCCGTAGGTGAAACCTACGGAAAGCAAGCCAGTATAATTAATATCCGAACCCGAAGGGGTCTAACCATTCGACCCCCGATAAGGCGTAGGGGCGGTTCGCGAACCATCCCTACTTTCCATTGTTGCCCGATCCTTAGGTTTCACCCACGGCTAATGAAATTGTTCCTTTTCGGGGAACACAACACGTCTGCTTCTATTACAGGGCAATGCGCAAAACTCGTGTCGCTATGTATAAACCGCCCCACCCTGTGATAAGTTTGTAGCAGTAGAAGGTAAGGAGAAAACTCGCATTTTGTGGAGCACCCATGGCAATATTTCTTCGCATCGGAATAACTCTTTTTCTACTGGCGCTATGTTCCGTGGCCCAAGCCAAACACCCCATGGCCTATGAAGATTTGGCGAAGGTGCAGCGGATCTCCGATCCCCAGTTATCGCCCGATGGCATGTGGATCGCCTACGAAGTCGGTGTGGTCGATCTCGCTGCCAACAAAAAGGCCAGCCACATCTGGGTGGTTTCCGCCGAGGGCGGCGAGCCGCGGCAATTGACGCGCGGCGACGGCTCCGACACGCGCCCGCGGTGGTCGCCCGACGGTAAATCGCTGGCGTTCATCTCCACCCGTGGGGGCAGCTCGCAAGTGTGGATTCTACCCCTGGATGGCGGCGACCCCCGTCCCCTAACGTCCCTCTCGACGGAAGCCGACGGCGTCACCTGGGCCGCCCATGGCGATATGTTGATCTTCACTTCCCAGGTCTATCCCGACTGCGCGGATGAGGACTGCAACTCGCGCCGTCTGAAAGAAGCGGCAGAGAGCAAAGTCAAAGCACAGATCTTTTCTGAACTGCTCTTCCGCCATTGGGACTCCTGGCGCGACGGCCGGTACGCCCATCTCTTCGCCGTTTCCGCCAAAGGCGGCACGCCCCGCGATCTGACTCCCGGCGCATACGATTCACCCACGTTTTTCCTCGGTGGGCCTGACGGCTATGCGATATCGCCGGACGGCACGGAAGTTTGCTACACCTCGAATCGCAGCAAGGGCTCTGCGGGCCAGTCCGCAGCGGCTTGGACCACCAACAATGACCTTTACACCGTGGGAGCGCAGGGCGGCGAACCCCTCAACATCACCAGCGACAACCCCGGCTCGGACGCCTCGCCACAATACTCTCCCAACGGCCGCTACATCGCTTACACCTCCCAGGCGCGCAATGGCTATGAATCCGACCTCTTGCGCCTGCGCGTTTACGACCGCGAGGCGGGAAAAACTCTCGACCTCACGCCGGGATTTGACCAGTGGGTAGGGAGTTTCGCCTGGGCGCCCGACAACGACACCCTCTATTTCACGGCGTCTGACCACGCCCAACAACCGGTTTTCAAAACTTCCATTAGCTCTCCCAAGGTGGAAAAGGCTCTGGAAGGCATGAATGATGAACTCAGCGTAGGCCCCGATGGCACATGGCTGGTCCTGACCCGTACCAGCCTGACGCAGCCGGCAGGAATCTATCGCGCGGCCTTATCGAGCGGCACGTCCACCCTGCTGACCCATGAGAACGATGCGCTGCTGGCGGATCTCGACATGAATCCCGCTGAATTCGTGACCACGCATGGCGCGCTGGGAGCGGAGATCCAGAACCTCATGGTGAAGCCGCCGGGGTTCGACCCGGGCAAGAAGTACCCGGGACTTCTGCTGGTTCACGGCGGCCCCCAGAGCGCCTGGGAAGACGCCTGGAGCTACCGCTGGAATGCGCAAATGTTCGCCGCGAGCGGCTACGTAGTGCTGATGACGAACTTCCACGGCTCGACGGGTTACGGCCAGAAATTTGTGGAAGAAATTTCCGGCGACTGGGGCGGGGCGCCCTACCAGGACTTGATGAACGCTACGGACTTTCTCGAAAAGCTGGACTTTGTCGATAAATCCCGCATGGTGGCAGCAGGCGCCTCCTTCGGCGGATTCATGATTGACTGGATTGCCGCTCACACCGACCGCTTTAAGGCGCTGGTCTCCCACGACGGCGTGTATGACAATCCCAGTATGTACGGTGAGACAGAAGAAATCTGGTTCGACGAGTGGGAGTTCAAAGGTGTCCCCTGGGATAAGGAATCCATGGCGCTACGCGTAAAGTGGTCGCCCTCGAGCTACGTCCAGAACATCAAAACCCCCATGCTGCTGATCGAAGGCGCGAAAGATTTCCGCGTGCCGGAAGGCCAGGCCTTTCAACTGTTCTCAGCCTTGCAACGGCGCGGGATCAAATCCAAGCTGCTGTATTTCCCCGATGAAGGCCACTGGGTCCTGAAGCCGCAGAACAGCCAGCTTTGGTATAAAACGGTGTTGGGGTGGCTGGATGAGCATGTGAAGTAGCTGACAGCCAACAGCTCACAGCCTACAGCTTAAAGCAGCAGTGGGCAGAAGGCAGTAAGGATGGAAACGGCACAGGTCCGGATAGAACTGGCGGAGGGTGGTGTCCAAACAATTTTATGCACATAACCATCGACATCCCGGACGATCAATACCAAATGCTTATATCCACTGCTGAGAAGAGCCGCCTTACGCTGAGCCGGCTGGTTCAGCAGCTTATTGATCAAGACCTGTGCTCGCCAAAGGGAACAACTATTGTCGCGAAGCGGGACGGTCCTCCTCCGGTGATCGTTCCGCCTCGCGGAGTGCCCATTCCCGCTACATCACGGGAGGAATTAAGGCGAAGGAAAGATGATGACGAGTCATACCGTGCATCCTTGATAAGAGGGAACGAGCAAGGGGACCAGAAGGATTAGCGGCGTGCAAAAATGTGGTTTGAACTTCTCATCTCCATTACAGAAATTGAAACCATCGCGGCGGGACGCTCGATCCGTGAAATCGCGAGGTTGAGAAAACGTTACGGCGCCGGGCGGTGGCGAAAACGAAAAGGAAGGGCGAAAATCCGGCTCTCCGATGATACGATATGCGTGGCGGAACTTCACTGGTACGAAGCGCATGGGATTGGGAAAAAGGAAATCAGGGTAAAGCACTTCCGGGAGCAGGAAAATGAATAAGCGGGCAAGTGGATTTGTCGTGTGTGTTCGCAACGAAGGCTACGAGGTATCCCTCGAACTGCGCAAGATTTACCAAGTCATTTCTGACACGTCTGCTGAGCGACACCATTTGTTGAAGGTCATCGACGAATCGGGAGAGGATTACCTTTATCCTCAGGATTTTTTCCTGCCCATTGCGTTACCCAAGGCACTTGAAAAAGCGGTGTTGGCGGTGGCGTAAAAACCGCGCAGGGGCGCTCAGCCGGCGTGGCACAGGCCTAATCACCAAGGTCTGCGGCTCTTGCATGTACAACCGCGAAGAACCAAGGACTTTGGAGAGCAGCGCGGTAGCGCAGAGTTATTCGGCTCCGCGCCGAATTACTCTGCGGTTCTTAACATGGTAACGTCCAATTTCCTATTAATGCGCGATGGCAAAAAGCCGCGGAGTAATTCCGGTCGGACCGGAATAACTCCGCGCTACCCGCTGATCAGGGTCATCGACGAGTCAGGTGAAGACTATCTTTACCCGGAAGATTTTTTCCTTCCCATCGGATTGTCATGCCAAACCGAAACCCCAACGCCGCTGAACTAAAGCGCGCCAATGAGCTGCTGGCTGATATTCGGGAGCGGTTAGTTGGGCTAGCGCATGGCGACCCTCTCTTGTTATTCGCCTATCGCCGAAAGGTGATGAAAGAACGCGGGTACGATGAACGAGGAAAGCCCGTGGCACGGCGCAAACTCAAAGTCCTGAAATGGGAAGAGCAGGGCGGCAGATGTGCCCATTGCAACGAAGAACTGCCACTCGAATACTCCGAGCTTGACCGCAAGAATGCTCCCGATGGATACACCGCAGAAAACACTGATTTGGTGCATGCAAAATGCCATCAAGCACGGCAAGCGGCAAAACGCTATACATGAGTTGGACTTGACTGTTAGCTGTCGGCTGTAAGCTGTCAGCTTGCGAGGAACCCATGACCAAAGACGAAATCGTTCGCAAAAAGCAGGAATACGTTTTCAACTGCGTCACCACCTACTTCAAAGACCCGATGGTAATTGACCACGCCAAGGGCCAGTACGTTTGGGACATCGAGGGAAAGCAATTTCTCGACTTCCTGGGCGGCATCGTGACGATCAGCGTGGGGCATTCGAACCCCAAGGTGACGGAGAAGATAAAGGCGCAGATCGACAAGGTCCAGCACACGTCCACCCTTTTCGTCACGGAAGCCATGGTGAATCTGGCGCAAAAAGTCGCCGCGATTGCACCCGGCAAACTCAAGAAGAGTTATTTTACCAACAGCGGCACGGAAGCGAATGAAGTCGCAGTGCTCACGGCGCGGATGTACACCGGCAATTACGAACTTCTCGCGCTCCGGCATGGATACAGCGGGCACTCGCAATTGGCCAAGTCGCTCACCGGGCTGTACACATGGCGCAAGGCGGGAGTGATTCCTTACGGCATCGTGCACGCGCCAGGACCCTACTGCTATCGCTGCCCCTACGGACTGACCTACCCGAGTTGCGACCTGCACTGCGCGAAGGACGTTGATGAAGTCATCAAGACTTCCACCAGCGGCCAGATTGCGGGGATGCTAGTTGAGACTATCCAGGGATTGGGTGGGTTCATCGTGCCGCCGCCCGGCTATTTCAAAATCGTCGCCAACATCGTACGCAACTATGGTGGTCTGTTTATCGCCGACGAAGTGCAAACCGCCTGGGGGCGCACCGGCAAGAAGTGGTGGGGCATCGAGCACTGGGAGGTGGAGCCCGACATCATCACCAGTGCCAAAAGCATGGCGAACGGCACGCCCATCGGGCTCACGCTGACGCGCCCGGAAATCGCCGACGCTTACAAGGGTTTGGCCATTTCCACTTTCGGCGGGAATCCCGTTGCCTGTGTGGCGGCCAAAGCCACGATTGATTTGATCGAAGAAGACCGCCTGATGGATAACGCCGAAACCGTTGGCAATCACCTCCACGCGGGCCTGGAAGCGCTCAAAGAAAAGCACGCGATTATCGGCGACGTGCGCGGCATGGGTCTGATGCAAGGCATTGAACTCGTCAAAGACCGCAGGACCAAAGAGCCCGCCTCCGACTTGACCAATCAATTGCTGGAAAGATTACGCGTCCACGGCCTGCTGGTGGGCAAAGGCGGCCTGTACGGTAATGTGATGCGCATGTCTCCGCCCCTCAATATTTCCAAGGGTGACGTGGATACCGCCCTGGCAGCGATTGATAAGGGGTTGGAGGAAATCGGTGGGAAGTAAGTTAGATCAGTTTTGTGAATTCATCGATTGTCACCCTCAGATCTTCAATTATGCTCCGCAGTGTTTTTCGCTTGATGGCAACGCCACTGTGCATGGGAATAACAACGCGGGCGTGGTCTGTGAGACGCACGTAAACGGCATGGCTACCTGTCTGTCGCCGGAACTCAAATCCCAAACGCTCGGCGACGCGGGCCACATCCTTACCAGTGACCACGGGTAACCTGGGGCTCAAGCGGAAATCTCTACGGGTTTGATGAGGATGTCTTCTTCGGGAACTGGCAACCCATCTTCGATGAGGCTGTCAACGTACAATCGGATGGCCTCACGGATATTGCGGTCACCTTCCTCGATGGTTTCGCTCTGCGTATGGCAACCCGGCAAGGTTGGGCAGAAAACGTGGTAGCCACCTTCATCCTCTTTTTCAAAAATCACCGTGAACGTGTGCGCCATCAGACACCTCGCAACCGATATTCTACCGCAATATTGACCGCTACCGTCACCGCAATAATACCAAGACTTTTCGTGACAAAGCCCGGTGACGTTTACGGTTCGGGGAAAATGCCACGCAGATGTCACCTTAAACTCCTCGTTTTCATCCCGAGCGTTGACAGTCTTTCGCCTGCCCTTGATTTCGCGGTAACTAGACGCGTCGCGAGAGGAGATATGCTGGCACTAATTCTTCTGCGCATTGCTGGGCGGATTCGTGGCAGGCTTGCCGCCCGTTTTACCCTTTGCGGCGGCGGCCTTTGCTCCTACCGGGGCAGGGGCATGCGCGGTTCGCTTTCGGCCTTTGAAGTCCGGGGCGATATTTTTCATGGGCGTCGCACGCCCCTCCTTGTCGTGCTCGGCAAAGTTCAATTCATTCTCGCAGGAAGCCAGGTTTGTCTGCGCGACCAACAGAACGTTGTCCTGATTCTTGAGCAGGTATGCCAAGTGGGGCTCGATCAACTGCTGCAAATCGAAAAGCTGGTTAGCCGACTGGCTGTATTGCGCGCCGAAGCTGACATTTTCGTACTGGGAGACGCTGTGCGCCACGCCGTCCACGCGGGGCAGTACTGCGCTGATCGCCACGTAGGTCTGAAATCCCAGATACAAACTATCGGGGCGCGCCTCAAACTGGCTGCGCCAGTCTTCCTCTCCCGCCATCGCTTTGCGCAATGACTCCATACTCTGGTCGAAGGACTGCCGCGCCGCCGGAGGTATCTTCCATTTTTCCGGATGCACTTGGGTGAGCAGATCGTTCAAACGATACTGCGCCAGCCAGATTTTGTGCATCAAGACTTTCACCTGTTGAGGTTCCATATGTCCGGTAGCACTTGCGGGGGCAGATGGGACGGCGGGCGTTTGCCCGGGCGGCACAATCGTCTCCGTCTGAACCTCCTGCGAGGCGGGCCCGTTGGGATGCGGCGGCAGCGGCGTTTTCTGGGGGGATGATTGTCCAAGAACATTAAGCGGGCAGAGAGCAACGAGCAGCGCTAAGGAAATTACTTTCATTGCGGACCTCACGATTAAGTTAGAAGGCGGGAACCCGCAGAATGATGGCAGGGCCTAGCGCACTTCACCGCAAATTCTCGGAGCGTTTGGTGCGCCCCTGCACTGAGGTCTAGGACCTGGAATCCTACGTCCAGGCCGACCCCTGCAAACATCACCATGGCAAGACGCGTGATAGCAGGCTCCGTCGGGTAGAACCGGAAAGTGAGCGCAAGATCGAGTCAGGGCACTATTGGGCAGTTTCCTGCGCTTCCACGGCAAATTTAAAGCGCGGGCGCGGGATGCCCCGCCCCCACCGGTTCGCTTCCCACCGGGCTTGAAGGAATTTGATGTCCGGGCGCTGACCCAAATCCACTGCGGCAGGCGTGACGCCGGGATGGAATTTTTGCGGGAACCAGAAGAGTGCCTGCGCTCCCCAGCCCTGGCCGTCAGCCGACCCCCATATGGAAACGTGTAACGATTCCTGTTCCAAAACTTCGTCAATCTGCAAGATCAGCAGAAGCGCCTTCCCCGCCAGCGCGCCCAGTTCCAGCGGAGCGCCCTGCCCCGACCCTTCGGAAGTCGTGCCGGCAGGCACCAAATAACTAACAATGGAATTTGCCATAACGCTGTTACTCATAGAGTGAATCGGATACTGCCAACCACAGAATGAATCGTACCACAAGTTATGCGAGGTGTCAGAGTCGAAATTCGGAACTCGAAAATCGAAACTCGAAAATCGGAACGGCGATTCCCGTCCTCCCCAAGGAGGGAAACATGAGGCTCTGGAAATTTCGATTTTCGAATTTCGATTTTCGCCCTTTCCTGACACCTGACACCTGTCACCTGCTCTATCAACGCTTGCCTTTTTTTGTGAGGAACGCATAGACTCACAAATTCAAGGGGCACTGATGCGCTTAACAATTCGTTTGCTCGTTTCCCTGCTTCTCGTGGCCGGAACAGCCAAGCCGGCGGCGGTTTCCAGCGTTTCGCTCGATGGCGACTGGCATTTCCTCGCCGACCCCGACGGCACGATTGATGTCCAAAAGCTCGATTCCGCCGCCTACGTGCGTCCCACGCGGATTCCCTCTTCCTGGCAATCGCAATTCTCCGACCTGCGCGATTACGCCGGGGTGGCGTGGTACTGGCGGATGATTACAGCGGAGGCGCCCGCGGCCGACCAAGTGGCACTCCTGCGTTTTGGCGCCGTCGATTACCTGGCGGACGTTTACGTCAATGGCCAAAAGGCCGGCTCGCACGAGGGCGGGTATCTGCCCTTTGAAATCGACGTCACTTCCCTGCTCCATGCGGGTGAAAACCAGGTGGCCGTGCGCGTCGCCGACCCTGGAGCCAAACCCCATGAGGTTGTCGACGGCATAAATTATGCGGAAATCCCGCACGGCAAGCAGAATTGGTATGTCCAGACCAGCGGCCTCTGGCAAAGCGTGGAACTCGATTATCGACCGCGCGTGAGGCTCGGCAGCGTTCACATTTCCGCATCCCCGGACGGCCCCTTTGTAATCACCGCGACCGTAATCGGCACTAACCTTGCCGCCCCGGTGAACATCACTGCGGAAGTCCTGGATCCCAGCGGCAAGAGCGTTTGGAAGGGCGCGCACGATGTGGCCAGTGGAGAGAGGAGCGCCAAGCTCAGCGGACTGGTCCACGACCCCTTGCTTTGGAGCACCGCCAGCCCGAATCTTTACGAGCTTCGCGTCTCGCTCAGTTCCGGAGACTCCGCCCACTGCCGTTTTGGCTTCCGCAGCTTCGCCACACACGACGGCAAATTCTATTTGAACGGCAAACCGATCTATCTGCGCGGGGCGTTGGATCAGGACTTTTACACCGACTCAATTTACACGCCTCCATCCCTCGACTATTTGCGCGATGAAATGCGCAAGGCAAAAGCTTTGGGGCTGAACCTGCTGCGCTGCCACATCAAAGTGCCGGACCCGCGCTACCTCGAAGCCGCGGATGAAACCGGCCTGCTCATCTGGTATGAGATCCCCAATTGGGATAAGCTTGTCGCCAATTCCGAACGCCGTGCCATGGATACGCTGCACGGCATGGTGGAGCGCGACGCCAACCATCCGTCCATCGTCATTGTGAGCATCATCAACGAAAGCTGGGGCGCGAACCTGAAGGAAGCGCCGGACCGCGCATGGCTGAAGGCCGCCTATCAGCAAGCCAAGACTATTGCCCCCTGGCTGGTGGTGGATAACAGCGCATGCTGCGATAACTTTCACCTGGCCACCGACATCGCGGACTTCCACCAGTACGCCGCCATTCCCGATTATGCTTCCAACTTCGATCGCCTGGTTGATGATCAGGCGCAGCGCCCCGGCTGGCTCTTCAGCCCTTTTGGCGATGCCGCTCCCAAAGGCGATGAACCCCTGATGCTTTCAGAATTCGGCAACTGGGGATTGCCGCACGTCCCGGAGGAAAAGCCCTGGTGGTTCGGCCGCGAGTTTGGCGGAAGAGAGATCACCCAGCCCGAAGGCTTGGAACAACGCTTCGCTGATTATCAATACAATTCCCTCTTCCCCGATCTAGGTGCTTTGATCGACGCCACCGAGGGGCACGAATACGACGCACTGAAATACGAGATTGGCGACCTGCGCGCGCACTCCGAGATTCAGGGTTATGTGATTACGGAATTTACGGATGTGAACTGGGAAGCGAATGGCCTGCTCGACATGTGGCGCCGTCCCAAAGCGTTTGGCGAGGCGCTCAGCCACCTGCAACAGGACGACCTGCTCGTCCTCCGCGGCGATAAACGCAATTACAAAACGAGTGAGCCCGTCGAGGCTGACGTCTACATTTCGCACTTTGGCCCCGGGGACCTGGCCGGCGCGCAAGTGGCCTGGCAAGTGGAAGGAACCACCCTAGCCGGTAGCCTGCTGGTCAATGCCCTGGCCTCCGCAGGCGCAGCTAAGGTGGGAACAATTCGATTCCCGGCTCCCGCCGGCCCCACGCCCATCAAACGGGCCTTAAAGGCTCAACTTATTGTTTCCGATAAACCCTTATCGGGCAATTCTCTGAATTATTATTTCTACCCCGGCAAGCCAGTCGATTTGCCGCCGCCCGTCTCTTTCTACGATCCCCCGCCCGGACGCCTGCGCCGGCTGGTCAACGACATGCGCCAACATAATTACCTGGCGCCTACCGGCTCGGAATCCTTCCCCGTGCTGATTACCTCAACCTTTGATGAGACGGTGAAGAGCAAGCTGCGCGCCGGGGCGCGCGTGATCCTGATCACCACCGACGCAATGACCCTGGCGCCAGGCATCGAGGTGGCGCCGCGCGCCGAAAGTGATTTCAGCGGCAATTGGATTTCCGATTTCCTCTGGTTACACAATGGCCAAGCGCCGTTTACCGACATTGGATTCGATACGCTGGGTGGGTTTGAAACCCAAGCCGTCACGCCTGCGGCAGTTATCAAGGGAATCCCGCCTCAGAACTTTAAGGATGTCCTAGCGGGAATGTTCTACGGTTGGATCCACGCCAACGTGGGAGTCCTGGTGCAAGCCAAGGCCGGGAAGGGCAAGCTGCTGATCTGCACGTTTTCGCTTGCCACTACCTACAGTTCTGACCCCTATGCAACGTACCTTCTGGACGCGCTCGTGAACTACGTAGTGTCAGACTTTTCACCGCACTTCGAGTTGCCGATGTGAAGAAGATAGGTGTCAGGTATCAGGTTCCGGTTTCGAGGTTTTTTCCTGGCACTTGGTACCTGAAACCTGCCACCTGCTTTTCACGTCCGCAGCTTCTCTAATCGCCGCAGGGCTTCATCAAGCGTAGCGTCCTTCTTACAGTAGGTAAAACGTACCTGCTGTGCTCCGGAAGCAGGATCGCGGTAGAAGCTGCTGCCCGGGACAACGCCCACTCCAATCTCCTGCACCATGTAGCGCGCAAACTCCACGTCATTGGGAAAGCCGAAAGCGGAGATATCGGCCATGATGTAATAAGCCCCGTGCGGCCGGAAGCAACGGAACCCGGCCTGTTCCAACCCTGCTAACATGCGGTCGCGCCGCGCCTTGTAGCCCTCACAAAGCTTCTGGTAGTAAGTCTCTGGGAGGCGCAAAGCGGTTGCGCCCGCTTGTTGTAAAGGAGCCGCGGCTCCCACGGTAAGGAAGTCGTGCATTTTGCGGATGGCGTTCGTGACTTCCGGGGGCGCAATGGCGTAACCCACACGCCAGCCGGTGACGCTGTAGGTTTTCGACATGGCATTGATGGTGATGGTGCGCTCGCGCATGCCGGGTAGAGTCGCCAGCGAGATGTGCTGGAAGCCGTCATAGACCAAATACTGATAAATCTCGTCCGTAATGGCATAGGCATTCGTTCGCCGGCACTGCTCGGCAATCAGTTCCAGTTCGTCGCGGGTGAAGACTTTTCCCGTAGGATTGTTGGGCGTGTTCAGAATCACGGCGCGCGTATGAGGTGTGAAGGCGGCGGCAAGTTCCTGCGGTTCGAAGGTCCAATCCGGAGGACGGAGCCGCACGTGGCGGGTCGCCGCACCGCAAATGATGGCATCCGGGCCATAATTTTCGTAGAAGGGCTCGAAGACCACGATCTCATCGCCCGGGTCGATGATCGCCAGAAGGGAAGCGATCATGGTTTCCGTCGCGCCGCAGCAGACTGTCATTTCCCTCTCGGGGTCGACCTCCATGCCCGTGTCGAGGCGAAAGCGATCGGCGACAGCGCGCCGGAATTCACGCGCTCCCCAGGTGATTTCATATTGGTTGATATCGGCGCGGATGGCTTGCACCGCGGCTTCCTTGACCTCTTCCGGAGCGGGAAAATCCGGGAACCCCTGGGCGAGATTCACCGCATCGTGCTCAAGAGCCAAGCGAGTCATTTCGCGAATCACCGACTCGGTGAACTTTTGCGACTTCTGGGAGATCGGCGAGCGGCGACCGGGGGTTGTAGTAAAGCCTATAACGTTTGCACTCATGCAATCACCTCAGTGTCCTGGAGCGCGTGGCGAGGGGCGGACCGGCCAGCATGCTGTCCCCGCGCGTGGCGCCCGCCCTGGGTGATGGCGCGGATGCTTGTGCCTGGGAGCATTGCGCAAAATGCGGAGAGCCGCTCAATAGCTGGCGGTAGATTCCCGCATCCCGCAACACCAGCTCCACATACGTCCGTGTGGCCGGAATGGGAATGCTCTCAAGGAATGTTCCGGGATCGCGCGAGGAGTATTTTCGAATCCAATCTTTAACGCGGGAGTCACCAGCGTTGTAAGCGGCCATGGCAAGTTCCGGCCGGCCGTCAAAGTCTTTCATCAGCCCGGCGAGATAAGCGCACCCGACGCGCACATTATAGGTTGGATCGTAAAGCCGCCGCGCGGCGCTGCGTGTCCGCGAGGGGCGGCTACTGTTGGCCGCAGTTTCCGGTAGAATCTGCATCAGGCCACGGGCATTGGCAACGGAGAGTGCGCGCGCATTGAACGCCGATTCCTGTCGAATCAGCCCCATTACCAAATAAGGATTAAGCTTATTCAGGCGGGCCTGGCGCTCGATGAGTTCCCAATACGCCTGGGGATAGAGGAAGCCCCAAACTTCCTGCGGCAGGTCGGAGAAATCCATTTGCGAATATGCCGGCGCAATTTTGAGAGCCCCGAATAGCGCCCCCGCCACGTTGTCCTGCGCCGCGGATATCTCGGTCAGCAGCAATCGCAGCTCGGCTGGCGGGTTGTCAGCGGCAAGGGCCGCATTCAGAAATTCCTCCTCCAGGCTTGGCAAATCCAAGGCCTGAAGGATCAATGCCGGCCGCGCGGCGGCGCTGGGAGCATGGGCAAGGCACCCGAGCCCTTGTGGAATCACCGGCGGCGCGAGCACCGGGATGAGCGCAGCGGCCAGGGGAGCAGCAGCGGAATCGTTCGGGCCCGCAAGGTTTCCCTGCCTCGTCCGCAATGCCGCCAGCCGCGCGGCAGCCTGCGGCGCGTAATAGCTGTGCACAAACCGTTTGACCAGCAGCGCGTAAAGCGCTCGCGCCTCGGTGAGGGCGCCTTGTTGCTCTTGGATCCACCCCAACCAATAGAGCCCCGCGGGGGCACGCGGGGAGTCCGGAAACTGCATCAGGTACTGGCTGATCACGTCGGAGGTTTTGGGATCGTCCAAAAGATAATCACACCATCCCAGCCTCCAACCATCGTCGCGCAGGTGGTCATTCTGGGGGAACAATTCGAAGAGCCGCCGATAGTCGCGCGCCGCTTCCTGCCAATTGAGCTGCCGATAGTAAAACATTCCCGCTGCCGAAAGCGCGTCGGCGTAAGCAGGAGAACCCGCGTAAGATGTTTCCAGGTGCGCAAGCTCCTGGGTAATCCCCAGCGCGTCCGCTTGCTGCACGTGCACCTGGACGAGCAGGGCCAACCGCTGGGCCTCCAGGTCGGGCGAGGCAAAGTGGGTGAACAGGGCCTGCAAAGCGTCGGCGCTCCGCCGTAAGCGCCAGAGGCAGCGCGCTTGCCCCAACTGCCAACGGGGAACCATCGGGCTGGTGGGCTCATCCTTTAGCAAATCGCCGTACTCTTTCAGCGCGTCGGCATAGCGGCCGGCCTTGAAGAGCGCCTCCACCCGCGCGATCTGAAATTCGTCGCCCGGAATGGGATAAGCAGAACCCAATTGGGTGCGCAGCGCCTGAAGCGCGTCGGCGGCGCCTTTGGCCTGCGTGGAAACCGGGAAGTTATAATAAACGTCCTGGAATGCCGCGGCGGCTTCCATCGGTTGATGGGCCTGCGTGCAGGCCTGCCCGAGCAGCAGGGCGAGGGCCGGCTGATGGCGCGTTTCCGGTTCGGCAGCCAGGGCATCGACGGCCTGCTGCGCCTGCTGGGCATCCAGCAAGGCGCTGGCGCGCAAAGCGAGGGCTTTATAGAGCAGATGGCTTTGGGGAAAGCGGGCAGCGAAATCTCCGAGCACCGCGCCGGCATCCGGCAGCCGGTGGGACAGGTTGAGCGCCGAGGCTTGATAAAAGACCGCGTAATCCGCCAGAGCAAACCCGCTCCGCGCTGCCTGGGCCAAATCCTGGGCGGCATCGGAATAGCGCCGGCCCTCGTACTCCTGATATCCGGCCAGGAAGTAGGCCCAGCCGCCCCACTCGGGGTCAGTCTGTGATTGCGCGTAACCGCGCAAGCGCAGCCAGTCCTCTTGACGAGCGGCGCCCGCCACGAGGTCGCGAAGACCCCGCGGAAGCAAATCCGCAGCGCGAACCGGCCCCTGCATCGCCACCAGGCCTGCCCACAGGCAGAGGCTTCGAACCAACGGATTACGGAGGAAGTTCACGCGGAAGGCCCTGGATATTCCGGTCCCAGAACCGAAGGGTCGTTGGCCGCCAGATTTTTCACCAGCTCATCATGCAAGTAATCAATCTGTTTGCTCAGGACTTTGCCAAAGCGCTTTTCGAAGGTCTGGCGGCTGCGGTCGATGTCGGACTTGAGCCGTTTATATAAGTCACCGTTCTTGCGCCCGTCGGCCACTTTGGCTTTGTTGTAAAGCTCGATTTCCGCCACCAGAAGTCTGGCAAATCGCTTCGCGTCTCTATGCACATTCTGTTCGCCTTCGCTGAGCTGCGAAACATCGAAGCCTGTCGGGGCCGCTGGGGAGGGAGGCAGTGGGCTTTTATCCACGGGCACCGAGAGCGGGGGCTCAGCGGGCGGTGGCGGAGCAACGGCCTCCGCTGGCGGCTCGGCGGGAGGAGCGGGTTCAGTTTCCACCGCGGGGATCACGAGCTCCGGCAGGTCCAAGGCCCCTTCCATTTGTGGCGGGGGGTGTTCCGGCCCAGGCACGGAAGGTTCAACTACCTCCACTTCCGAGTGCGCCTCAGCAACCGTCGCTGCGACGACAGGCTCTTCGACTGCAGGTTCCAGTGCGGGAAGTTCCGCGCGCACCGGTTCCTCGACCGGAGGTGCGGGATGCACAGGTTCCGCGGCAGGAGGTCCCGCAGGTGCAGGTTCCTCAACGGGAAGTTCCACTTGGGCTTCTTCCACGGGCGCCTCGGGCTGTACAGCCTCTACGACTTCCTCCTCCACCCCATCCTCCGAAGAACTACCGCTCAGCGCAATGAGGCGGTCGATTTGCGCGCCGGCGAATTCGGCGAGAATCTTCAGGGCATTGACCGGGAGCGATTGGCTTTTTTCGCCGGGGTCGGCATAGAAGATGGCCGAAACCGTGCCGGCGGAACGAATCGGGAGCAGCAGGATAGGCGCACGGGGGGCGGGCTTGAGCTTATCCAACACGTTGCGGTTTTTCTTGAGCGTGTCGGCGCTGGCGTCCACATGCCCGGCGGTTTCGCACACTTGCCGGAAGGGATTGTCCTGATGGAGTTGAACGATCAGAGAGCGAAAGACCTTTGCGGAGAGCGCGGGCGCGAAACCGTGGGCTGACGCACCCCAGGCAGCTTTGCCCCGCACGTCGAAGATCGCGGCGCGCACGCCCCACTGCGAAACCTCCTCCGTGAGGACCTCAAATACCTGTTCGGGATTCGTGCAGGTCATCAGGGCGCGGACTGCCCCCAAAACGCTTTCGAGCGCCGTATCCGGTGAAACCTGCGGCTCGGCGGCCACGGCGGCGGCAAGCACGGCAGCACGCGCAAGCTCATCCCATTGGCGGGTAGCCTCCTGTTCGGTTTGTTCGTGAAGAAGACGCAATTCCGTCAACTCCAGATTGAGCTTCTGGATTTGTTCGGCCTGGGCGCGCAACCCCACTGCCAAGTGCTGGCGGGCCTCCCGAATCGAATCGGCAAACGAAAAAAGTTCATTTTCAGCCAAGGGAGACACCTCAAACGGATGAGCTACCCGCTTATTATGAATCAAGCCGCGGCGCAGGCGCAACGCCAATGTCAATGCAACCAGGTCGAAGCTGGGCGGGAAGGAAGATGAGGGAAGTGGTCGGTTGTCCATTGTCGGATGTTTGCGAGGCCCAAGGGGCAATGCCGGGCACAAGCCCGCCTCAACGAGAGCCGGGCGTTCCAGGGTTTGGCGCCGGCTCGGAAGTGGCGCTGAAGCCGCAATAGCTTTCTGTCAAAATTTGATCTAGGATTCTGCCCGGCAATCATGAGCTTACGTACGCGCGTCATCATGCTCGTTGCGATCACCGTGGCGGCGGGAATCGCCGTGGCGCTTCTCCCGCGCATGGCGCAGCCGCAGGATTACCACAATTTTGCGGATCAGCGAACCTTTCTGGCAGTTCCCAACTTTCTCAATGTGATCTCCAACGCGCCCTTCCTGATCGCCGGAGTGTGGGGATTGATGGTGGTGTTGGGCCTGCGTGAATCCGCAAGCCGGCCTTTTATTATGCCTGTTGAGCGCTGGCCTTACGTGATCCTGTCCGTGGGAGTGGCGCTCACGTGTTTTGGCTCGGCATACTACCACCTCGCTCCCAGCAACGCACGGCTAGTATGGGATCGCCTGCCGATGACACTGGGGTTCATGTCTCTGCTTTCCGCCATAGTGATGGAGCGGGTGAATCTCCATGCCGGGCTGGTGGCGCTGGGGCCACTCATGCTCTTGGGGTTGGCAAGTGTGGTGCAATGGTATGTCAGTGAGATGCGCGGCGCCGGAGATTTGCGCCTCTACCTCATGGTTCAGTTTTATACTCTGGTCCTCATTCTGCTCATCTTGTGGCTTTTCCCCGCCCGCTACACGCGCGGCGCAGACCTGGTGGTGGCCATGGGGTTTTACGTCCTGGCAAAAATCTGCGAGTTGCTGGATCGGCAGATCTTCCACCTGGGGCACATCATCAGCGGGCACACCTTGAAGCATCTGGCCGCAGCGCTCGGGGTATATTGGATCTTTCGCATGTTGGCCCGCAGGCGCGCTGTGGTCCCGGTGGATTGCTAAATAGGCGCCCCATTCCTTCCCACACGCAGTCGTCAAGCGACTCATCCCAGGCCACTCTCACCATCGGCATGTTTTCGCTCGCTCCGTCTTGGTGGATAGAAGCGCGTTATCGGTCGAAAGCCGTTCGCAGGAACGAAGCCATGTAGTACGCGTCGAGGAACTTGAAGGGCGTTTCGGCGGTGGTGTAATGGCCGCAGGGCAGCACGCGGGTGCGGTGCGGCATTCCCCGGCGGGCAAATTCGTCGAGGAGTTGGTGAGAGTAGAGGGGCAAGAAAGTTAAGTCGTAGGTGGCATAGATGAGCAGCGATTTCTTGGGCCAGCGCGCGTACTTATCAACGTAAGAAACAGGGCTGATCGCGAGCCACGCGCGGCGCAGGGTATCCTGGTCGATATCGCGCTCAATGCCTTGCCGCACATGGCGCGTGGACTGGCCCGTCCAAACCACGTCGCCAAAGGTCACGGAAAAATGGTTAAAAAGGTTCACTCGCAGACGGGGGTCGTGCGCACTGGTCAGGAAGGCGTAGCACGAACCGAGGCTGGTGCCGACGATCCCAAACTCCGTGTACCCCTGCATTTCCAGCCAATCCAGGCAAGCGCGCGCATCGATAACGGCCTGGCGCCCGGCATCGATGGTGCGCCCGATATTGCCGGAAACGGCATAATCCGCCCGCGCGGTTTCCGCCGGCTTGCGATAGTCGTGGTAAGGCAGGCTCAGGCGCAGCGCCGAAATTCCCAGCAGGTTGAAAATCCGGCAGAGGCCGTTGTGGCCTTCGGCATCGGAGTTCCACTGCGGCAGCACGATGAGCGCGCGGCGGTGTCCAGCGGGAAACCAACGCGCGCGCGCCAGATTGTTCACCGCGTACGGCGTGTGCACCGGAGACGTAAAGTGCAGGAAACCGCCCGCAAGGCGGAAATCGGTGGGAGTTCGGTAGGAGTAGAATTCATCACTGGCGGAAACAATCTGCTGGTTCAGTTGGGAAAGGTATGCCGCAGGATTCGTTTGCGCGGCTTCACGCGTGCCATTTGCCACCGGCCAATGGTTGGTCCATTCAAGCCCCCACTCCAAGGGGCGCACGACGCGGTTGGTGTCGCGGGCGTTCAGCCGGGTTTCCCAGGCGTACATCCAATCTCGGTAGCGGTCCCACATGCGTCTGCGGCCTCGGGGCGGAATCGACCATTATATATCGCGCGCTTTGCTTGACCAATCTAACGATTGTCCTTAGACTAGAATTTTGTCCAGAGCTTATGAGCCTCTGCCAGCTATGATGCTTCTAAGGCGACTGCTTACCAGCCTCGTGTTGGTTACAATTCTTGCTGGCTGCCTGCTAGGCCAAGCGAGCCCACCGATCTTCCCCCTCAGCGATGTGCGGCCTGGCCTGAAAGGCGTGGGCCGAACTATTTTCGAAGGCGACAAAATCGACGAATTCCAGGTGGAAATCCTGGGCATTCTGAAGAACGCCATTGCCCCGCAGCGGGATCTCATCCTGGCGCGGCTTTCCGGCGGCCCTCTCGCCACGACCGGAGTGATTTCCGGTATGAGTGGGAGCCCGGTCTATATAGACGGCAAGCTTGTAGGCGCTGTCTCCCGCGCGTTTCCGCTTTCCAAGGGTTCGATCGCGGGGATTACTCCCATCGAGGAAATGCTGACGGTCGTGCCCTCCTCGCCACCCTCGACGGCCCACGGGTCACCCAATGAGAGCTTTGGAATTGCCAATGTTTCTGGCGGATCGCCTGACCTCGATCGGGTGATTGTGAATGAAAGCGCCGCCTCGAACCTCTCCCCTCTTCCGGGGGAGCAGGGAACCACTTCCTTTTCCAGCTTGCTGCTCCCCTTGCGCTTCGGAGGCTTTTCGAGTGCCGCCGTCGACCTGTTTGCGCCGCAGCTCCGCCGCATGGGGCTGGAACCCGTGCAGGGCGGATTGATATCAGGAGGTGAACAGAACACGCCGCCGAGCCCCACGGACCTGGAACCGGGGTCCATGATCAGCCTGCTGCTGGTGCGGGGCGACCTCGACATGAACATCGACTGCACGGTTACCCTTCGGGAAGGGAATAAGCTCTATGCGTGCGGCCATCAGGTTCTGGCGATGGGGCCCGCGCAGTTTCCTTTCGCGCCCGCGCACGTCATCGTGACGATTCCCAGCATTGCCTCCTCGTTCAAGGTGGACGCGCCGGGCGCCGTTGTAGGCACTATCCAGCAGGACCGCTTCGATGCCATTTATGGCCGGGTGGGTGAGAAAAATCCGCCCATGATTCCCGTCCACGTGCACCTGGATACGACACTCAATAGGAAATCCGATTACAATTTCGAGATGATCGAGGAGCCGTTTCTCTCTCCTATCCTCCTCAATCTCGCCGTGACATCCGCGCTGACCGTCACGGAACGCTCGATTGGGACTTCCACCCTGAATCTAAAAGCCAAGATCCGGCTGGAGGGCGGGGAGTCTGTGGACCTGGAGGATGTTCTCTCCGGAGATCTAGGGACGGTCAACCTGGCGGGGGCCACGGTGGCCACGCCTCTGGCCATGTTGATGTCCAGCGGGTTTCCCGACATAAAGGTTCAAGATATCGACCTCAGCATTGACTCATTGGATGAAAAGCGCAGCGCCATCATCGAGCAGGTGTGGAGCACCAAATCGGAGGTGCGGCCCGGAGACCATCTGGAAGTGACTGCACTCATCCGCCTGCCTTGGGGCGCGACCCTGACCGAGAAGATTCCAGTGGATGTGCCCGGAAGCGTTACGGACAAGATGCTGTCACTCGTGGTGGGCGGGGGATCCAGCATCAATGCCCTGGAGTTTCGTTTTTCCCCGCTCGGAGGCACGGCGCGCGACTCGCAGCAGTTGGTGCGCGCCCTGAACCGGATGCGACGGAACAATCGCGTTTACGCCCTGCTGATGGCGCCCGAGCGCTCCTTCGTGATGCAAGGGGACGAATACCCGTCTCCTCCGCCTTCCCTCTTGCAGACCATTATGGCGGACTCTGCCGCCGCCTCCAGCGTGGTGTTCAGCGGGACGTCGGTGGTAGGCGATTTTGAAACCAAACCGACTCCTTACGCCATCCATGGGCAGAAGACCCTGATCCTCAAAGTAGCGAGCCCGGGGATGTAATAGGCAGTGGTTAGTGGTTAGTGGCTAGTGGTTAGTGGCTAGTGGTTAGTGCTTGGTGGTGAGTGCTTGGTGGCTAGTCACTAACCACTAGCAGCTAGCCACTGCTTTCTGAAAGGTTGGGGAATGAGACTCGGCCGATTCCTTCGCATACTATTGCTGATTCTGACTATTGCTCTACCCGCCTGGGGGGTGGAAACAACCTTTTGGCAGGTTGGCTCCTTCGACGAATTTCTTCAAGGAACCCTTACGGGAGTCTCCTTGAGCGAAGAAGGCGATTTGACCCTGGCGCCCGAGGCGCAAGCCATCTTCAGCCCGGAAGAAGCTCTGGCCCTCTCCCTGGCGCGCGACTCCCACGGCAATCTTTATGTTGGCACGGGACACCAAGGCAAAGTCTTCCGCGTGGGCCCCAACCAGAAGTCCGCCCTACTTTTAACGGCAATGGAGCCAGATATCTTCGCCCTAGCTGTCGGACCGGATGGGAATCTTTATGTGGGCAGCTCCCCCGAGGGCAAGGTTTACAAAGTCACTGCCGATGGCAAATCGAGCGTTTTCTATGATCCCAAGGCTAAATATATCTGGGCGTTGCAATTCGACGCGCAAGGGCGGCTATACGTTGCGACGGGCGACAAGGGACAGATCTTTCGCGTGGACGCATCCGGCAAGGGCGTAAGCTTCTTTGACAGCAAGCAGACTCACATCATGTGCCTAAGGCTTGACCCCAAGGGAAATTTGCTGGCTGGCAGCGTGCCCAACGGCTTGATTTATCGCATCTCGCCTGAGGGAAAGGCTTTCGTTGTTTATCAGGCTGCACTGCCCGAGGTTCATGATCTGGCGGTTGACTCGCAGGGCCACATCTTTGCGGCCACTCTGGGAGGGGCGGGTAGCAAGGGGTCGCCGGACCTACTCTTGGTCCCCCCTCAAGGCGCCCCCGGCGGCGTTGCAACGATCACCGTCACGGCCTCCACTGAACCGGAGTCAGCAGCCAGAGGGCAAACTCCCCCCGGAGAATCCAGGAATCCCAGCTTCAATCGATCGACGCCTCAAATTCCCCCATTCACTCCCTTGCAATTGGGAAGTGGTCACGGAGCTTTGATTGAAATCTTCCCGGACTCAACTGCGGAAACCATCTGGAGTTCCGGCAACGAAAGTATTTTCGGGCTTGCTGTGCGGAATGACCACGTGCTGTTCACCACAGACAGCAACGGGCGAATTTTCGACTTGAGTGCAAAACCCGAGGGCGAGAAACTGACGATTCTCACTGAAACCCATGAGTCACTTGCCACCCGCCTGCTCTTTGGAGGTACGGACCTCTATGCCGCTACAAGCAATGTGGCCAAATTGTTCCGCATCGGGGCTTCCCCGGATCACGAGGGCACCTTCGAATCGCCGGTGAAGGACACAAAGTTTGTTTCGCGATGGGGGGTTTTAGCATGGAGAGGAGATGTCCCGGCGGGGTGTTCGTTGCAGTTTTACTCGCGCTCGGGGAATTCTGACCGCCCCGACTCCACCTGGAGTGATTGGGCGGGACCGTACAGTAGTCCTAACGGCGATTCCCTTACGAACCCTCCCGCCCGGTACCTCCAGTGGAAGGCTGTCCTGCGCTCTTCGGGGAATGGGTCACCCACATTGGACGAGGTGACGGTCGCTTATTTGAACCAGAACCTGCCGCCGCAGATTCACTCGCTGAATGTCAGCGCCTCCAGCGAGCGGACCGGAACGTCTGGCATAAGCGCGTCAGCAAGTTTGCCGATGGGTGGCGGGCTCACGGTAACTGCTTCACCTAACATGGGCTTCGGCGCCCCGCCGCAGTCGACAGTCCCCGGGAAAGCGCCGATCACTCTGGCTTGGCAGGCCGATGACCCCAACGGCGACCAATTGATTTATACGCTTTATGTGAAAGCTACGGACGAGCGGGAATGGCATCTTCTGAAGGACAAAATTCATCAGTCCAGCTTTACGATTGATGCCACCGCCTTGGCGGACGGAAAGTACGTGGCCCGTCTGGTGGCATCGGACGAGGAGTCCAATCCTCCTAATTTGGAGAGAAAGGCTGAACTGCTCAGCGCGCCCTTCTGGGTTGATAATACGCCCCCGGACGTTGAAGTTCTTAAGCAGGTTGTCACCGGTTTTGCGGCAGAAGTGCAGTTCTCCGCTGAGGACAGCACGTCTCCCTTAAGGAGCGCGGAGACCTCCCTGGACGGACAGGATTGGCACGAAACCCTCTCCGATGATGGCATTGTGGATTCACGTAAGGAGACGTTTACCCTAAAGCTAACCCACCTGGCGCCGGGGGAGCACATCCTGGCCCTGCGTGCCTCCGACACTTCGGGGAACATAGGGGTGGGAAAGGCGGTCATCCGCATCCCTGGCGGGGGGGGTCAATAGGGGAGCGGTCGGCTGCCAACGGGTAAACACTGGACCGGGGGAATCGTCGAGAAGAATACAACTCGAAAATCTTGCCCCGCATCTCACCAAGCGAGTTGAGGTGCGGCCGGTAGTGAAATTTATTGAGCACAAACAAGACACCGGCACCGAAGGCTGCGACTGAAGCTCAGCTCATTGCGCGCGCACAGCGAGGTGAGGAAGAGGCGTTTGCGGCGCTCTTCGAGGCTCACAAACGGCGAGTCTACTCGTTGTGCCTGCGCATGACGGGTAACACAGCGGAAGCGGAAGATCTAACGCAGGAGGCATTTCTCCAGCTCTTTCGCAAGATTTCCACTTTCCGCGGTGAGTCAGCCTTCTCGACATGGCTTCACCGGTTGGCGGTGAACGTGGTCCTGATGCACTTGCGCAAGAAGGGACTGCAACAGATTTCGCTCGACGAAATGGATACTTCGCAAGACGAGCCGGTCAAACGCGACTACGGCAGTGATGACCGGCGGCTGACCGGCTCGATTGACCGCATCGGCCTACAGAAGGCCATAGCCGATTTGCCCCCGGGCTACCGCGCGGTCTTTGTGCTGCACGACGTGGAAGGCTACGAGCACAATGAGATCGCGGAGATTATGAAATGCTCGGTGGGAAATTCCAAGTCACAGCTTCATAAAGCTCGCATGAAGCTGCGCGAGCGGTTGCACCAGGACCGTGCCTTCAAATCTGCGAGTGAATCACTTCCGGCCGGGGAACCGGTGGAAGA
>JBEKQO010000051.1:0-32085 GCA_049519635.1 Terriglobia bacterium | reverse complement strand
GCGTTGGGATGCGTGCAGACATAGACATAATATATACATATTGTCTATAACATGTCAAGAGAAAAATGCACTCGCGATAAGATTTTTTCGCCCGTTCACAAAATTACGTGCGGATCAGGGTCAATCTTGCCCGGTTGCGAGGCCGCCCGAAAACGTGTATGTTATTTGCAAGGGCTGAGGAGGTCACAAATTATGAACGTGGATCACATCGCACGACTCATCACTTTCACCGTAATGTGCGCCGGGTTTGCATTTTCGCTGGCCAAGGGCGACGATCTTCCCCAGGCTGGGCAGCAGGCCCCCGGCGTGACTCTGCCGTCGCAGGACGGGAGTGAAGTGAGCTTGAAAGATTTTCGGGGCAAGTGGGTAGTGCTTTACTTTTATCCCAAGGACAACACGCCGGGCTGCACGATCGAGGCACACAACTTTCAGCGTGACCTTTCGAAATACCAAGAAAAGAACGCAGTGATTGTTGGCGTGAGTGTGGACTCCAGCGCGAGCCACCAGGACTTTTGCACGAAACAGAGCCTGACTTTCAAACTGCTGGCGGATACCGAGAAGAAAGTTGTGGCCGAATACGGCTCGCTGAACGACCGGGGGATGGCCACGCGCAACACTTTCCTGATTGACCCGACGGGCAAAATTGCTAAGGTGTGGACCGGTGTAAAGCCTCAAGAGCACAGCGATGAGGTGCTGGCCACAATCGGCGAGTTGCAGAAGAAATAGGCCCGCGCCGGTGGGATGAGAGCGAATTAGGAGATAGGGGCGGTTCGCGAACCGCCCCTACAACATTCCCCGCCCTACCCTACCACTCCTTGAAGCGGGCTGGATGCCGTGGCGTAAAGCTTCTTCGGCATGCGGCCGGCAAGGAATGCCTGGCGGCCGGCCAGCACCGCGTTCTTCATGGCTTGGGCCATCAGCACCGTGTCCTGCGCACCGGCGATGCCGGTGTTCATCAGCACCGCGTCCGCGCCCAGTTCCATGGCGATGGCGGCGTCGGAGGCGGTGCCCACACCCGCATCGATAATTAAGGGAACCTGCGTAATCATTTCGCGCAGGATGCGGATGTTGGTGGGATTTTGAATGCCCATCCCGGAACCGATGGGCGCGCCCAGCGGCATCACCACGGCCGCGCCCGCGTCGATCAAGCGCCGGGCGGAAATCAGATCATCGTTGGTATAAGGCATCACCACAAACCCTTCTTTGGCGAGCACCTCGGTGGCTTTGACCAGCTCGAAGTTGTCCGGGAACAGGGTCTTTTCATCGCCAATCACTTCCAGCTTGATCCAGTTGGAAAGCCCCACCTCCCGCGCCAGCCGTGCGGTGCGGATGGCCTCGTCGGCGGAGTAGCAACCCGCGGTATTAGGAAGAATGAAAAGTTTATTGCGGTCGATATAATCCAGCATGGACTCTTTGCTGCGGTCGGTCAAGTTCACGCGGCGCACCGCGACGGTTACGATCTCTGCCCCGGAAGCCTCGTGCGCCCGCGCCATCTCCTGAAAGCTGCGATACTTTCCCGTGCCCACAATCAGGCGCGAGTGAAAATCCCTTCCCGCAATCCGCAGGACATCGTTTTCCATTTTTCACCTCATTGTCGATTCTAGTCGGCGGTCGGGGAAATTGCAATTGATGAGCCTCAGTACCCCGCGTGTTTATCGACGACGTTTTGGAGCGGAAGTCCCTTTTCAAATCTTTCCAGATTGTCGAGGAAGAATTGCAGCGACAAGCCTTGCCAGCCGGGAGTGTGGTCGGCAATATGCGGGGAAAGCAGTAGGTTTTTCACTCCAAATAAGGGGTGACCGGGGGGGAGGGGCTCGGTCTCAAAGACGTCCAACGCCGCGCCGCGAATTCGATTTCCCTCGAGCGCCCGGATGAGTGCGGCATCGTCAACGGACAAACCCCTACCCACATTGATCAAAACCGCCTGGGGCTTCATCGCGTTGATCTCTGTCTCGCCCATCAATTTGCGGGTCGCGTGCGTGGCGGGTGCAGCCAGCACCACGTAGTCTGATAGTGCAACCATCTCCAGAAGATCCTCCGTACCGAAAACACGGTCCAGCAGCGGGTCGCCCTGGGAAAACTCGGGCCGCCGCCGCAGGCCAAACAGGGTCATCCCGAATGGCCGAGCCAGTTCCGCACAGGCGCGGCCAGTCTCGCCGTATCCGATAATCCCCATGACCTTACCCTGAATCACCTCCACGTCGTACTGCCCCCACACGCCCGCTTCCTGGTTGCTCACCATGCGCCGCAAATCTTTGGCGAAATACAGCGCGCTGGTGATCACAAACTCCGCCAGGGATTTCTTGAAAACACCGCGCGCGTTGGTCAATACCACTGGGCTCGCTACCAGTTCCGGGAAAAGGACGCTCTCGACGCCGGCAGAAAACGAATGCAACCACCGCAGGCGAGCCGCCTTTGGAAAGATGGCTCGCAGCAGTTTCGGATCAGCGATAGTCAAGATAACATCCGCTTCCGGGACTGAACCTTGCAAGACCTCCAACTGGTCACTGATGGTGATTTTCACTGATTCCGGCAGCCGCCGAAGCGGCTCCAGATAGTCAGCCTGGGGGTTGTCAATCACGAGCACAGTAGTTTTGTTCATGGTCATTCGGTCCTCCCAATCATCATTCTCTGGTGCGAAGGCCTGAGATCTTTCTCACCTCAAAGGCGCAGAGGCGCAGATCAAAGGAGGTGTTAGGTTCCAGGTGCCAAAGGCCAGTAAGGACCTAACATCTGACACCTCTTCTGCGTCTTAGCGCCTCGGCGGTGCGGAGTTTGCTCGCAAGCGCAAATGTAAGGATGAACCGCCCCCGATGCATTGGACCGATACGCTTGCTGTTTATTCTGCAGAAAGAGCCCACGAGCACGAAATATCTCACCGTGACGGCGAGCGCGGATGGTCCTACCCGCGCCACAGCCGTGGTACCCCCTCAACAAGACGTCAAGGGAGAAGGGAAGCGGGTCAAGGACCAGCCACTTCCCCGGCACAACGGAACCCTAGTGTTGCCCGGATTCTAACAGAAGTGTCGCCTCAAAGGGAATCGCCCAAGGCTCCGTCAAGGTTGTGGACGGCGGTTCCCCCCGCTATCGACGGACCTTATCATTACCCTTCTGCAACACTACACCAGCCTGCCATCAGAATACTCCCCTCCTCAGTCAACGGGGGGGGTGGCGTGGCGCTGATTGCAACTTTATGTTTTCGCCTTCAAAAGATAACCACCACGGCGGTGGCGATGAACACAGAACTGGGTGAGAAGGCGGTAGCCGTTCTGGGTGGGGTGAATGGACCGTTGGCGGTCTCTTGGTTCCTGATGGAGTATAAGACCCTCTGCGTGAGCCTTTACGAAGATCCCGGATTTCTCGAAGAACTGGTGGAGATCGCCGTGGACTTCGACGTGAGAGCGATCGATCGCATGGCCAAGACAGGGGTCGATGCGATGGTCCTTTTGGTTGACTATGGCGCCAGCGCCCACGGCCTCCTTAGACCCCAGCAGTTCAAGGCGATCTACAAGCCTGGACTCAAAAAGATCATGGACTGCATCAAAGCAAACCATCTGCCGGTGTTCCAACACTACTCCGGACGAGTCTACGATTATCTTGATGCTCGGGTGGAAATCGGCATCGTGGCTTACCATCCTGTGCAGCGTACTGTCGGCATGGACCTCGCCCGGAAACACGGCGATTATTCGAATCAAGATCTGGCAACGTAAAAGCCGCGTCCTCATCAGGATCATGCTTCACATCGGGCCTTGAGAAATCGAGCTTGCGGGCCGCCCCCCGGACACCCGGGTATAGCGTCACCGCAGGCTCTTAAGCGGCTAGCGCCCAATCCTGCACCGCCTCATACATCGCCACGATATTCGCGGGAGGAACGTTGGCGAGGGTGTTGTGGACCTGCTGGAAGACGAAGCCGCCATGGGGACTCAGGGCCGCGATCTGCTTTCGGACGTGCCGGCGCACTTCGTCCGGTGTCGCATCCGGAAGGATCGTCTGCGTGTCACAACCACCTCCCCAAAATACGATATCCTTTCCAAACTCCGTTTTTAGCTCTCCGGCGTTCATGCCGGCGCAAGATACTTGCACGGGGTTGATGATTTCCAAGCCCGCATCGATGAGATCGGGTAGCAACTCTCGAACGCCTCCGCAGCAATGGAGCATCACCTTAACGTCCGCGAGTTGCTTGGCCCGCCGCCACATCGCCTGGTGCCGCGGCTTGAAGAACTCGCGGTACATGCGGGGCGAGATTTGCGGCCCGCTCTGCATTCCCAGGTCGTCGCCAAAGCCGATGATATCGATGCTATCGCCGACAGCGCCAAGGAAGCTCTCCAGGTTTACCATATGTACCGCCACCAGGTCGTCGAGAAACTTGTGGGCCCGTTCCGGCTCCGCGCCGAGTAGCATGAAGAAATTATCGTTGCGAAACAAAAATTGTCCCGCTTCCAGCAGATTTCCCCCAAAGGCGCCCACGATTGCCCTGCTGGATTTCTTCCGCAGTTGCGCGGCTCCCTCTTTAAGTTGCGCGGCGTTAACCCAGGGGCCGGGAGGAGCGGCGACGGAGTGCCACATGGATTCCTGCATGGCTTCGGGGATCGTCTTCGGGCCATCCGGATCGACCAGCGGGAAATAGGTTTGCTCGAAATAGAGCGCCCCCGCGGGCATGTGGGCAATCACTCGACCGCTCTTGGAGTGAAAAACCCACTTTCCATTCTCGCGTTCGGGCAACGCCCATGCCGGCATCTTGCAGGGTGTACCGTCCGGAAGAGTCCAGTCAGACCAACTGGCCTCATCCAGCGCGAAGCCGCGCCCCAGGTCGATGACGTCCACGCCGAACCGGTCTAAAACGTCATCGTCAATAATGGCCAATTGCTGTATCGGGTCATAAACGCGAATAGCTTTCTTGGGGAGTCTCAGGTAGTCTCGAAGTTTGGCATAGGCAATGGCGGCAATTCCCGATGAACGGTGCCCGGAAAGGTCGATGGGTATACGATCCGGGTCGCGGTGATTACATGCCGTTATAACTCTTTCTTGTGATGTCATAGCAGTGACTCCTGTGGGCGGTACGAGGCCGGGGATGAATCTGGGGAGCATCCAAACGCTGCAACGATTTCCGCAGGGTGCGGGCCCCCCGAATGAATAGCCTTCGCGCCTAGATTTTAATGTATATCAGCCGGAATATCTATTTCCATTTTCCTGCCGCCTGGTGACATTCACCCGCCTGCTTCGGGGTGTTAGGCCCAAGCAAGTATTCCAGGAAGCAGTCGCAAATGAAAATCAAAAGGCAAAGGGGCAAGAGGCGAAGGTAAATGGCCGGACGGCCATAAACCCTTGCCGAAAAAACTTACGGCATTGCAATGCAGAGGAGAGCGGGAGAAGACTTCGTGCTTGGCCTTCCGCCCCCGTCCAACTTGCGTATAGCGGCCATTCGGTGGTTTTGTTCAACCGAAACTGCGTTAGCGGCGATATCCTGTGGCCCACGGGGGACAGCCGTGGGATCGCACAGCGCAGAATAGATCGTGAGCCACGGCCGTGGCGACATCAGAATCCCGCTCGATCCGTGGTGATGATGTCGCCCCTACCAGGGCTCAACGCAAATAATTCTCGACCCATTTCCATGTTCTCCCACTGGCGAACTCAACACCCTCCGAAGGGTCCCGTCCTGTGATGACATTGCGCACGCCGGAGATGGGGTAGAGCATCGAAGCTCCTCGCTTCCGTGGCGCCCGAACCATTAAGCTTTACTCGCCGTGTCGATTCGGTGACGCCTTTAGCTTCTGCGAGAGCTCGAATTCGGCCTTGGCTTCGTCGGGTCGCTGGAGTTGGGCGAGGGCACGGCTCAGCAAGTAATGGATTTGTGGGTTTTTGGGGTCGAACTTCGCCAGCCTTTGAAGTATCACCTCCGCCTGGGCCGGCTTGCCCTCTCGTTCCAAAAGCACGGCCTTGTCTTCACTTGCCATGGCGTTGGTGGCGTCTGCCGCAAGGGCCTGGTTGATCCATTTTTGGGCGGCATCCTGCTGACCCGCCTGAAGCGCCAGGTGCCCCAGGTTCGCCATGGCTGCGGCATTTTGGGGGTCATCGCGAAGAACCTGCTGCAGTTCGCTCGTGGCCTTGTCATTCTGCCCCAAGCGTTCATATGCTGATGCAAGTGAGAGCCGCGCGCTCACCCGTCGAGGTTCTGATTTGAGGATGTGGAGATAAGCCCCCACCGCCTCCTGGGGGCGGCCTTCTTGAAGATGGAGATCTCCCTGCGCCTCACGCAGGTCTGGATCATTGGGGTGGCCGGCCAGTGCGGACGCGAGCAGATCACGAGCTCGTTCAAAGTTCCCGGAGCGAATCAACCCCCGCGCCAGCGCGCATGAAATATCGGGGCGGTCTGGAGCTTTGGTATGGGCCTGCGTAATCCAGTCAAGCGCGGCGCTGTCATTTCCCGTGGCAGCGGCGTCAAGCCCAATGTGCAAAAAGGCGTCAGGGCTCGAGGGGTCCCGGCGAAGCACGTTATCGTATGCCTCCCGCGCCTCCTGAAATCTTCTCAATTCCGAGTAGGCCATGCCGAGGTTGAGGTCTGTGGCAACGTCCCGGTCGGAAGCCGGGATCGCAGCAAACTGCTGTGCCGCCCGTTCGAATTCGCCATGCGCAGCCAGTTGTAAACCCAACGAAAAATGTACGGCCGGCTCAAGGCCTGGGATTTTCGCGAGCCGGTCTGCCGTGTCGCGGGCCGCCCGCGCGTTTCCAGCGCCGAAATACGCGCCGGTCAACTCCAGGAGAGCCACAGTATCCTGCGATCGCTCCACATGCGCTGCCTGGAAACAGTGCAGAGCCGCCTTGAACTGCTTGTTCGCCAGGTAAAGGCCCCCGAGATTCATGTTGGCGGTCTGGTTTGCCGGCTCGAGGGCAAGAGCCGTGCGAAACTCGCTGATTCCGGCCGCCTGATTTCCCGAGCGGACGAGACTGGCGGCAAGATTGTTGTGAAAGCCTGCACTCTCTGGATTGATCATGATTGCCTTGCGGTAGGCTGCCTGCGCTTCGGTGGGATGGCTATCAAAATCGTAGGCCAAGCCGAGCGTAGCGAAGATCTCGGCCACATTGGGGCACGCCGTGGTCGCACTGGCGAGTAGCGCCTCAGCCTGCCGGAGCTGACGCTGGCCGACCAGGGCTTTCCCCTTATCGAGGGACGAGGCACAAGACGATCCTTGAGGGGTCGCCGCAAACTGCACACCCGCCTCCCCGACGGCAAGCAGGAAGGTCAGTGCGGTAATTTTAACCACGGCATATCCGGCCGCAGACCGCGAGCTTCCGATCATTCCGCGCCCCAGTGATCGCCTTTTGAAATGATCATCAACGCCTGAGTTAAAAAGTCGCGCTGATACTCGCGGTTCTCCCGCTCGAGCGCTTCCGGGACCTGAGCAAACAACTTGCTGGCCTCGGACGCCCGACCTTTCTGCTGGTAGGCTTGGCCCAGCAGATAGGCGATAGAACTCGACTTCGGATCGGCTGCCCGTGCGCGCTCCAGGTCGATGATGGCCCGATCCGTTTCCTTGGCATGGAGTTCGAGCTTGGCCCGATCTCGATAGGCATAGGCGAAACCAGGATCCTGCGTTATTGCCGCATCGGCGGCTTGTTTCGCTTGATCGAAGGCCGGTGTCCCCGGAGAAACGCCCTTCTGGATCAGGGCCTCCGCAACTAGATAATAAGGAACCGCGTTCTTGCCGTCCCGCGCCGACGACTCTTCAAAAGAGTGGATGGCCTGATCCAGGTCGCCGGCCTCAAGCTGTGAAAGTCCCAATGCCAGGTAACCGCCGGCATCGGATGGCGCCAGCTCGATGGCACGATTGTAGTCCTGCTGCGCTAGAGCGAATTGGCCTCCTAATGTGTAGGCGATTCCGCGACTCAAAGACAATTCATGAGACTTCGGGATGCGCTCGATCCCCGAGGTCAGAATCTCAACGGCCAATTCGTAGCTCCGGTGTCCGCAGGCCAGGGATGCGATGTTTAAATAGTTCTGCGCGTCGGTGGGGTTGGTCAGAATACCGCGGCGGAAGTCATCGTATGCTTCCTTCGTATGCCCAGATTTCTCTTCGGCGACGCCCAGCAATCCAAAAACTTCTGGGTGCGTGTTCCCGTGCGCCAGCAGCGCATTCAGCGTGGACACACAGTGGTCATACTGCGCGGCGCCAAAGTAAGCGAGTGCCAGCCCATAGCTGTGACGGAACTCATCCGGATAGTCGGCCGGTAACTGGCCGAACACCTCGATTGCAGGCTGGAAGAGCTGTGCTCGCCCTAGCAGCCATGCAAGTTCGAAACTCTCCTCGTTGGTCAGTCCCGTGCGCCCGACCAAGCGTTGGAGGGTTTCACCGGCCCCGGCGGATTGCCCGGTTTTCAATTGTGCCTCGGCTGCCATCAGGGACAGGCGTGTGTCCGCCGCGACTTGGGCCGGCACGCGGGACAAGTAGACAAGCGACTGCCCATAATCCCCGCGTTCGAACGTGTATTGGGCAAGAATGACGTTGACGGCTCCATCGTCGGGATGAAGCGCGATGACGGGCTCAAGCTGCTGGGCGGCCTGCTGCTTGAGGTTTTGGCTCCAGTAAACGATTCCCAACTCTCTCTGCGCCACCCAAAATGCCGAATCCAACGCGAGGGCTCGCTTAAGGGCTTCGATGGCCTCCTGGGGCTTGCCCATCAGAACGAGCGCAATTCCCTCGCCGTTCGGGCCTTGGGGGCTCTGCGGAGCGTGCTTTGAGACAAATCGAAACTGTTCGAGCGCATCCGCGTAATGCTTCGCTTGCAGCAGTTCCATCCCCCGCTGATAGGCAGCCTGCACACCCTCACGAGCTGCCGGCTCCTGCTGCCCGTCCGCTTTGTCAATTGTCTGGGTGGATGCTGCGACCCACGCCACCTGAGGAAGCGAAACCATCAGGACGACAAAGCATGCACAGACACAAAGGGTGGCGCCCCTTGTTTCCAACTTCTTCAGACCGCCCATATGACCTGACAATTTAACTTCGGGTCGCCCTAAAAACAAGGCCCGGCGATCCGTAGCCGGCATTTCTCATCACGCTTGGACGGACGGTGCCGGAAGGGCGGGGCTTCAGCCCCGCCAAAATCGCCGCCCATCCTCTATTCGTCCCGCGCCCCTCACAGCTTGCGGCTACAAGCTGTGAGGGGCGCGGGGCACAAAAATAATCAGAAACGCCTTGTAACGGCGGGGCTAAAGCCCCGCCCTTCCAGATCCGTGATGAGAAATTCGGGTTAGGCCGACGGTAAATTCCGACGCTTTTGATTGCGCGGGCGGGATGGAACTCACGGTTAGCAAAAAGCGAAGGATCTCGCTGGGAGGGAGTCCCTCCTCCACGAGATCCTTCGTTACCATCAGATCTTCAGTCTCGAAAAGCGCGGTCGCCTTTCGAGGCACAGTAGATACCCGTTACTCACCACAGGAACTTGAGAGAGAACTGGATCTCCCTTGCCGCCGCGGCGGTGAAAATGTGCATGAAGTTTGTGCCGTTGACGGCGTCGCCAGACTCACCTCCCAGCGTGGAGAAGCCCCCGCTCGAGCTACCTCCCGGAGGCCCGAAATTAGGCTTGTTGAAAATATTGAAGAACTCCGAACGGAATTGAAGGTGTGTGGACTCCGAGACGCGGAAATTCTTCAGCAAGGCGAAGTCAAAGTTGTAGTTTGCAGGTCCTCTCAAGGTATTGCGACCCACATCACCGAATGTGAAGGACGGCGGGGTTACGTAGGCCGCCGGATTGTACCAAGCCTGAACCGTCTGCTTGAATCCCGAGGGGAGGAGCGGTTGTCCGGTTGTGTTCGCGCGCTCGGTTTCGCTGGAGGGGTTGATGTTGGCAATGTCGCTGGCGTTAGCGGTAGCCGTGAACGGCGATCCGGCCTCTGCTGTGGTGATGCCGCTAATTTGCCAACCGCCCAGGATGTTATTCTCGACTCCACTCATGTTATTGCCGAAATGTTCGCCCTTCCCCAACGGCAACTGATAGGCGTAACTGAACACAAAGATGTGGGGGAAGTTATAGTCGCAGTCACCCTTGTCGGCGCTCCAGTCGTAGGGGTTCTGGATGCTGCCCGACTGGCCTTCGTCCTGGATGGACAGGCATTTCGAATATGTATAGGAAGCGAGGAAGGTCAGTCCCTGGGAGAAGCGCTTCTGCACTTTGGCCTGGAGCGCGTTGTAGCTGGCTACCCCGGAGTTGGTGTCCCAGGGGAATTGTCCAATGAAGGGGAAAGGCGTCCGCGGCGCCACCGGACCGGGCCCCATATCCTGAGGGAGCGGCGCGTTGTACATATCCTGGATGAACAGGTGCCGCGATTGCGACCCCACATAGCTTACGGTAGCGGTCAGATTGGGCGCTATTTGCCGCTCCACATCAAAATTGTACTCCCCTGCATAGGGAATCTTCAGAGTTGTGGCCGCTCCGAATGCGAAGGCGGGGCTGTAACTGACGGGTGGCAGGAACTGGCTGGCTGACGGCTCGTTGTTAAAGCAGGCTTGGGAGGCATTAAGACTCGGCGCGGAGCAATTGACCAGTCCATGGTTCAAACCGCCGAAGCTGATGCCGGCGCCAAACGGCCAGGCGATCCGTGGGTCCTGGGACTCCTGAACCAAGGAGTTATTGTGGTCGTCGAACACCGCGAATGCCGCCCGGACGACGGTCTTCTGGTTGACGCTGTAGGTAATCCCAAGCCGTGGCTGAAACCCGTTATATTTGGGATCGAAATAGGTCTTCCGGACGTTGGGAATCGGCCAGGAAGGGCTGGTGGGTGCAGCCGGCGCAGGGGGGTTAGGCGTCGGGAATGGAATCGGAATCAGGAAACAAGCGTTCTCAAACTGAATGGTATTCGCTGGACCGTTGCTTCCGGTAAAGGTACCGGCTGGGGGTATGGGACACGCAGGATTCCAGCCCGAGACTTGGTTATTCTTGTAGGTGGCGGGAGGCACGATGTCGTACCGAATGCCTACCGAAATGGTCAACTTCTTCGACGCCTGCCATTTGTCCTGTAGGTAGCCCGCTTTCCAGTTCGTCCTGTCATTAGCTGCGGTGTTGCCCACGAAGCCGAAAAGACTCGCAGGCAAATTCAGGAGCATACTGGCCAAACCATCTCCCGTGTTCGAGTCGTTGAGGCCAACGCCATAAGTGGCGCTGGTGGCAAACTGGTCAAACCCGATCGTACTGCCCCAACCGTCGTCAAAGCTATGGATGTGGAAGAGCATGGCGCCCACGCTGAAGGTGTGGGACCCCGAGATCTTCTGGATGTCGGCACTGAACTGGTGGGAGCGAATGGGGCCCAGCGGAATGGCGAACTGGCCCGTGCCCCCAAGTCGAGGTGACAGACCGATCTGGGGAACCTCCGGCTCGCCGTCGCGAACCGGTTCAAAGCCTGCCTGGCCGGTGGCATTCAACAGGGCCAGGCCGCCCGGCACGTTGTTATCGAAGAAATCAGTGTAATTGTAGCCGTAGTGGAAGGAACCCAGCAAGGTGGGGCTGAACAGATGGGTATAGCCCACGGCGACGACCCTGGCATGGTTGATAACAACGCCTGCACCCAACAACGTTGCGGTGGGCTCGGTTTCGGCGGGCTCAGTGTAATAGACGTTGCCATACAGGTTGTCATTGTTGCCAAAGGTGTGGTCAAGCTTGATGCCGAACTGGTCGTTCGAAATGACCTGATTGCTGGGGCCGGCCCAATTGGGAAAAACGTTGGGCGCCACGTTCAGGTTTGGCAAGGGGTAGAAAGCCTTGAGGTAGGCCAAAGCCTGCGGATTCGGAGCCTGGGTGATCTGGTTGGCGGCGTAGGGATCCCTAACCAAGCCGGAGCTTAAGGCCGTCAAGCCCGTGGTAGGGTCAACCTGGCCCGCAGTCACCTGCCGTGTGCTGTAAGGGTTATAGATCTGGCCGTAAAGAACGGCGCGGCCTAGCGGGTCGATGTTGCCCGTGGGAGTTCCCGCATTCGGATATTGACTGTTCGGGGTGAGCAAGTCCCCAAAATTGCCTGCCAGTTCAGCCGCATTCGGGACATTATTCGTCTCCGTGAAACCCTCGGAGGAGCGGAAACCCTCATAGTAGCCGGAGACGTAGGTCTTCTTCTCCCGCCCGTCGTAAAGATGCGGGATTACCAGAGGGCCGCCCAGATATACGCCAAACTGGTTCTGCCGGAAAGGCGGCTTGGTCTCATTGAAATAGTTGTCAAAGAAATTCGCGGAATCCAGATCGTCGTTGCGGAGAAACTCCCAAACGGCTCCGTGAAACTGATTGGTGCCGGATTTGGTGACCACGTTGATGTTGGCGCCCGACGAAATACTGAACTGGGCGTCGGTAATGTGAGACTGCACGTTGAACTCCTGAATGGCATCAGGAGGGGGGCTGATGGCCCAGACATCGGTGAAAATCGCATTGTTCAGCACGCCGTCCAGGGTGAAGTTGTTCTCCTGGCCCCGGTTCCCATTAACTGACGGGCTGAGCCCGCCGCCACCTATGGGAATGGTGAACGCCGATTGTTGGCCGCTTTCCTTCGGAGACGCACCCGGCGTCAATAGCACCATTTGGGTGAATTGGCGTCCGTTCAGTGGCAGGTCAACCACCTGCTGCGCCCCGATCACCTGGCCGAGGGTGGCGCTTGCCGTTTGCAGGACAGGTGCCGCCGCCGTCACATTAACTTCCGTGTTCATCGCCCCCACTTGCAGCGAGAAGTTCAACTCTGTGTCCTGATTAACTTGCAGTTCGATCTCGGCCTGCCGGGCGGTCTCAAATCCCTGCTTCGAGGCAGTGATTGTGTAATGCCCCGGAGGCAACTGGGTGATGGTGTAGAAACCTACATCCGTGGTGATCGCTTGGCGAACCAAGTTTGTACCGATATTCTTAACCTCGACGGTGGTCCCTGGCAGGACTGCGCCAGTGCTGTCGGTAACGGTTCCATGAAATACGCCATCGACGGTTTGAGCATTCGCAAGCCTGCTCGCAAAGCAGATGCTTGTGAGGAAGAGAACGACGCTAATCGCAAATCTAAAGCTTCTGCTGGATGTCCAGCGGTTCATAGAAATCTCCTCTCTCTTCTCTGATTGGAGACCCGACGAACTCCCAAGCCCTCCCCCACGCTAGGGAGGGTAAGCAAAGCCATTTGGTTCACCCAGTCTGGAGGCAAACCGTTCTTCGTTTCTGTTCCTCGACGGCATTTTGATGCGCTAGAAACCGCTTCAGGTTCTCTCTTTTTTCCTGCCCATCTGCTGCCAGAAGGCCTGAACCTTACCTCGCTAAGAATTTACGACAGGCCATTCGGTATGCCGGATTCGAGACTCGCAATAGATCACGGCCCTCATAGGTAACGGCCCAGCGGCCCAAATTGAGTGGGGTGAAATGAAGGAACCAGGACAGACCCATACCGCAACGTGGCCGCGGTGCGCAGGACTCTCTCCCCGGCCAGCCCCCTTGCCCCCATCCCCCGCTGAGGGATACCATGATAGAACACCAACAAACTTCACCAAACTTTAGCTTATTGACAAAGATTGCCCTTGGCTTAGGTGTTCACGACACGCACAAGGTTCTGCCCAATGTGCATGCGCCCGTTGAAGTCAAATAAATAAACGTATTGTCCTGGGCACAAACTTTCCCTTATCGAGTTCCGGACAGCGCTCAGGCCAAGCCCCTATTTGCCATTTGGTTCAATGAGCTTGAAATTCAGCTTCAGTCATACCGTTCAAGCCCGCAATTGCCCAACGAGTCACAATTCATAACGCGTAACCAACATCTTATCCGCCTTGCCTCTGGTACCTTGCAAGGTATGTAACGTAATTCTACCGACTAAGTCAAGGAATTTTTTACAGAGTTTTTAAAACCAGAAGTTGTATTCGAAGTTCCTTTAGATCCAGCCAAACAATAACCCCCGCGGCGTGGTCACCAAGAACCTCGTGCCCGTTGAATGATTTGATGTTGGCGCGGTTCCGCTGGTAAGCTCTGAGCGGCTTCGATCGGCAGGGGAACAACCGGGTTAAGGGGAGTCACGTCAGCGCGAATACGGTTTTTTTCACCTCCGCATCGGGATCGCTTTCCGTCGCGCGTGCGCCAACTAGGGAGGCCGCCTCTTTAATGAAGAGACTTGCAGTTCTTTATTTTATCAGCGTCCTGCCGATCTTCGGCCAGAGCAATAGAGGGGAATTGCGCCTCAGAGTGACCGATCCGTCCGGACTGGGTGTGAAGACAACCGTTCACATCATCAGCGAGGCGAATCAGTATCGAAAGGCTCTGGCGACCAGCGATCAGGGTGCCCTCGACGTTCAGCGCCTGCCTTATGGCATCTATCGGCTCGAAATTGTGCAGCCGGGTTTTGCCGCCGCATCCGCATCTGTCTCGATTCGTTCCTCCCTTCCCACGGAACACACTATCCAACTCAAACTGCCTACGGTGAATCAATCTGTAACTATCAGTGCGGCTGGCACGTTGATGGACCCCGATCAAGCCGGCGCCGTTAGCCAGATCGGTTCCGACTTCGTGCAAAACCGGATCAGCTCATTGCCGGGCCGTTCCTTGCAGGATTTGGTGAATTCGCAACCCGGCTGGCTCTATGAAGGCAATGCGGTCTTGCATCCGCGCGGTTCGGAGTATCAGACGCAGTTTGTGGTTGATGGCGTCCCCCTGACCGATAATCGTTCGCCCAGCTTCGGCCCGGAGATTGAAGCGGACGACGTGCAATCAATGAGCATCTATACCGCCGGCTTTCCCGCAGAGTATGGCCGCAAGATGGGGGGGGTGGTCGAGATTAATACGCTGCAAGATTCACAGCCAGGCTTTCACGGCCAGGTGGTGCTTTCCGGCGGCAGCTTTGGCACTGCGGGCGCTTTCGCCCAGGCACAATATGTATGGGGTAAGAATACCTTCGGCGCCAGCGCCAGCGGCGATATGACCAGCCACTATCTGAACCCCGTGGTTCCTGAGAACTACACGAATACGGGGACCGCCGGGGACTTCTCTGTCCACTATGAAAGCGACTTCACGCCCAAGGATCGCCTTAATCTTGTCGTCCGGCACGAGTTCTCTCGCTACGACCTTCCGAACGAACAGGTGCAACAAACATGGTGCTATTCGACAGGACAGACTTCGGGGCCGCCGTGCCAGCGGCAAAACGCCGACAACTTCGAAACGATGGGAACCGTCTCCTACCAGCATACATTTTCGCCCGACGTCGTGGCCAGTTTTCATGGCATGGTGCGCAACAATGAGAATGGTTTCTGGTCCAACGCGGATTCAACTCCCATACAGGTTTTCCAGCGCAATGGGTTTCGCGAGGGATATTTCAAGGGAACTATCACCCTTCACCGCGGCCACCATGAATGGAAAGCGGGCACGGAATCAGACAACATTTTCTTGCATGAGAACTTCAGCTACATCATTCCCAATATTTCTATGGATACGAGCCAATTTGATCCGGGCACGCCCCTTACTTTCGTCTTCGCGGCGAATCGCCCGGACCTTGAACAATCGGCATTTGTGCAGGACCTTATCAGCCTGGGAAATTGGACCCTCAGCGCCGGGCTGCGTTGGGACCATTATCAGCTCTTGTTGAACCGTCAGGCCGTGGACCCGCGTTTCTCGATGGCGCGCTATTTCCCCTCCGCCGACTTCGTGTTGCATTTTTCCTACGACCGAGTCTTCGAGACGCCCTCTTTCGAGAACATCCTGCTTTCGAGTTCAACGGCAACCACGGCCCTGGACACGATCTCCTTGCAATTACCGGTCCAGCCTTCGGAAGGAAACTACTACGAAGGGGGCGTCACCAAGGCCTTCTTCAAGAAGTTCAAGCTGGACGCCAACTACTTTCGCCGGGACGTCAACAACTACGCCGACGACAATCAGATTAACAACACCACCATCAGCTTTCCGATCGCCTTCCAAAAGGCCATCATTTATGGCGCGGAGGCGAAGATCGACCTGCCCGATTGGAAGCGGTTTTCCGGCTTTTTGAGTTACTCCTACACGGTCGGCAATGCGTGGTTCCCCGTGACGGGCGGCCTCTTTTTGGGCGATGACGCGGCGATCCCCACCTCCGGGCATTTCCCGGATTCGCAGGATCAGCGCAACACCGTCCGCGGTCGCGTTCGCTATCAGCTCGCACACCGCATCTGGGTCGCGGGCGGCATTCAATATGACTCTGGCCTTCCGTTTGATTTCGACGGCGCCTATGCTCAGGCGCTCGGCGAATATGGGCAGCAGGTTGTGAACCGCCTTGACTTCCCTCGCGGCCGCATCGATCCCTCCTTCCAGGTCAATGCCTCGGCGGGCGCGGATATTTACAAATCGGACCGTTTGAGTATGCGACTTCAGGTTGACGGACAAAACCTGACCAATGTTCTGGACGTTATCGACTTCGGCGGTTTGTTTTCGGGCAACGCCATCGGGCCGTCGCGGAGCTTTGCCCTGCGCCTCACAACCAACTTCTAGGGTCGATGGTGGCACTAATCGGATTTGCTTCCCTCGCATCCCTGCGGAGAGGGTGGTGCGAAATCGCCGGTCGCGATGCTCTCCCCCAAGGGGGCGAGAGGATAGGTAATTCGAATTTGCGGACCTACGAATGTGCAGTTTTACTTCTTGCGGCGTTTGGGACGTGAATCGGGCTCTTCCCTATCACACGCGAATCACCGCCCGGTGCACCGCTCAGGCCGGAACTCGTTCCAAAGTGATGATAAAAAGGAGCACGATGCGACAGAGGGCTGTAATTATCTTTGTTTTACTGTTCGCTCTATATCCGACTTTGCTAAGATCCCAACAGGTAGCCCCCGCAAGACGCGAAGTTTACATCGTACCGTTTTCCCATCTCGACCTTTATTGGGCCGGCACGCAAGAGGAATGCCTGAGCCGCGGCAACCGCATCATCACCAAGGCGATTGGGTTGGCCGAGCGTTACCCGGACTTTCGCTTTCTCCTGGAAGATGATGATTTCGTCGCTGATTTCGTGGACGGCCATCGCGGCTCCCCGGAACTCGAGGCGTTCAAGCGGCTGGTCAAGCAGGGTCGCATTGAGATCGCACCTAAGTGGGCGGCCATCTACCAGAACCTGCCTCGCGGCGAGGCTTTGGTGCGGAACGTGGTATTGGGAAAGCACTATGCGCGAGATGTTTTCGGAGTCGATCCGCAGGTGGCACACCTCGGGGACATTCCAGGCTTCACCCGGCAGTACCCGCAGATACTCCGAAAAGCCGGAGCGCCTTATATGGTCATGACCCGCATGGGCCCACCCGACCGATCGTTGTTCCGCTGGAAGGCGCCGGATGGATCGGCCATTCTGGCCTGGAATACCATCAAGGGGTATGGCTGGGGCGCAGACCTTGGCCTGCACCTGGACCTGGATGATGCGCGGCTGGCAGCGATTGCGAGCGACGTGGACAGCGTGCAAGCTACCACCCCAGGCCCCGTGTATATGGGCTGGGGCACGGACCTTTGGGCGCCGAGCCAGAAGCTCATTGAAAATGTGGCCGTGCTGAACCAACGGCTGGCGCCGCGGCATTTTCGCCTGGCGACACCCGACGAGTTTTTCCTCGCGGCAGCGGATACCGCGGGGATTTCGGAACTGTCCGGCGAGATTCCCTCTTCCTGGGCTAACCTGACCACCTCCCTGAGCCCTCTCTGGCCGCCGGTGATGGCCGCCACCGATACTCTCTTGAATGCCGAGAAGTTCGCCGCCATCAATTACGCGCTGGGCTACGCCCCTTATCCGGGCGCGGAATTCGACTCGTTGTGGAGGGACGCGTTGAAGTCGATGGACCACAACAACGATGGCCAGGGAGGCGAAGCCGGAGACGAACGCAAGCTCGGCTATGCGCACGGGGTCTCATTGCGCGCCGGCCAGATTCTGCGCGACTCGCTACGGAACATCGCCGAGCGCGTGCAGCACCCGTTTCCCCGGAGTATGCCCGTCGTGGTTTTCAATCCGCTCGGTTGGACCCGAGACGATATCGTCAAAACGCACGTGACGCTCTTTGGCGATATCGAGTCCAACGATATTGCGGATTACAAAAAGGGCATGCGCCTGCTGGATGAGCAGGGGAAATCCATCCCCTTTCAGGTGGAAGAATTCAGCGAATGGTTTTCGCGCGCCATCGATCTGGTATTCATCGCCCGCGGCGTACCATCGCTCGGTTACAAGACGTATTACCTGGTGCCCGCGGACAAGCCGGACGTATTTCCCTATGCCTCCCAGACCCAAATGGAAAGCGACAACGATTTGAACCGATCGACCCACGTTATGGGATCGGACGTGCTGGAAAACGAGTTCTACCGGGTCGGCGTGGACCGGGCCACCGGCCGAGTTGCGATCTGGGATAAGGAAATGAACCGCATGGTTGCGAATGACATCGAAATTGCGGCTTCGGAAGAGCGGGGTGGAGATGACCTCAGTATCATTCCGCCGACCGGGCGCACTATCGTCAACGTGATCAACGGCGTGGAACTCGACGAGACCGGCCCCGTCCAGACGGTCATGCGGATTACCGGCGATGTCGGCGGCATTCCCATCGTACAGCGGGTCACGTTGTACCAGGGCCTGAAAAGGGTTGACCTGGAAGACCGTGTAGACTGGAGACCGGGCAGGTCTATGAACATCGAGCAGGTCTTCCCCTTGCAGCAGCCGAACGTGGAAGTTCGGAATGGCACTCCGTTCGGATCTGTGGCAGCCGAAGATATGATGCCGAATGCGGGACCGCGCAATGGGGACGAGGTGCCGAAGGACGTTTGGAGGCGATGGCGTCAGATCCAGGACTGGGTGTTCGCCGGCACCAGGGAATGGGGGTTTACCGTCAGCGCCGACCATCAATTCCTGACCGTGGGCGACAGCGCTATCCGGGCGGGCATGCTGAGAGGCACCCGCTTTACCCCGGTAAATGTAGTGCGGGGCGGCCGGCCGTTTCAAATCCTGTCGCCGCCGGCAGAAGTATACGTTTTCCATTACTCCTTTACATCCGGCAGAGGCGATTGGGCCGCGGCGAGATCATGGCGTGCGGGGATGGCGTTCAGTACGCCGTTGATTCCAGTCAGTTCGGCCAATGAACTGTCGCAGAAATCGCTCCCGCCCATGCGTTCGTTCTGTTCGCTCGATGCTGACAACCTGGTGATTACTGCGCTGAAAAAGGCCGACGGGGATGGAGCGATCATGCTGCGAGTCTTCGAAATCCGCGGTGACACCGCAGAAAGTCGGGTGCGGTTCCTTGGGCAGGACCGCAAGTTTCGGGCAGCCAATCTGTTGGAGGAAGTTGGCCCGATGCAAGAGGAGGAAGTGCTGCGCCTGGGACCGTACGAAATTAGCACTGTAAAGCTAGCAATCGCGGAACCGGCAAAGGGCGCGAAGTGAAACCTGCTCATACGTTTCGCTTAAATAAGTTGAACAAAGAATAATGCGGTCCTGTACTTTGCCATCCCAAGTCCCAAAAGTTCATTTCGATTAAGGGTGCACCCCAGGCGGCTTGGGGCTACGTATAAAGCAAAAACTTGGAGGCACCTTAGCCGATTGCGTCACTGCGCGCGCACTCATCAACTGGCCCACCGCGTGGGCTGGATTTCGGCGTGAAAGGAAATCTTACCGAAACCAATCAGGAAGAGTTGTCGAAGTCGGCCGTCCCCCCTCGGCAAAGATTTTTTCAAATGCCGCGACTCACCGCCCCAGGTCATCTGGAATCAGGGAGTAAAAGATCATGGAGCCGGTGGCCTGGTGCTCCAGGGCGCGCCGGCACTCCTGCCCGTAGATGTCCTTGCCAGAATTTCGTAGAAAGCAGTTGTAGGCCGTAATTTGGGTGGGAGAGTCGCCTCCCTCCCAGGGGAATCGCTGGGTATCCCCCAAGGGAGAGGTGCGATAAATGCTCATAATTTTACCGGTCGGATCGGATAAGTCCCGCCCGACGAGCAACTGGATCTGGTAGAGTTCGTAAGCTTCGAAAGCCAGGTGGTCCCAGCAGGAGGGGTCCGGGGGGTCACCCCGGCAAACGATATTGCCCTTGGCATCTTTCTCCACCTTCTTTTGCTCTTTTTTCAGGACCTCCCGATTCTGTGGATCATTGGGTTCTACGTAAATCATGGCGCCGTGATAACCGAAATTCCGGCGGGTCAGGATTTCCCAGAGCTCGGAGTTCAATACTTGTTCCCCGAGCTCGGTATAGCGCTTTTCGCCGGTTTGCTTGGCCAGTCGGAAAAGGACTTCGCCCATCGCAATGTTTGTGTTCTTCACGTACTTGCGCGCGCAACTCTCCGGCTCCTTGCGATAGAAGCGCATGCCCTGCGAAGCGTAAGGTTCCTCACCCGCGAGACGCTTCTCTTCACTCGGCCAGTGATCCACGACTCTCTCCGCCAATTCGACATAGGCGCGGGATGGCTCGATCTCACTTACTTTCAGCAGGCAGGCAAGCGCTCGCGTTGAATCCCAAAGGTTTTTGCCTTGGAAGTTATCCTTGTCCGGACAGAACCCGTATCCCTCGTCGAGTTTTGGCCCCCACCCGGGGATTCCGTCGCCCGCGAGATTTGAATTGGCGACGAGGTAGTCCGCGATTTCCCTGGCGCGTCGGCGGTAGCGTGGGGCGTGAGATACCTGATAGGCGTTCACGAACCCGGCACACGCCATGCCCTCATCCGCCATCTTCTCCGGCGTGAGCGGCGAGTTCTCAAGGCGGGAAGATTGCCTGATGAAGGATTGTTCAAACGTGGGGCCGCCCAGAACGCTCGTCCATTTCTCACTGTCGGGGCCGGCCAACAGGTGGACTGAGAAGAGCAGAAGAATAGCAAGACTTCCTCGCCAAGCGATGGCCGGACTTCGCTTTTTCACTTCATTCCATCCGGCGAAAGAATGCAGGTCCAAATTCCCTTTTTGCGCCCTGGACATGCCTCTCAGTAGAGAAGCCTAGCTTACCCCCGTTTGGTGCTGCGGTGGTAAAGCAGATTCATGTTTGCCAGACCGCAAGGTAAAATCATAACGCCAAGACCGCACAATCGCTGACCTTTAGCCCGGATTTCTCAATGCGACTCTGGAAGGGCGGGGCTTTACAGGCTGCGGAAAAAACGCGTCGGGTCTTCGTGCCCTGTAAGGGCACAAGTTAGTAGCCGGGGGCAACGCCCCCGGAAAGCGTGACATACGTTTCTCGACCCTGAAGACATCGCACAACCTCTGGCCGGGGGGCGCAATTTGGTGTGATACTACGCAGATTCGACCCTTTCGGGGTGGGGTTCGGTTGGTGGGACTCTTTCCGGGGGCGTTGCCCCCGGCTACTTATATAGATCCCCTCCGGGGATCGGGGGTGGAGAGTGCCGGCGGCTTTTTCCGCAGCTTTGGTTGGAGAAAGAGCGATGGCGTGTGCTGCTAAAAACATGAGAAATGTGGACGGGCCATTCGCGGCCTCGCCTCCAACAGTTCCCCCCCCTTTATTTTCATCAATATAATGGCAAGCCCGAAGGTGAACATTTCGCCTACATTTATTTTCAATAACATAATTGCGGCTTCCTACAATTTTCGCCCCCGTGAGGTCCACCCCGCTACCAAAAATCTCACTCCATTTGGGAATATCTGACCCCGTTGTTGGTATTACCAAGGTGAAGGGCTTGGGAAGACCAACAAGCGAAGCCTAGTAGAGGGAGAATTCGCGTGAAGCGGTTGGGGATGAGATCGGAGTATCCCCTGTAGAACCGCTGGTGCCCATGGGTGAACTACCCATAGTTGGCGCTGATCATCTGGCGCGGGTTCTGGATCTACCGGGCTGAGCGAGGTTCCGACGGGTATTTTGGGCTTTAACTGTAAAACTTCAAAACACAAAGGAGAAACTATGAAGCTTCGAGCAGTAAACGTATCTCTATCCGGCGTCGCGCAATTCGCTCGGCGGCGGTCGCTAATCCTCTTGGCGGCACTGGCGATGGTCGCCGCGGTTCGGACTCCAGCTTGGAGCGCGGGCGGTTCGGACATAATTTGGTTGGAAAGCAACAGCACCGCCGGCAATTCCATTCTCGCCTTCAAAAATGACGGCAGCGCAAGTCCGACCTTCCTGGGCAGTACGCCCGCTGGTGGAATCGGCGTGTTCGATCACACTTTTGCCCTCGGTCCATTCGACTCCGACCAAAACCTGATTGCCAATCCTGAGGGCACACTACTGTTCGCCGTGAACTCCGGCTCCAATTCCATAGCCGTATTCCACATCACCCCTGACGGCCTGCAACCCGTCAGCGGCTCGCCCTTTCCTTCGGGCGGCAGCGATCCCGTAGGTCTGGGCTTGAAGGGCGATATCCTTGTAGTCGTCAACAAGGATCAGGATCCGGCCCAGAATTCCAACTTGGTTCAGCCAAATTACACCACCTTCCGCGTGTGGCCCAATGGGTCCCTGAGCGCCATCGAAAACACCACGGTGACCGTTGGTTACGGCACCTCACCTTCGCAGGCGCTGATTGCTTCCCAGGGGCCCTTCGTGTTCGGAGCCGATTTTCTTGGCGGACTGCTCCAGTCCTTCCGAATTGATGAAGACGGCCGCTTGCGCCAGAATCTGCCTCAGGCACTGCCGGATTCTGTATTCACCGGACAAACGGCGCCGCATCTGCCGTTGGGAATGCGCACCCATCCGGATTTGCCGATCCTCTATGTTGATATCACGCCGCTTAGCGAGGTAGCTGTCTATCGCTATGACGAAAAAGGTAAACTCTCGTTTGTGCGGACGGTGGCAGACACCGGGTCAGGGCCCTGCTGGGCTATCGTCAATCACGCTGGAACTCGACTTTACGTCACCAATACTGGCGATACCTCGGTCTCGGTTTACGATTTGACGGACCCCATAAACCCTGCCGAAATCCAACATTTCGTGATGGCAAGCACCACGGGCGCCGTCTTTTCGACGGTGATTGACAGTTCTGACCAGTGGATTTACGTCTCGGGCGAACAGTCAAGCACGTCTGCAACCGCCGCGGCCAACGCCTTCCACGCGCTTAAGGTGATGTCGGATGGGACATTGACCGAACCGTTTGCCCCTACAATTCTCCCCATCGGCGGGACCGTACCGGTCCGCGCCCAGGGAATCACCGTAGTTGGGGCGCATTAGACGAGACTCACCACAGAGCGCACAGAGATCACAGAGGAAAGGACTCCTGCTGGCACGGTTAGGGATTAGGGTTCCTTATTGAGCTGATACGCAGTTTCTCTCGTTCTTTCCTCCGCGACCTCTGTCTCTGTGGTGAATTCATTTATGGGTTGCGACGGGAAAATAAAAAGTGACAAAAAAATGAAAGACGATTAGATGAAAAATGGCAAAATGGCTGGTGGCAAGATGGCCGACAATGATGTGACCGGCGTCAAGGTCGGGAATAAAACGAGCGAAATGCCAAAGACCGTTGACATGAGCACGATGGGCGAGCCGAAGGGCTAGGTTCTTAATCCCACGAGGGAAGAGGCGGGAGCCACCCCCCTCCGATTGGCAAGTGCAACACTGGAGCCAGCGTTGTTCTTTCGTCCCAAAATGCGCGTCGAGGATTTTGAAGCCGCCGCGATGCCTCACTTGGCTGACCTGTACCGGTCCGCCACTTTGTTAATCCGGGACCCGTCAGAAGCGCAGGACCTGGTGCAAGAAGTTTACCTGGAGGCTTGGAAGTCGTTTCACCGGTTCGAGCCGGGAACAAACTGCCGGGCTTGGCTCTTCAAAATTCTATTTCATCGGCTCCACCATGTCAGGCGCCGGTTGATCAAGGCTTCCAAGATGGAGGCGCTCGCGGGCCCGGGGGAAGAGGACAAGCTTACGGCCGAGCCTCCGGTTCCGCAAGAAATTCGCGATGAGGATGTTCTGCTGGCTCTCGCAAAGGTCCCTCTGGAATTTCGCGAAACCGTTCTCATGGCGGATGTGGAGGAGTTTTCGTACCGGGAAATCGCGGAAACAATGAGAATTCCCTTGGGCACGGTCATGTCAAGGCTGAGCCGGGGCAGGAAGCTCTTGCGCGCAGAATTGGCTGAAGTTGCGCACTCTTTTGGAATTAGGCACCTTGCCAAAGGGACGGGCCAGGGTGAATCCGCATGAACGTGTTCAATTTTGACTCCAAGCAGTGTTTACGGGTACGTGAGCAAATGGACGCGTATCTCAGCAATGAGCTTCTCGTGGAAACGACGAGCGAAGTGTTGAGACACCTGGAGAGCTGCGAGGGCTGCTCGTACGAGTTGGATTCACGCCTGCGCTTGCGGGAAGCCCTGCGGAGGGCCGCCGATAAGCGGCTGCCGCCGGAGCATTTAAGGGAAGCCATTAGCCAGCGCCTGAGGAGAGCGCAACCAGGATTCTTCGGGGATTTCCGGGTCATACCCTGGGCGGTGGCGCTGGCGAGCATGGTTTTGGCGGTGGTCGCCGGACAACAGGGGCTCCGATTTCAGCGCGGCAGACAACTGGTTTCGAGCATCTTGACTATTGGAGTAACGGATCATGTTCAATGTGCCATCAAGGGGCACAACTACCCGGAGGTTGCCAATCCACCGGCTCAACTCCGCAAGCAACTCGGACCCGAGTATGCAGGGCTGCTACCCATAGTCCAGGAAAAGCTTCCGGCCTTTCAGGTGCTTGAAGCGCACATTTGCCAGGTGCCGGGTAGCCCGCGAAAGTACGTTCACTTCATCACTCGCGGCCAAGGAACGATTCTCTCGGTGATTCTTACCCGGCGGGAGGGCGAATCGCTCCCGGCGGGAAGGTTCCTGGTGGCGAGCGCCCCCGGCGGCGTTGACCTTTACAAAGCGCAACTCCAAGGAATGAGCGTCGCGGGCTTTGAATCGAATGAGTATTTTGGTTTTGTGGTTTCTGACCTCGGCCAGGACGAAATGGTTCAGATCGCTGCGAGGCTTGCTCCGGCAATGCGGGACGCCTTAAGCAAAGGCGCCGGAACTGTGAAGGCGGATAATGCTCCGCGGAATTCCCCTCCTGATTCAGGAGGGGTGGCGCGCCGGGTGCCGGGGTGGTTATCACCTGAAGCCGAAAACATGAGGTAGTAATGCTAAATTCCGATAAAGGACAAGACGGATTGCCTGGCGGTGTAAATCGAAGAGCCTTCATCGGGGCGTCGATCTCGGCACTTGCCGGCCTGGCGCTTTGGCATTACCGAGGCCTGAAAGCCGTGGAGGCTGGGGCTCGACCCGCCGGGCAGCCGAAGATGGTTCAGATCGTGGAATTCTCCCATGCGGGCGCGCGGCAAAGCGTCATACTTGTCCCGACGATCATCAAAAGCGAAGAAGAATGGCGAAAGCAGCTCACCCGCTCTTCGTTCGACATCACGCGGAAGGCGGACACGGAGATGGCGTTTACTGGCACTTACTGGAATCTCCATGAGAAAGGGCTGTTCCGCTGCATCTGCTGCGATACTCCTCTCTTTAGCTCCGAGACGAAGTTTGACTCCGGCACCGGCTGGCCCAGCTTCTGGGCGCCCATTGCCAAAGAGAATATCAAGGAACTCGCCGACGGAAGTTGGGGGATGGACCGGACAGCGGTCTCCTGCCGCCGTTGCGACGCTCATCTGGGGCACGTGTTCAACGATGGGCCGCGGCCCACCGGGCTTCGCTATTGTATGAATTCGGTGGCCTTGCGATTCATCAAGTCGGCGTGAATATAATATGTACGCAGCGGCGTCGATCGTAGGTTGACGGGCTTGATTGAGCGCCTCCCGATTGCGCGCCTGCGGGTTTGAGGAGTTAAGACGCGGAGGTTTTACCATGTTGGATCCTCGTACCCATCGTCTTCACAATTTCGTTTGCCTGCTCATTTTGTTTCCGGTACTGGGATGGGTGGCTTGCTCGCGCGCCCACGGACAGGCTCCGCCTTTTGCCGGTGAGTCCGCCTCCCCCGCCGCCAACGGCAGGCAGACCGCCGTCTTAGCAGGAGGCTGCTTCTGGGGCGTGGACGCTGTGTTCAAGCACGTAAAGGGTGTCGCCAACGTAGTTTCCGGCTACTCGGGAGGGAGCGCATCGACATCGCAGTATGAGACCGTAAGCACCGGCACCACCGGCCATGCTGAATCGGTGAAGATCACATTTGATCCGTCCCGGGTTTCGTACAGTGAGTTGCTGCGAGTTTTCTTTTCCGTGGCGACGGATCCAACCCAGTTGAACCGCCAGGGTCCGGACCAGGGGACGCAATATCGCTCGGTGATTTTCTACGCCAACGAGGATCAGCAGCGGATTGCACTAGCCTATATCGATCAACTGAACAAGGCCAGGGTTTTCTCCGGTCCGATCGTGACCCAGGTGGTCCCATTCAAGGCTTTCTATCCGGCAGAGGGGTACCACCAGGATTTCCTCGCGCGCAATCCGACTTATCCCTATATCGTCTTCAACGATTTGCCCAAGTTGCGCGAGCTGCAAAAACAGTTCCCCGATCTTTATAAGAGATAGCGAACGCGCCTGGACAACCTGGCGAGATGAAGCTGGGTATTGATACCAAGGTGCAATCAAAGAGACATTTACCAGGGGGACCTCAAAGAGGTCCAATGTCATTAGCCGCGGGTGAAACCCACGGCTAACGATATTGTTCCCGTCCGGGGAACTCATTAGTGCCAATTTGAACGCACATTCATATGAAACCCTGACTTACGGCAGAGGCTGCTCACTGGTTTCGACCAAGGGGAAGGGAACCGCCGGTTCGAAAAGGCCGAAGGCGAATATGTCTGTGGCGGAGGCGATACAGACGTATTGTTTTCCATCCACGCTGAAGGTTATGGGGGAGGCGGTGAGGGTTTGCCCCATAAAATAATGCCAAAGGTGCTTTCCGGTCTGAGCGTTTAGGGCAACAAGCTGGCCGTCGTCGTCTCCAAAGAAAACCAGACCTCCCGCCGTAGAAACCGCTCCCGCCGACATTGTCACCGGGCCGGTCATCGGGTATTCCCAGCGCAGGGCGCCGGTTTTGGGATCAAGGGCGCGAAGAAAAAACTGTCCGGGCTCGGATGGAATCTGCGCTGAGCCCGTGCCCATCAGTTCCTTCATCGGATCTGGGGCAGAATCCGAGCGGGTATAAAGGTCACATTGCTCGAGTACCGGTACGTACAATAGGCCGGTTTCGGGGTCAAATGACGGCGACATCCAATTCGCCGCTCCCACCATGGAAGGGCAAACCTTTTTGCCTGCCGGGGTGGGCTCCATATCCGGCACCTCAATCGGGCGACCCTTGGCATCGACGCCCGTCGCCCAGTTCAGTTTCTTAACGAATGGGGTAGCGTGCAGAAACTGGCCGTTCGTTCGATCGAGCACATAAAAAAAGCCGTTGCGGTTGGGGTGCAGCAGGAGCTTCCGGCGCCGCCCTTGAAAGTCGAGGTCCACCAGCACGGGAGTGGATTGTGCGTCCCAATCGTGAGTATCGTGGGGTGTAAACTGGAAATACCATTTGAGCTTTCCGGTATCCGCATCGATGGCGACTACCGAGCAGGTGTAAAGATTATCGCCGTGCCGCTCCTGATCATAGAGGTCAGGCCAGGGATTCCCCGTCGGCCAGTAAATCAGGTTGAGGTTCGGGTCGTATGTGCCCGTCATCCACGTCGCTCCCCCGCCATATTCCGCCGGGAAACCATTCCAGGTTTCGGCGCCCGTCTCGCCGCGAGCGGGAATGGTCCAAAAACGCCAGAGTTCCTCCCCGGTTGATGCGGATAATGCGGCCACAAACCCGCGGATCCCGCTGTCGCCTCCGGCCACACCCACAATGACCCGGTCCTTCAATGCCAATGGGGCAAGCGTCGCACTATAGGCTTTATCGGCCGGCGCATACTGCTTGTGCCATAGGACGGCGCCGGTATTACGTTGGAGCGCGACGAGATGCACATCGCCCGTCAAAAAGTAGACCCGGTCACCGAGCACCGCCACGCCCCGATTGACACTCTGCTGGGAAGACTGGTCGTCCCGGTATTGCCAGATTCGCCTGCCCGTCCTCGCGTCCAGCGCGTCAACCTCGTTGGTGTTGGTGACATACATTACGCCGTCAAAAACCAGCGGGGTGGTCTCGAGCCGGTTGGCGCCTTCCACATGGTAGGTCCATTTGGGAACGAGCCTTGCCACATTGTCATGGGTGATTTGCTTGAGGCGACTATAGCGCCAACCTTTGTAATCGCCGTGATAGGTTAGCCAGTTTGCGCCCGGACCTTGGACGATCTCTTCATATCTCACCTGGCTGCCTGCCGGCGGTGCTATCAGTAGAACCGCGAGCAGAATGCCGCACAGAAGTTTCATCTTCACTGGGGATTCCTCGAAGGGCTGGCGGGAGCACCGGGTATTTTGATCGGGCGTACGGACTGCCGGCTTAAAAAGGCCACGACGTCATCGATCTCTCCCGGAGTCAGACGCCGCGGGTAGTCATCCGGCATCAACGAACCTTTGCGAAAGAGAAGTTCGCGAACATCGTGCATGGGCAGCAGGTGAAGGTTTCCGCCGGCGTCCTGAACACCCACGGAATAATTCGTACGGTATTTGACGATACCGGTGATCGGCGGGCCGGCGGCGGTGATAACGGTAACCCCCTGATACCCTGACGTGGATCGGGAGTTGGAATCAAGCAGCGCTTGCCGGAGTTGATTCCAGGAACGGGACATACCGATGTTGGAGAGGTCGGGCCCCAGGAAGCCCCCACGCCCCAGGATCATATGGCAATGGGCGCAGTTTCCTTTGCCGATGAAGGTCGCTTTCCCGGCTTCCGCATCCCCCGGGACGCGGCTTTCCGCCGCCGGAGTGCTTAGGCTATAGATATAGACTAACATTTGCCAGATCTGTGCGTCCGGCAGGTTGAAGGGCGGCATGTCTGTACCCGGCACACCCCTACGGATGGAGCCGAACAGGTGCTGGGCATCCTTGCGGCGAACCAGGGTCCCGTCCGCGAGATTGGGGCCTCTCCCCCCCTCGGCGTGGGCGCCATGACAGCCGCTGCACGCCGCAGTGAAGAGCTTCTGGCCTGCCGCAATCGTGTCGGGGTTCATTTCCCGGGGATTCATTACGCCGTTCTGCATTTGATTGTTCTCTTGCGCCTTGGCGGGAGCCCACAACCCTGGCAATGTTACCAGTAGGAAGAGCAGGGCCTTTATGCCGCGCCCCCCCTCATCCTTTCCCGGCTTATCCACGATCTTTATTGACAACGGCGTCAGCATAGTCAAACGATGCAAGTGGGGTGTTGGCGGGGCTTGCCGCCGGGGTTAACGCGTCCATGGTAGTGGAGATGCCGTGGCAGTTCCTTTCGGACGGCCTTGCCGGTCGCCGTATTTTCCCAATTCCGCGTGCCACGGAAAAACCCGGCGGAGAGGAACTTGCTCCGCTGGACCTGAGGCATCTCGACATCCGCTTACCGGTGCAGGCTGCCACAATCCGCCAGACGCTCGATGGGGACTGCATTTGAGGCTTTGGACGCTAAGCGTTACGCCAACATCTTCTCCACCACATTGCCGTGCACGTCGGTGAGCCGGAAGTTGCGTCCCTGGAACTTGAAAGTCAGCTTGGTGTGGTCAAATCCCAGGAGCTGCAAAATCGTTGCGTGGAGATCGTGCACGTGCACTTGATCCTGGGTGACGTTGAAGCCCAAGTCGTCACTTTCACCAATAGACATCCCGGGTTTGATTCCGCCGCCGGCAAGCCACATGGTAAAGGCGTTGGGATGATGGTCGCGGCCATTCGCGACTCCGCCCGCGCTGACCTGCACCATAGGGGTGCGGCCGAATTCCCCGCCCCAAATGACCAGCGTATCGTCCAGCATGCCGCGCTGCTTTAAATCTTGCAGCAATCCCGCGCACGCCTGGTCCGTATCGCGGCAGTTTTCGGAGATGTCTTCTACCAGGCGATCGTGCTGGTCCCAAGCCTCGTGATAAAGCTGCACGAAGCGGACGCCGCGCTCCACCAGACGGCGCGCCAGCAGGCAGTTATTGGCGAAGGAGGGTTTTCCCGGCACGGCGCCGTAGAGATCGAGCGTCGCCTGTGACTCCTTGGACAGATCCATCAGCTCGGGAGCGCTCGACTGCATGCGAAACGCCATTTCGAACGAGTTGATGCGCGTGGCGATTTCCGGGTCACCGGTAACTTCTTCCCGCATTTTATTGAGTTTGATGATTTCATCCGTGGTGTCGCGTTGCTCTGCTGCGTCCACACCTTTGGGGTTGGAAAGGTACAGGACGGGGTCGCCGCTGCTGCGGAACTCCACGCCTTGGTAGACGGTGGGCAGAAAGCCGCTTCCCCAACAGGAATTCCCCCCGCTCGGCCCCTTCTTCCCGGAGCTGAACACCACGAAGGCCGGCAAATCCTTGGCCTCTGAGCCCAGTCCGTAAAGCGTCCACGAACCCATGCTGGGGCGCCCAAACTGCATGGTGCCGGTATTCATCAAAAGCTGTCCGGGAGCGTGGTTGAAGGCATCCGTCACCATCGACTTCACCACCGTGATGTCATCGACCACCTTGGACAGGTGCGGCAGCAACTCGGAAAGTTCGATACCGGATTTTCCATACTTGGCAAACTTAAACTTGGGGCCCATTAGCTTCGAGTTGGGATTAATGAAGGCGGCGCGATAGCCCTTCAAAAGCTCGGGCGGGGGCAAGGTGCCATCAAACTTTGCCAGTTGCGGTTTGTAGTCGAATAACTCCAGGTGGCTGGGAGCGCCGGCCATGAAGAGAAAAATCACGCGCTTGGCCTTGGGCGCAAATTGCGGTGGTTTAGGCGCGAGGGGATCGAGGCGGGTCGTCTCCGCATATCCTCTTTCCGCCAGCAGTTGGCCGAAGGCGATGGCCCCCAGCCCCACGCTGCATTGCTGAAGGAACCAGCGCCGCGACACTTCCTTGGGGCTGAGATGACGATAAAGATGATCCGAGCAACTCATGACTGCGCTACCTCCAAACCTCTGCGGGGTGGCGGGGCCCCATCTACCACCCCTCCCCGAAAGGGAAAAATATCACTAGCCGAACCATTCGACCCCACTGGAATTGGGTGTAGGGCCGGTTCGCGAACCAAGGCCGCCCAAATTAGCGAACGTCCTGAGCGGTTCACGCGGCTCTGCCGCTCCGCTGTGCGGAAAGGCTCCGCCTTTCCGGGCCAAGTCCCATGATTATTTCTCACCCCGGCGCCTGGAAGGCTATGCCTTCCAGGCGCCGGGGATGAGGTTGGCTGGTGTTCTCGCACACCGGAAAGGCCCAGCCTTTCCGCACAGCAAGCGGCGAAGCCGCAGGCCATGCCTCACCGAACCCTGCGCAATTTGGACAAGCATGGTTCGCGAACCGCCCCTACTTTTGCAATTTACTATTCCTTGGTAATCGTCTCATCCAGGTTCAACAACACCCGGGAAACGGCAGTCCATCCCGCCACCTGCGCGGGTGTAACATTCTTGGGCAGCAGCGGCGCCAGCGCGTCGTTCCCGCCCAACAGATCCCACGGATTCAATTCTCCCTCCTGGTAGCGCCGGGTTTCTTTTTGCAGGAAACCCAATAGATCATCCTTCTCGACGTTGTTAGGGTCGCGGGAGACGCACCGGCGGAAGGCGAAAATCAGCCGCTGGTCGTCCGTCCTGCCGCCGTCGGCCAGGGTGTGCGCCGCCAAGGCGCGGGCCGCCTCCAGGAACACCGGTTCATTCAACGTCGTCAGGGCCTGGAGGGGAGTATTGGAACGCGCGCGCCGCACGCATGACATGTCGCCGTTGGGGGCGTCAAACGTTTCCAACATGGGATAAGGAACGGAGCGATAGCGGAAGGTGTAAAGAGCCCGGCGGTAGACCTCGGCTCCGGTGGATTCATACCAGGGCTTGGGACTGTAACTCACCGGAGGAAGAAAGAGGAAATCCGGCGCGGGAGGAAACACGCTCGGTCCGCCCACGGCGGGATCCAGCAGTCCGCTGGCGCTCAAAGCGATATCGCGCACCACCTCCGCATCCACGCGGAAGCGCGGACCGCGAGCCAGCAGCCGATTGTAGGGATCGTGTTCCAGCAGGTCGGGCGTCACCTTGGAGGCCTGCCGGTACGTCGCCGAGGTCACAATCAGGCGGTGCAACTTCTTCAAACTCCAACCTTGATCCATGAATTGCACCGCCAGCCAATCCAGCAATTCCGGATGGGAGGGCGGGTCGCACTGGGTGCCGAAATTTTCACTGGTGGCCACGATGCCGATTCCGA
>JBEKQO010000050.1:0-48695 GCA_049519635.1 Terriglobia bacterium | reverse complement strand
AGCGGAAAACCTTCCGGCGTCACCACCAGGGCAATCACCACCTGCCGGCAATCGCCGCGATGGTCGCGGCTGTAGCCGTGTTTCGCCTTGGGAATCGCTTCTCCCTCGCCCTCGATGTACGTACTGGTGAGATCATAGAGCAGCACGTCAAAGCGCGCCTGAAACAGCTCCTGCCAGCGCTCGCGCAGGTGAGCAAACAGGGCGGCCTTGTGCGGTAAAATCCGGTCCAGGCAGCGATACAGCCGGTCCTTCTCCGCTACCGCGAAGCCCGTTCCCAGCGGATCCCCCATGGCGCTCTGGTCAAACCCTTGCCGGTGCAGTCGAAACTCACTGCCCGGTGAGACCAGTCGGCTCACCACCAGCAACTCCAACACCTTCGCCCAGGGAACTTCCTCCCGGCCTTCCCCCAGCCGCGCTTCCCAAAAGGCGTCCAGTTCCAACTCCCCCCTCCAGCACCAATAATTTCCATGTGGAGCAATCATTTCAAGCAGTTTCAGTTCAGGTCCCGCATGAATCGGCAGGGCTTTTCTTAAGTTCCTTACGAGTTTCAGTTGAAGCCGCATGCGCGGGTTATAAAGCCCCAGACGAACATCGCCCGGGGTGGTCTGGGTCTCCGCTGGTGGGCCCGGGCTTTTGCCTGGATTCCGTCGAGCCTGCGGCACAAGAGGTTCGAACGCCCCATGCGCACGTCTGTCGGAATATGCATCTCGAAGGAACCGGGGTGACGAAGGGTGGCTCAAATAGATGCCGCAGAGTTCCCACTGAACCTGGTCCACGTCCAGGCCAGCCCGCAGGTGACCGAGATCGATTGCCTGCTGAATGAGTTGGGCGAGCAGACCTCGCCAGCGTCCTTCCAGATCGACAACGCCTGCACGGTTCCGACAGGCAAATCGGTTGCTCCTGATCAGGCTTGCCAGCGCAGACGAAAGAACGATCAGCAACATGCCTCGTACAAGTTTCATTACGGCTCCAGATCGATGACGGCCATCGCGTAGGTCTTAAGGTGCGGGACTGTAAACAGGACGCGGCCGTTCTCAAGCTGGCTCGGAGCCGTGCTTGCTGCTTCCCCGCCGTCCGGCGTGAGCAGCGTCACTTGCCGAACCCGCTTGCCTTCCGGCAATTCAACTTCAACCCTCACATTGCCGACCCTCGATCCTTGCGGCGCCGCGTAGTTCAGCAAGTGTACGATCCGCCGGTTGTGTTCCGGCTGCCCGATGAGTTCCGCCACCAAAGACGGCGTTTCTGACGCTTCGACTTCCAGTGAGAACGTTCCCCCCGCTGCCCATCGCACCGCCTCAACGAGTTCATCCCAGTTCAGCGGCAGCTTCCAGTATTGGCTGCTCATCTGGGCCGCGGGCGGCTTCTCAATCGCAGGCCTTACCCTGGCAATGTAAGTCACTCGCCCCCCGCCCACGTGGTTTCGCACCGGGGTGATCTGCAAGTCTGTCTCGCGGCCGGGGAATTCCTGGGGTGGCGCTTCCACCTGGAACAAATCCTTCAGCCCGAAGTCCCGTCGTCGCAGACGCCACAGCGTGTACAGGGAGCTCTGCTCCGTCGCAACCAAACCTCCGCCCTGATTCACGTACTGCCGGATCAAATCCATCTGACTGTCGTCCAGGCACTCCTGATCGGCTAACACCAGAGCGCGGTATTTCGAGAGGTTTCGTAACTCGTCATCGAAAATGATGTTGAAGGGGGTTTTGGCCTGAATCAGAGCCTGCGTGAACAGCATGAAGCTCTGCGCGGGGCGGTCGTTATTAAACCCCATCGACGCATACGAATAAAGCACCGCTACATCGGCGATATTGTCCACGCCGCGATAATAATCAAACTGCTGATGGAAGAAATCGATGTAGCGTTTCTGATCTGCGGGAATCTGCGGCGCTTCGAGAACGCTGCCAACCATGCCCAGCGTTTGGCGGTTAAAGGCCAGGGACTCTGCCATGGCCAGAGTGCTTCCGCCTTCGCTTCCCCCCGTGTACGTCATAACGCGCTTCCTCAAATGGGAAGCCATTTTGTAGGTGCGGATCTTGGAGACCAGGATGCCCTCCGTCGTCATACCCGCGTTATCCCCTTCTTCCGTCCAGGTAATGTCCGTGTGGGGCAGAAGAGCGGGATAATGAACACCTTGTTCCCAGATCGTGTTTCGCCCGGATATGCCCGAATGCGGATTGGTGGCGATGGCCACGTTGGGATTAGCTCCTTTGATCAATTCATTCATCTCCGCGTAATAGCGGGTTAGTTGATGGCAGCGAAAACCCGCCCACTCCTGAAACAGCGGGTCGTCAATTGCGGTCAGCGGGAAATCAAACTTCGGCGGCACAACATAGGTCAAATTGGCAAAGCCCAGCCGTTTGGTAAGCTCCTCCGGGCTGTACGTCGCCGTGAGATATTCGCGGAAATCTCTGATGGCCAACGGATGATGGAAAATGGCCGGCTCGGCTTGCAGACTGGTGTTGTCAAAGTGTATTTCGTCGGCCTTCAACTCTTCAACGCCCATGCGCACCACGCGTTTCATATACTCCACGTATCCGGGGTGCATAAAGTAAACCCGCTTGCGGAACGTCTGGCCGAAATAGGTGACCGGCTTGCCCAGATAGTCCGGGACAAACCATTCTTCCGCCTCCGGTTTTTCCACTAAAAACGTCTCGTAAAAAATGGTGCTTCCCACATACAAACCTACCTTGATCTGGTATTGATGAAGGAGCACCGCCAGCTTTTTTGCCACATCAATGTGTGGCTGTTCAGCCTGGAGTCCAAAGCCTTTGTAGAAATGAATGGTCGCGAGGGTAACGCCCAGGTCCCTGAGCTTGCTGACAGTAGCTTCGCTGGATTCGGCGTGATATTCAGTTTCCTGCCCGGTGGACCCGCCCCCCCGACGCAATTGAAAGATCGGCAGGCTGTCCCAGTTCCCCACGATGATCAGCGGTTGGTCGGTAAGCCACGTCGGGGTTGACACGGGTTGGGCTCCCGACGCGATCGAGGGAAGCGCGTTCGATACCCGCACCACCGTGGCGCCGGCCACGGCCCGGCTCATAAAATCCCTGCGGTTCATTGGTAGTTCCTCCTCGCAAAAAGCCTTATAAAGGCTTCCGCTGTTCGCGTGTCAACCAAGACTCGAAGCGCAGGCAGGCCAGCGGTGAGCGACTGGGCTCACAAATGGCCCGGGCAGCACACAACCTTCGCGTACCAAGAGAAAACGCGCGTCAAACTTACCACCTGGCACTCGATGGCGTAAAGGGTCGATTAACCCTGGCGATGCAGAGTAGGGCTGAGTTGATGGAACCTTTACACGCCAAGTTTAAGGTCGGGGCGACTCTTCCGTGATGATGGCCATGCCCCTGAGGCTAAGGGGGCGTCTGCTTGGCAAACTAATGTCCTGAGTTAGGAGTTCGCTTAAGAAATCAGCCTGCGGAGCGGGCGCCATAATGGAGTCCCTGACGGGGTTCGAAGATGCGCGACCTATTTGCGTGGGTCGACTTCGGCGAGCAGCACCGTGGTTTGACCGCTGATTATTCCGACCAACATCAAAATCTGGAGCCCGCGCCCGCACGGCTATTCCCTCAACGCTTTGACACCCCTGTCAATAAGCCGGTCTTTGCGGTCGGTCAGGTTTTTGGAAGCAACAGCTTCCCTTTGCTGATGCGGAATTGCTGCATTTTCCGGAAGTTGCTGTAAACTGCAGGAGATGTAAGAATAATCAACGCAGCCTGCCATGAACGGAGGTACTTGATGCCCTCGCGTCGTAGGTTCATACAGACGAATTTCCTCGGCTTAGGCTTGTCCCTGGCGGGGCGTAAGGCCTTTGCGACCGCTCACCCCCCTGCCCCTGAGACCATTCCGCCAAGCGGCGGAGACGAGCGCGAATATTGGAATGATTGGCCGCGTTACGTTATTTCCAGGATGAACGAGGCTCGCGCACGACGCCTCGCCGAACTGGGCGCGATGCAGACGGAAGCTGCGGTTCGAGCGCGCATCGAGAAGGTACGCTCCGCGGTGTGGAGACTCATCGGCGGCCCCTTCGAGAAGACCCCTCTGAAACCGCAAATCGTGGGAACAATCGACAGAGGGGCCTATCGCATCGAGAAGGTTATTTTCGAAAGCCGCCCTAAGGTCTTTGTCACCGCCAACCTCTACATCCCCAACCGGCATCAGCCACCATTTCCAGGAATTATTCATTCATTAGGTCATGCTGAAAATGGTAAGGCTGATTATTATCAGTCCGTATGTCAAACCCTGGCGAGAAAAGGGTACATGGTGTTGCCCTTCGATCCTTTCGGGCAAGGCGAGCGGCTGCAGTATCTCGATCCTCGCACCGGCAAAAGCCTTTACGGACCGACGGGTGAACACGACAAAGCAGGGCGCCCGATGTTGTTGTTGGGCTCGCAGTTTGCGCAGTATCGAGTCTGGGATGGCATCCGGGCCGTCGATTATCTGCTCTCCCGCCCGGAGGTCGATCCTGAGCGGATTGGCTGTACAGGACAATCGGGCGGAGGCACGATGACGATGTACTTGGCGGCGCTGGAGCCGCGCATAAAGGTCGCCGTAGAGTCCGATGGGAACTCGGAGAATGTGGCCGGCCCCTCTTATGCTCCTCCGGGCGCGGTCGATGATGCGGAGCAGAACTTGGCAGGCAGCCTTCCCGAAGGCATCGACCGCGGGGATTTACTCCTGGCGTTTGCCCCTAAACCACTCCTTATTTTATACTCGCGGACTGACTCCGGCCTCACCTACTCGCCAACCTACGTGGAAGGGACCAAGGAGGTTTACAAAGAGGTCCAGGCCGCCTACAAGTTGATGGGCGCCGCCGATAAGGTAAGCCTCTACGGTTCCCCTCTGCCGCACCATTACGGATTCTTTAATCGTCGCGAAGCGTATCGCTGGTTTAATCGCTGGCTGGGCAGTGAGGAATGGGGGACAGACGAACCGGAGTTTGATAAATCGGCTCCAGAGGCTTTGAACTGCACGAGCACCGGACAAGTACTGACGTCCTTAGGCGGACGCTCCGTCGTCCAACTGAACGCCGACCGCCTGCAAACGCTTGTCCCAGTGAATTCGTCAAGCGCCGCACCGAACGATGCCAAGGTCTTCCGCGAGCGCGCACAAGGAACTCTCCAGGACCTCCTGGCCCTCCCCACTGAGCGAACCCCTCTCAAACCACAGATTATCTCGTCGAACATTTGGATGGAGGATATTGCTGTCGATGAATTCACGCTGGACTCAGAACCCTTGGTTCGGGTAACCGGCTGGTTTCTCCGACCCGCGAAAGGCAATTCGCCTTTTCCTACCGTCATTTATGTTTCCGAAGGGAATAGGAATCGAGTTGTGCAAGAGGCGTCAGAGTTCAGTGATCTTGTGCGCAAGGGTTTCGCTGTCTGTGCGGTTGACCTCCGCGGCCTTGGCGCCTCCATTCCTCACTATCCCCCTGCCGGACCCATCTACTATCAAGACGGGAATCTGCACGAGCGTTACGTGTGGGCATGTTTCACCCTCGGCAAGCCCGTATTAGGCCAGAGGGTATGGGACTTCCTCCGTTGCCTTGATTATCTCCAGTCGAGGGGTGATGTGGATCCGAGCCGCATCCATGGGCTTGGGGAAAGGGGCGCCGCCTTGGCGGTCCTGCTTTCCGGAGTGCTGGACGATCGCCTGCATTCGATGCTGCTTGATAGTCCAGTCGCCACATACCGGTCAGTCGTCGAGTCCGAAGCCTATTCCCTGGAATTTTCCTGGTTTCTTTACGGTGTTCTAAAGCACTTTGACATACCAGACTTGGTTGGGTCCCTGGCCCCGCGACCGTGCTGGATCCTTAACGCTGCTGACTCACAGGGTACGACGCTGGCAGAATCCGAGGTTACGTCAATATACAAACACCCCATCGAAATGTTCAAACAGGCCAACGCGGGTGGGCAAATTCGTTTCCTGGTCTATCCCGAGCACGAAAAGACGAAGGCCTATTACCCTTGGCTGCAAATTGCCTAATGCACCGGAAGTGGTTCGCCGCCACTCAAACTTCCCTATGCCGGGTTTGGCGCTCCTTCCCGTGAGCCCGAATTTCTCACCACGATTTTGGAAGGGCGGGGCTTCAGCCCCGCCGCTAGAGGGCCTTTCTGAATTTTCTCGTGTCCCGCGCCCCTCGCAGCTTGCGGCTGCAAGCTGCGAGGGGCGCGGGGCGGACAAGGGTTGGAGCCGCGATTTCGGCGGGGCTGAAGCCCCGCCCTTCCGGCGGCCCCCAAGAGCGTTTCAGCCTGGTGAGAAATCCGGGTTAGCCTTGCGGCTGCGTTCGCGCGGCAGTTCCACCCCTTGCTCCCTCAGAATATTGGCGGGGGGAAAGCATCGCGAGACGGTGGCAATGGGAATCCACCGATACCAGGGGATCTGAACCAAGGGAGGACGGGCACGTTCTGGCGCCGCCCGCGAGTCTTATTTGGACGGCCCTTCGACCGCATAAGATTGAGTTACCTTCGCTGGTTCAGCTAGCCGGGTGAGATCATCGATATCAAATTCCTTATAGATGTCCAAACAGAAGAGGTCCGGCGCGTCATCGTAGGTCACAGGTTTATCCAGGAGGTCGCCCAACGATCTCATTCCACTGTGAGTGGACAATTCCGCGGCCAAGGCCGGCTCAAGGTCGCAAGCAATAAGTGCCAGCACCTGGCTCCGGATCCCCGTGGTTTCAATACGGATTTTGGGGGCGCGCGAAAGAGCCAGGAGCCACTGTATTATGGCGATGAGCTGGGCAGCCTCCATGCCAATAGGGCGATCGCCAATAGTCCCCAGGAGTTGAGTGTAGTAGGGGATGGTTTCCTTCTCGGGTGAGGCGTCACCAAAGAACAACACGTCGAGCGCGAGCACTTGCTCCCCCCGATTGACGCGGTCAGAAACCTGGGCAGCTCCCCCCTTTTTCCCCTTGTCGTTCAGCACTACGGCGATTGGAGCGTTATCCGGGATGGCGATGGATTTTAGCCAGACTCCGGTGGCGCTCAACCCGTTGCTCAGTTCAAAGCGGTAGGAGCGGGTTTCCAGCCCCCGGTGTTTGGTGCTGGTAAATGCCCAGGCGTGCTTCACGGCGACGGGCTGGTAACGCACCAGGGCTTTGAGTTGGGTTCTTTCGGAAGCGACCCAAGGGGCCTTTTCGACGCCGCCCGGAGGTACGGACGGACGTTGGAGGCCGGTTGCGAAGCGCCTCGCCAACCCGAGAATCGTCAGGTTATCCTTGGGCAGCCCGACCTTAAGCTCATCGTAGGTTTTGATTTCGGAGTCCACAGGAATCTCGGCTTCCGGTCCCGCGAGGTCGAAATACTTGTTGAGGAACCGGTAAGCCGCCTGGCGGTTGTCCACCTGATAGTTGTGGGTTGCCGGGTCGAGGTTTTCGTGCCAAGCCAGCGCATCCTCTTTCCCAAAGAGCCGGAAAAACGGCTTTATATTGTCATAAACATAGGGCTTCACCTGAGCCGCCCGAAAACAGCAATCGTCCTCCGCGTTGTAAATCAGCAATGTGGGGCGCGGAGCTCGCATGGCGACGAGGTCGGTGTAGTCCTGACCGTCGCGGAAGTCTGTGGCGTTCTGTTCGATGTCGTCGCCTATTTCCTCCGGATGCTCGGTGCCGGAAGTGAGGGATGCGAATCCGGCGACGGGAATACCGACGGCGACTCTTTCGTCAAGGGCGCTCAGCAGGATCGTTTGCCAGCCACCCCCCGATAGACCCGTAACGGCCAGCCGCTGGCGATCAACATTCGGATGGTCATAAAGGTAATCGAGTCCGCGGCGCATGGCGAGGTAAAACAGGCCTACGCCGTTTACCCCCACCAGGTCAAGATGGGCGGCGAAATCGTGTTCGTTTTCCGGCCCATCCAGTTCGCCCATGCCCAGCCATTCCAGGTTCAAAGCGAACATGCCGCGCTTGGCGAAATTGATGCACCGCTTCTGCTTGTACTCCACGGCTTTCCCTTCGGGACCCACGTGCCCGTTCACGTTTAAGACCGCCGGAACCTTGCCCTGAGGATTGGCAGGCTCGTAGAGGATGGCCGTTGACGCGAAGCCGGGGACGATCTCGTACCGCAATTTCCGCATCCGGTATCCATCTCCGGTCGCGATGGTTCCCACGTCTTCAAACCTCGGAGCGGAATTAACCCACTCCTTAGGCCAACCATGAAACACAATATCGTCCAGCAGATGCCGGCGGATTTGCCGCGCCTGCGAGGTCCATTGCTCGGGACTTTGAGGGGTGGGAAGGGGAGGCACATGGGGCATGACGTACTCGCGCAACAAGTGCGCCGTAACCTCGGCTGTCTGGATCTGTGTACTCAAGATGGGCTCCAGGGCATCCGGTGCGCTCTGGCCGGGCGCCAGACCGGCTGTCAGGAGAATCACGAGAATGGACCACCGCACGGAACGCATGTTTTCCTCCCCTAGAGCGCCGCTACAGCCGCCCCATAGTCCGGCTCGTTCGGTGGGCCCGGGAGAAGTCTCCCGGGCCACCACGGGTCTTGTTTTGTATACGGGAAGCGATGCGAGGGATTCCCGTAATCCTGCGGAATTCAGAAAACGAACTTCAAAGCAAATTGCAGGATACGTGGATTTGCTGCGGACGTGATTTGACCAAAGGCGCTATCTGTCAGCCCATTATCCGGCATACCGAAGTTGACGCTGTTAAAGACGTTAAAGAATTCGGCCCGGAACTGGAGGGACGTGCGTTCCGAAATCCTGGTGTCCTTCAACAATGCCAGGTCGGTGTTGAAAAGCCCCGGCCCCCGCAGGATGTTCTTTCCCGTGTTTCCAAACGTGCCGACCTGATTGGGAGCGAACGCCGCGGTATTAAACCACTGCTGAATAAGCTGGCCATGGGAGCGGCTGGCGCTGAGCGTCGCGGCCTGGATACTGGAAGTAGTCAGGTCGGCGCGATCCGCATAAACCGCGCTGAACGAGTTGTCATACTCACTGAAGATTGAAAAGGGGAACCCGCCCTGCCAGTTCACGATCGTGGAAAGCCTCCAGCCGTTCGCCAGTCTGCCCGGTATGCCCCCCTGCTTGATTCCAGGCAATTGGTAGACACCCGAGAATTTAACAATGTTCCTGATGTCATCATCCGAGGGGCCATAGTCGAATTCCCGGTTGAAGGGATCGGTATTGGAATTGTAAGCGCCAACCGGCGCGAAATCGTTCAGGCCTTTGGACCACGTGTAGTTCGCGAGCATCGATAACCCGTGGGACAGCCGCTTCTCCACGGAAAATCCCAGGCTATTGTAGTTGCTGTTGATGGACGAGGTGATGGCGTTGACAAAGCCGAAGCTGGGGTAGAGGCGCCGCTGCTGGGTGTTGGCTTCCGTGGACTGCCCGGGAATGTAGATGGCAGGGTTGAGCTCTTGCAACCCGCTCTCCTGGTCGGCCGTACCGAACAGGTGGGTACCCTTGTTGCCGGAGTAGGCGGCACGAACCAGCCAGCTTCCCGCGAACTGGCGTTCCATCGTGAGGTTCCACGTCAGCATCTGCGGCGTATGGAAATCCCGCTCGAAGATCTGCGTAAACGAAATATCCGCCGGGAACGGGGCATCAGCCCCGGGAAGACTCGGGCCGTACTCTGCGGGGAAAGGATTGGCAATGCCCCCGCTGGCATAGGGGTTTGCGAAACTCACATCGCTGAGGCTGATAATGGGGGCGAAGGGGGGAATGCCCACGACATCCTGGAAGGCGACCGTGTTGGGAGGCTGGTAGTAATACCCCGCGCCCCCGCGCAAACTGGTCCTGCCGTCGTCGGTCAAGCGATAGGCAAAACCCAGGCGCGGAGCAAAATTCGAGAGGTTGGGGTAAATCGAAGCGGAAGGGCAGCCGGGGTCATGGTTTTTTCCCCCGAAGATCAAACCCACGGGTGAGTTCGGATAACGCTGGGACTGCGCGCCCGGAACGAAGCAGCCGACGCGCCCCTCGCTGTCCTGATAGGGCAAGAAGGGATCCCAGCGCAGCCCGGCGTTGAGAGTCAGGCGGGGAGTCGCCCGCCAACTGTCCTGCACGAAGGCGCTCCAATCAATCCCCGTGAAATTGAGGTAGATACCTCCCGCCTGGATGAATTGGGAGAGCTGGCCGAGCATGAAATCCGTAATATTGTCTCCGGACAGGTCGCTGGTGAAATTGAAAATCCCATTCTGCTCATACTCGTTGGCCATGGGAGCGCGCACCCGCAGGGCCTCGCCTCCGAACTGAAGCTGGTGCGTCCCTTTCAACAGGGTCACCACCTCGCGCCCCGTCTGGTCGCCCCGGTCGAAGTCTCCCTGGTGGTCCGTGCTGATGTTGAAGCCGCCGCCAACGCTTAGGGATATCTCCGGAATCGCAGTCGAAGCGATATTTACACCTGCGGTTTGCATGCTGAAGGGCGCGCCCGACCTCGACCCGCCATTCTGCTGGTTCCATCCGAACCAGGTGTTAAACATCAAGTGGGGCGTGGCATTATAGACATCATTCACGCTGATGGTTTGCACCCTCACGAGATTGTCCATGCCATCCGCCTGGAGGATATTTACCTTGGGAACGAAAGGCGGCTCGTTGAAGTTGACGAAGAAGTAGCGCCCGCTGATTTGATGTTTGCCGCGGTTATAGTCAATCTTGACGAGGAACTGGTCGTCGGTTTGTATGCTTTCCGCCCCGGCGAAAGTCAATTGCCGCCCGGGTCCATTCGGCGGGGGTATGTATTTGAGGAAATATTCGGACACGCCGCTGAAGTCGGACGTGGGGATCTGGTTGCCCTCGTATGCTGCCCCGGTCACAGGGTTTACGAGTTGCGTGCCGTTGGCTGGCGCACAGATTCCGCCCTCGCCGAAGCCGCCAGGGCAGAGGTCGGAGAAATCACCTTCCCGCTCTGCCTGCGTCGGGACAAACTTGATGTTCGACTGCGGAGTGCTGCGCACGCGCGTACCCTGATAAGTTCCGAAGAAGAACAACTTGTCTTTCTTGATCGGCCCTCCGATGCTGCCCCCAAACTGATTGCGCTTCAAAGTATCCTCAACGGGCGCGAAGAAATTGCGGGCATTCATGTCCCCATTGCGCACGAATTCAAAACCATCGCCGTGCACCCGGTTGGTTCCCGATTTGCTGACCACGTTCACGACGCCGCCCACCGCATTGCCGAACGCGGCGCTCATATTGCTGGTTTCCACGTTGAATTCCTGAACGGCGTCAGGATTGGGGAAAGGCAGGTTCGCATTGATGTAAGTATCGTTGTTATCGGTGCCGTCAAGCTGGTAATTTACTCCGTTCGAACTGCTTCCGTTTACCTTGGCGTACTGTTCACTCGGGTATACACCTCCCTCGCAATTCGCCGCACAGTAGTGGGAGGTAACATTCGTCACTCCCGCCGCCAGGAACACCAGCGATTCAGTCTCGCGCCCGTTCAGCGGAAGGTCTACGACGCTCTGCTGATTTACCAGTTGTCCTACCGCGGCTGAACTGGTGGTGACCAGCGATGTGTTCCCCGTCACCGTAACTGTCTGGGCGACTCTTCCGACCTGCAGCGTGAAGGTTAGGCTTGCTGCCTGATTCACCGCCAGCGTGATCCCTTCCTGCACGTACGTTTCGAAACCCGGCTTTACGAGGGTTGCAGTGTAGGTTCCCACCGGCAGGTTGGGAAACACAAAGGTCCCGTTCGGACCTGTCGTGGCGATCTGGACCAGACCGGTTCCGTTGTTGCGAACGGTCACCTTAACGTCCGGCATGGAGGCTCCGCTGGCATCCACAACCGTCCCGCCGAGGCTTGCGGTGGTGTACTGGGCACGAGCGGGTCCGGCAAGCAAAAGAGCGATCATCAAACCGAAGGCCACTCGGATAATTGCCTGCCCTCGGACGGTACACGAAGAGAAGAGGTGATGCGGATGGGGTGCATTACTCACAGGCATGCTCTCCTTGTTCTTGTGGATTTGACCGGAACGGCGGTCTGCCGCTTCCATGCGTTGCTTTTAGCATCATACTTGATCCCAAGTCAATGGCCAGATCGAATGAGTATCGAATCAGTGCCATTTTAACCGCGCACGGCTCGTGCTTCAAAGTCACCAAGGTCAAAATCCACGGTGGCCGCCCACGCCGGGAAAAACCGTACCTTGCGAACCCGAGACGAGCAACAAATCGGAATTCAGCTTGGTTGCACTGGTAAACGGCCAGCCGGAACTTGACTGGGCAATACAATTTGAAACTGTGCCCAAAGAGAAGTCCAATGGATTCTATTTATGGGTGGTATCAGATGGCCCGGTCGACACTGTGTCTGTTCAGCGGCGAGCCGCCTGCATGGCAACCTGCAAAATACCAAGAAAGCCAAAATTCCGGTGACGAGCAACGAGGCGGAAATAATTCAACTCCTTTCTAAATTTTCGACGGCCGCGCAATTATCCCGCAGATCTTAGTGGCAATGAGACTGAATTAGAATGACCAGCAGGTCGCAGCGCGAAGAAAGCCCCCACGCGCTCTCAAAGCCTTAGAAATATTTTCCGTTGATACAGCCAGTAACACAGATACCACATCACCAACAAAACCGCGCAGCTCTGCGCCACAGGACCGAACGCGCCAAGGAACCAGAAATCCCCGGTAAACACAGCTACGGACTTATTGAGCCACCCCCGGAGAACCTCGCTAAGTGCGTAGATAAAAATGGCGTTCGATCCTACAACCGAGAGCGGAAAAACCATCCTCCGATACCCCGCGACATCGATCAACAGGTACAAAACCAGTAACATCAGGATGACCCACCCGGCGCTCCAGAAAACGAAAGAGGCGGTCCAGATTCTTCGGATTGAAGGGACGAATGGCATCAGGCCCAGCCCCGCGCCGAATCCAGCCAGCATGGCGACACCCAGGATTTGCATCTGCCCGGAGCGCGGCCGGGAACTCCGCAGCAGGTTGCCCGCCCAGACTCCGAAAAGCGCGGTCACACTGGTGCTGATCACGTTGAAGTTTGTGGTCCAGGACGCATAGTTGTATCTCATGATGGCGCGATCGATCACCGCGGCGATGTTGCCGGTCTTCGTGAACGGGCCATCGGGCGCTGGAAACAAAAAGAACGGAACGGTGTGAACCACCAGTAGCGCCGCAGCCGCCGCCACCTGCCACTTGAACTCCAATTGCATGATCAGGAAGCACAGAACACAGGCGACAGCGATGTGCGTGAGGATATTGTGCATCTGGAAGTGCAGCCGGTTCTCTTCGATCGAGATAATGATCTGGCTCAGAATCATGAGCCGAAGGAATCGCATCCCCACGCGCTGGAAATTCTGCCTAAAGGGAACACCCTGGTCCGCGCGGCTACCCACCGAGTAGGACATCGACATGCCTACCATAAAAAGGAAGGCGGGCGCGATCAGGTCCCAGAAGTGCGTGCCGGTCCAGTCCACATGCTCGAACTGCTGCCCGATAACGTGAAAGATCGGGTGCTTGTCGAGGGCCGCTAACCCCAAGCCGTCCGACACCAACATGACCATGATCAAGCCGCGCAGAGCATCCAGCGGCAAAAACCGCTGCCCCGAACCCTTCCCTGGGGACGCCTTGGCTCCTGGCTCTCGAATCGGTGCAATGCCTTCAGCAACGTGCATGGCCATTATCATTCCATTCCGCGCATGCCGGGTTTAGCCCGGATTTCTCACCACGACTGTGGAAGGGCGGGGCTTTAGCCCCGCCGTTGCAAGGCCGTCCTGATTATTTCCAAGTCCCGCACCCCGCGCAGCTTGCAGCCGCAGGCTGCGCGGCGTGCGGGACGAATAGAGGACGGGAGGCGCGATTTCGGCGGGGCTGAACCCCCGCCCTTCCAGCATCGTCCAATCGTGGTGAGAAGGCCGCGTTAGAATAACACCTCAAGTAAGTAACGCCTCGACGGCTGCCACCCTTCCAGAACCACGCGCTCTCGATCTGCCTTCGCCGCATTACTCCGGCAAACCCCTCATGCTACAGACGCGAATCGATTGAAGATTGAAGCCGGATGCTTGGATTATCAGGGATTAAATGCCGAGCGCATCGACGGCCGCGATCCACCGCTTCCTACCCACCTGATGAGCGTCCACATTGTGCATGGCCTCGGCATTCCAGCCCTTTGATGAGGCTTTCACCACGGGAGCGTCGATCATCTTCTCCGCGTAAGTTTTGGTGCTGATATCGGTTATTTGGAAAGCATGCACTTGGTATCCATATACCGGGAGGCAGTCCATGCCCAGCCGGTATAGCTTCCCATCGAGTAAGAATGGCCTGCCGGCGGGCCGCGCCGTATGCAGGTCGTTCTTAATCACGGGGCTTAGAGGATGTTCGGTCCACGGTCCCTTGAAATCCGACGCGTAGAACAGGCGCAAGGTTTCGTTTCCCTCGACGCAGATAAACATCCACCACATGTCTTTGTACCTTATCAGCGTCGAGCTGATGAAATGATCGCCCGTGAGCAGGTCTTTCTGGTACTCCCACTTGTCGGGGAATGCCGTCGCTTTGTACAGCCGGAGGGATGTCTCCTTATGGGCTTCCGGAATCATGTAGTATTCATTCTGCCACTTGAACACATACGGATAAGCAAGGGTAAAGGGCTCATGGATGACGATATGCCGATAGTGCCACGCCCGGCCGTTGTCGCTTTCCGCCATTCCGATGCCGCTCTGGTCAGTCTTGAGGTCCTTGGCCGTAAAGAACATGTAGTAGCGCGAGCCCTCAACGACCATAAAGGGATGGGCAAGGGTATCGACATTCAGGTCATTGACGTCCGCTGCTGTCAACACCGGATTCCTGACATTCGCCGGGGGTGAAAGCTGCAACGGGGAAGGCCCGGTGTAGATGCCGAGGGTCCAATGGCTCGCTGCCTTACTGGTGTTGTCCGCGGAAGGCTGTTGAGCGCTGCCGCTCAGCAAAAGGCCGCCGGTACAGATGGCTACCCACAAGGTCAGTATAAATCCGCGCTTCATGTTGATTCTCCTCTCGCCCCGGATTTGCATTCTGTCCGGAACCTCCATTTTGGGGAACGACTTACTTCCTTCATCCACCTGTCCAACCGCACGCGCGCGCACGAGCCTTTGCGCGCCACAAATGATGAAAATAACTCCCCTCCTGATTCAGGAGGGGTGGCGCACCGAGCGCCGGGGTGGTTATCCCCTGAAGCCAAAAACATCAAGTCGCAATCAGCCCCACCCCCTACCCCCTCCTCAACTGAGGAGGGGTGCATTTTCATAACAGGCTTCCCTGCTCACTGCCATCCTGCGCGCCGCCTCACCCCTACGCCCTAACTGCTTTTATCCTGTAACACCCTATTGGGTGACCCAAGCAGGTCATTCCTCCATTTTGGATTCCCGGGTCCTGTTCACTATGCTCCCGGCCGGGTGCTGTCCCAATTTGAACGTACTGCCGCCATCTTGACGGCTTAATGCCGAGTGGGAGCCAGCGCGGCCGTCATTCTGAGTGAAGCGAAGAATCTTACTCTGTCCGCTCAGGGTTGACTACGCGAAGGATTTCGCTAAGCCACCCTGCACGATGACAAATCCCTGGGTTTCCGGCCGAAATCAGGCCTATCTCCCTTCCTTTCATCAACTCATCCATAAATTCTCGCAACTTATTTGTTTTCATTAACTCATCCAGAGCACATTTATAACCCCTTTGTTTTCAGTAATCCATCCAGAGGACTCTTCATTTTTAACATCTTTTGCCTCAGCGCCTCTTTTCGGACCTTGGTCGCGTGTCGGGGGGCATCCACAATGGGCAAGGACTTCGCCAATCGACAATCGTAAACCAGCCCCGGGCTCGAATCTTCCCTCCTCACCCTGAGCCCCGGATTTTTGTCGCTCGGATGCTGGCGCCGGAATTCCCCCCCGCCGGCTTCGCAGGCCGGACAGGCTGGACTTTGAGAGAATAGGAGGCTTACGCGCGGACATGACAACACCCCGCAGTGACACCCCTTTAGTGTAGCAACCTACGCTATTAAAATCAAGAGAAATCAACCAGGTTTAGAGGCTATAAAATGTCGCCGCGGGAAGGATTGGCGCATGAGGGAGGGTAACAGGGGAGGGAGAGGTCCGCAATAATCCCAACCGATTAGCGCTTCGGATTTGAGGGATTACCAGCTTGCCTAATAGATGCGGACAACCCCGCCGGATTAATGCTGGGATTGCAACGCCATCGTCCCGGAGGTCCATGCAGGGCACCGTCAAAGTCTAATGGGGTTGAAAACGACCCCTCACCTGCCCTCTTCAGTCGGGCACCCTCTCCCCTGGGGGAGGGCTTTGATTCTGATTTCTCGCCCTCTCCCTTTGCTTCCATGCCGGCCGCCTTCGAAACCCCGAAGGGGTTGGCATTGAATAGCCGTGGGCAAGGGCACGTCTTTTGTGCCCGCCGCCCACGGATCGCGTCTTAAACCATCTTACCGACCCCGGAGGGGTCGAACCGTTCGGCCCCTTCGGGGCCGGAATGATTTGTTAATGTACCGTGACCGTAGGTTTCACCTACGGCTACTCACGGTGTTCCCCTTGCGGGGAACCGGGCAACGGTCAAACCTCTTCGAGTCGCACGGGTCAAACCCGTGGCTTACCTTAGAGTTAGCCTCATGGAAATCCCTCATTGACAAAGCAGATCCCGCATCGCCTTAGCCCTCACCACGACTCTGGAAGGGCGGGGCTTTAGCCCCGCCGTTGCAAGGCCGTCCTGATTATTTCCAAGTCCCGCACCCCGCGCAGCTTGCAGCCGCAAGCTGCGCGGGGTGCGGGAGGAATAGAGGGCGGGAGCCGTGATTTCGGCGGGGCTGAAGCCCCGCCCTTCCAGCATCGTCCAAACCTGGTGAGAAGTCCGGGTTAGGGTAGAGCGAAGCCACTCAAATCCCGGATCGTTGCCCATTGCCTTTTGATTTGTATTTGCCGGTCCGCCGCTCCGCACCCTCTGTGTTAAAGTCTTTTGGCCACAAAGGACACGCAGGCGCTGCGGGCAGGAGGAGAAGTCTTCGCGCGCTGACAAAACTTTCATCGTTAGCTGCGCCGAGGCCCATTCCCGACCGCGCACGCATTGATACCCTCAGCGAAAGGCACAACATCATGAACGTAATCCGGCCGATCCAGCAAGCAGCTAACTTCATCATGCTCGCTGTTCTCTTTGCCGTTTATACCTCCGCGGCACAAGCGCCCGCCCTGGCGGAGCGGTTGCGCTGCGAATATCGGGTCAACCCACTTGGGCTCGACGTGCCCGCGCCGCGCCTGAGTTGGATCATGGTTTCCCCGGATACCGGCCAGCGAGGGGCGCGGCAGACCGCCTATCGCGTCCTCGTGGCCTCTACGGCAACCGTCTTGGCGGAGAATCGCGGCGACCTCTGGGATTCGGGACGCGTTCAGTCAGACCAATCCAATCAACTGGAGTACGCGGGGCAACCGCTGCGATCGTCGCAACAGGTGTTTTGGAAAGTCCGAACCTGGGACGAGCACGAACAGCCTTCCCCCTGGAGCAGGCCGGCCACCTGGACCATGGGCATGCTCAGCGACGCCGATTGGCACGCCGAGTGGATCAGCGCCAAGGAAGCGGTGGCGGAAAGCCCGCCCTTTGCGGGGATCCACACGGAGGGCAGGGCGCTGCCGCCGCCCTTTGCCACCGCCCCTCCCCGAATCTACCCGACCATGCTGTTGCGGCGCGAATTCGTGGTGAAGCCGCGCCTCGAGCGGGCCGTCGTACACCTCTGCGGGCTGGGCCAATATGAATTGACGGTCAACGGCCGGCGAGTAAGCGACGACTTGCTGGCGCCGGGTTGGACGAAATACGACAAGACCGTGCTGTACGACACCTACGATGTTACCCCGCTGCTGCGTGCCGGCCCCAATGCCCTCGGAGTGCAGCTCGGCAACGGGATGTACAACGTCCGGGGCGGCCGCTACACGAAGTTTATCGGCTCGTTTGGACCCCTGAAGGTCATCGGCCAATTGCGCCTCGAATATGCCGGCGGAACGGTTGACGTCGTAGGTACAGATGGCAAGTGGCGCGTACATCCGGGCCCCATCACGTTCTCTTGCGTCTATGGCGGCGAAGACTACGATGCGCGGCTCGAGCCCAAGGGCTGGAATCAACCGGGCTTTGGCGATGCGGGCTGGGAAGAAGCGCTGGTGGTGAGCGGCCCCGGGGGGAAATTGCGCGGGCTCTCCTGCGCGGCCCCGCCCCTTCACACTTTCGAGAGTTTAAAGCCCGTGCGTGTCAGCCCTCTCCGGACGGGAACAACAGTCTACGATCTGGGCCAGAACGTTTCGCTGATCCCGCGAATTCGCGTGAAGGGGCCGGCCGGCGCCGTGGTAAGAATCACCCCCACGGAGCTGCTGCACCCCGATGGAACCGTGGACCGCGTTTCCAGCGGCGGCGGCGAGGCCTACTGGCAATACACCCTGGCAGGCAAGGGTGAAGAGGAGTGGTTCCCCAAGTTCTTCTACCACGGCAGCCGCTATCTTCAGGTTGAGTGTACGGCGCCGCCGGGCAGGAATCTGCCCGTTGTCGAGACGCTGGAGGGCGTGGTGGTGCATTCCGCTTCGGAAGCCGTCGGCGAATTCTCCTGCTCTAATCAGCTCTTCAATCGCATTCGCACGCTGGTGCGCTGGGCTCAGGAGAGCAACATGGTGAGCGTGCTCACCGATTGCCCGCATCGCGAACGTCTGGGCTGGCTGGAACAGTATCACCTGAATGGGCCGTCGCTGCGCTACGAGTTTGACTTGGCGGCGCTTTACACCAAGGGCATGAATGACATGGCCGACAGCCAGGTGGAGGACGGCCTGGTGCCCGACATCGCCCCCGAATATGTGCAATTTGAGGAGGGGTTCCGCGATTCGCCTGAATGGGGCAGCGCCTTCGTGCTGAGCGCCTGGCAGCAGTATGAGTGGACGGGCGACCGGGAATTGCTCCGCCGGCACTATGCGGCCATGCAGCGTTACGTGGCCTATCTGGGCAGCCGCTCCCGGAACTTCATCGTATCCCACGGCCTGGGAGATTGGTACGACCTCGGGCCCAAGCCGCCGGGGGTGGCGCAACTCACCCCCGTGCCCCTTACCGCCACGGCCTTCTATTATGCCGACGCGGAAGTTCTGGCAAAGGTGGCCCGGCTATTGGGCCATACCGATGACGCCGGGAGGTATGAAGAATTGGCCCGCGGCATTGGCGAGGCCTTTAACCAGCAGTTCTTTGATCCCGCCCGCCAGCAATACGCGCAGGGATCTCAATGCGCGAACTCAATCCCCCTGGCGATGGGACTTGTCTCACCCGCACATCGCCCCGCCGTATTGAATGCCGTGGTCCAGGATGTAACCCGTCGCGGAAACGCCCTGACGGCGGGCGACGTCGGCTATCGCTACCTGCTGCGGGCGCTGGCCGAGGGCGGCCGGTCCGACGTCATTTATGCGATGAACAATCAATCCGCCAGGCCCGGCTACGGATACCAGCTCAAGCAAGGCGCCACCAGCCTCACCGAGGCTTGGGATGCGGGGCGGGATTCCTCGCAAAATCACTTCATGCTGGGCCACATCATCGAGTGGTTCTATCACGACCTGGCCGGGATCGGCATCGACCCCGCCGCCCCGGCATTCAAAAAGGTCGTGATTAAGCCCGCCGCCCCGGGCGATCTGACGTGGGTGAAAGCCGGCTACAATTCCATTTACGGCAAAATCGAAAGCCACTGGTCCGTCGAGAAGGGGAAGTTCACACTCAACGTCGCCATCCCGCCTAATACGACGGCGGTGGTGTATGTCCACGCCAAAGCCGGGGCACAGGTGACGGAGAGCGGCAAGCCCGCCGCCCACGCCCTCGGCGTAAAATACCTGCGATGGGAAGACGGGGCTTCCGTGTACGAGGTCGCCTCCGGCCGGTATACCTTTTCTGTCGAGTGAGATTTCGCCCGCATTTCTCACCACGATTTTGGAAGGGGGGGCTTTACAGGCTGCGGAAAAACCGTGCGGCACTGTCATTCTGAGCATTGACATCCATTCGGCTGCCCATGATCGACGGGACGAGGAGGGGTAGCGCGGACCTGTTTTTTAGGTCCGCGGCTTTTCCTTGTCCATCGGGGGGGACCCGCTAACCTGAAAAACTTACGCGCCGAGTTTCTGGAGAGCCGGCCTTTGGGGCGAAGAACCCCCGTAGGTCGCGTTGTTCGCCAACCCCCGCGAACTGCCGGGGTCCTTCGCCCCCAATGCGGGCTCAGGATGATGGCATTTATGCTTCTTTCCGCAGCCTGTTCAGCCCCCCTCCCGACAGGCCCCGAACAGCGTCCAAACGTGGTGAGCCCACGATTGACGCCAAAAAGGCCGCGGACCTCTACGACAGGTCCGCGCTACGGCTGCTTCCCGGCGCCACCGCCGCTTCCGCAGGCTATGATTCTGGGCAACCAGACTCGAAATAGTTCTTGACTTTCGTTAGGGAATAGGCTATGCTCATGGCAAGTCCCGGCGTCCGCCCGGCGCCATGCGCCTTTCGGGTTTTTCCCCAAAAAGAGGACAGAAACAGCAGTCGTCAGTAAAGGCTTGCTCCAGCACAATCAGATAGGCAGGGTATCGATGACGGGGGAATGTTCTTGATGATTAACCCCCAACCGGCGAGACGGAAGTTGGCGAATGCCGCGCCGAAAACGACTATACTCTTGAAAAAAAGGTAGTTAATAGAGAATGGGCGAAACCCGATGGGAGAAGCGATGAATCAAGTTTATGAAAATAAGGAAGTTAGCCGATGCAGGCCAGGGGTGGGAGGGCTGGTACAAAAAGATGTTAAAAATGAAGGATGGCCCGACTATATGCATGAAAACACAGGCGCGAGTGACAAAATGTCCTTCGATCCACCCGGCCTTTAGGACGAAAAATGCACAGCTTGCTCGGCAACCGAGGTGAAATCAGCCGGCGTAGCGCGGACCTGTTTTTTAGGTCCGCGGCACGTCCCCAATGGACAAGGAAAAGCCGCGGACCTAAAAAACAGGTCCGCGCTACCCTTCCTCGGCCCGAGTTTCTGCCCATCCTGGGCAGCCGCAAGGCTGTCGATGCTCAGAATGACAGCGCTTTCGAGTTTTTTCCGCAAGCTCTAAAGCCCCGCCCTTCCAGAGTCGTGGTGGGAAGTCCGGGTTAGAAGCGATTGGCGATTTGGGGAAATCAGATTCCGGATTCCGAATAGTGGACTCTGGACCTTTGAATTCCAGATTCCTTATTTCGGATCCCAAACTGACATTTACACTCGTGGTTCACTGGGAGTAAGGGGGCGGTTGGGATTGACGACCAGCCACAGGACGCCGCCGAGCACGCAGAAGGCGGCGGAGGTTAGAAAGGAAGCGGTCCAGCCATAACGTGCGGCAATGGCAGGTGTAGTAATGGCGGTAAGGGCTCCGCCCGCTTGGGCGAACATATTGATAAAGCCGGAGAGCGAGCCGGAGGAACCCTTTCCCAGGTCCGCCGAGAGCGCCCAGTACGCGCTTTGCGCGATGTAGAGCGAACCGGCGCCCGCCGCCAGGACTGCGCTGGCTGCGGCGGCAGTGGAGACCTGCGAGCCGGCGGCCATGAAGAGGCCTGCGCCCACCATGCCGATGGCCGCCACGCCGCAGCGTCCCCGCCAGCGGCCGAATCGAAGGCTCACGGCGTCGGCAATCCCGCCGCCCGCCGCCGATCCCAGCGCCATGGCGATGAACGGCAACATGCCGTAGTAGCTGGCGGTTTGCAGGTCCAGGCCGCGAACCCGGTTGAGGTATATAAAGAACCAGGTGAAGAAAATTGCGGGGGTGTAGCCAAAGCAAAAATAGCTGAGGGCGATGGCCCAAACGTCCTGGCTCCCCAGCATGACGCGCCACGAGTATTGGGGCGCCTCAAGAGGGTCACGCTGCGGGATGCCCTGATGAATCCATTTTCTTTCGGCGTCATTCAGCCAGGAGTGCTGGTCGGGATGGTTGCGCGCCATCCAATACCACACCGCGCCCGCCGCAAGTCCCAGCACGGCGCACACCCAGAAAGCCGAGCGCCAACCCAAATGGACCATAACGTAGCGGATGATGGGAGGGGTGAAGGCCGAACCCGCGCCAACGCCGGCGAAGATCAGGCCGTTGGCCAAGCCGCGCTCGGCGGTGGGAATCCAGTTGGCCACCCAGCGGTTCGAACTGGGGTACATGACGGATTCACCCATGCCCAGGAAGAACCGCACCGACCAGATGATCAGGAAGGCCTGAGGGATGCCGGCGGGAAAACTGGCGGTAAGGGCGGTGAAAGCCGCCCACCAAGCGGCTCCCAAAGCAAGCACGCGGCGCGGTCCCAGGCGGTCAACCACCCAGCCGCCGGGGATCTGAAAAAGTCCATAGCCGATGAAGAACGCGCTGAAGATTCTGCCAAGTTGCGAGTCCGTGAGGTGAAAATCCTGGGAGATGGAATGCGCGGCAATGGAGATGTTGACGCGGTCGAGAAAACTGAGTGCCCCCATTAAAGCAATCCATGCAACCAGTACCCAGCGAATACGAGTTGGCGCGGGCGAGTTCATGAGAAGATGGGTGACACCTCCGACCGGCTTGGCCAAAAGCTCTTCAGCGTCCCATGATTCGGACGGGAAGGCAACAAACTTTGGCAGAAAATGCACTTAACCGGGATTTATCAACAGGCAGGGACGCTCTTTAGGGAGTGGCAGGAAGGGCGGGGCCAGGGTTCCGTTAAAGTCGCGGGCGTTGCCTACCTCCATGGCCATGAATGCATCACCCGCGAAGAAACCCCTCACCCCCCGCCTTGCGGTCCCCCCTCTCCCCAAGGGAGAGGGAGAGAAATCAAAAATACAGCCCTCTCCCAGGGGAGAGGGTGCCCGACGGAGGAGGGAAGGTGAGGGGTCCTGCCCAACCTCGATTGGAATTTGACAGAGCACTGGGTCGAGAAGGCATCAAAGGCCCCACGCGTATCCTTGCACCGTAGCGCCCTACCCATAGCTTGGGAGGGGGCAAGATATTTAAGCAGCGTAGTTCATTCTGTCGTATAATTTCGGCAGATTCAGGTAGGAGGCCGCGTATGAAATGTAAGGCCCTACGGCATGGGTTCCCTCGGATCGTCGTCGGGATCCTAATTCTTCCCACAATTTTGCTCGCACAGAAGGGACTTTCCCACGTGCGTGTTGTCCGGCTGAGTTACGTGAGCGGCACCGTAGGCGTGAAACGCCCTGCGTCCACAGAATGGGCAAAGGCGCTGGTGAACACGCCCGTCCAGGAAGGTTTTGAGCTGTCGACTTCCGCCAACAGTTATGCCGAGGTGGAATTCGAAAACGGCTCCACGGTGCGGCTGGGCGAACTCTCCCGGGTGAACTTTGACCAACTGGCGATGGATGAGAGCGGCAATAAGCTGAATCGCCTCACGTTTGAACAAGGGTACGCGACCTTTCATATTCTGCCTGAACACCACGATGCGTACAGCGTAAAGATTGCGCAAACAACGGTGGCTCCGAACGGCAAGAGCGAATTCCGCACCGACCTTGAGCACGGCCGGGAGCGCGTGGAAGTATTCGCCGGCTCCGTTGAGGTGGCAACGTCCTCAAATACGGTGAAATTGGGTAAAGACAAAGTTCTGGAATTCGACCCGGAGGCCACGGAAGTGGCCACGAATGCAAAGCAGGGAATCGTCAAGGATTCCTGGGACAAGTGGACGTCCGAGCGCGATACCCAGGCGCAACTATCGCTCGCGGACCAAGCCGTCGGTGCGCAAGGCCCGATGTATGGTTGGAGCGATCTTAACGCCTACGGCGAATGGGGATTTTTCCCGGGTTTCGGCTATGGCTGGTCGCCTTTCGCCTCCATGGGCTGGTCGCCCTATAGCATGGGAATGTGGAACTGGTACCCGGGCATGGGTTACTCATGGATCGGCGGCGAGCCTTGGGGATGGCTGCCTTATCACTACGGCAATTGGAACTTCTCCCCCGGCTTCGGCTACTTTTGGATGCCGGGCAACATGGGAAATTATTCTCCGGCATTGGTCAGTTGGTATTCGGGGCCGGGATGGGTTGGGTGGTCGCCACTGGGAATGTTTGGCGCAGCCGGACAAAATATTGTGACCACCGTTCCGGGCGGAGTGGTTCAGAATGGGCTGCTGGTGAACTCCGAAAATGTGAACCGTATGCCAGTGACGGCGGGAACCAGAATCTCGCGCTTGCCGTTCGAACCAGGGGCGGGAGCGATGCTCTCTGGGCCGCACCTATCCACGGTTCCCGAGGCAATGTTCACGTCCCATGGCGCATCCACGCACACAATGGCGCCGGCTTCAGTTCTGATGGGAGGCGACGCGCAGAAGGAGCAATCGTTGCAAGGAGGGCGTTCACAGCCGCTGCGAGTGCGCTTGGGGACAACCTTGGGCGGGGCCTATGCTGTGCATGGCGCGGTTGGTGAATTTCGCGGCGAGGCCTTCAGCGGTTCGCACGGGCCAAGTTATGGGGCTCAAGGCGCCGAGCTTTCGCGCGGCGCTGGAACGGGTGGACCAACCCTGCTGGCCCACGGACAGCAACATTCATCGAATTCTGCTGAAGTCGGCGGGGGCGGAATGATGCCGAGCGGGGGTGGTGGCAATGCGGCCAGCGCGTCACCGAGCATGAGCTCTGCCGGGGTCGGGCATAGTTCCAGCTCGGGAAGTGGTCATCACTAACGGGTGACTAAGACAAATTGTCCGCAATGGGCATTCTATGCCAAACTGCCTATTATCAGTGCCGATCACGGGAATACTTGGTCTGGCCTAACTACGTTCTGCCGCCAGGCACATACCTTTGGGTAGCGGGTCAATTTGATGTCGAGGCGGATTTACGCCGCCAGGCTGCGACGCACACTCACCGCTATAACGTCAGGCGGGTCCGCTATCTCCCTTTTGCATTTGTTTGACTTAGGAGCAAAGGCAGGCTGTCCCATTCAAAGTCGGACGATCTGAAGCCCTGTTCCGCCTCTCGTTCTGCGAACCCCAATTCCTGTTCCCCCCGCGCTTCCATGCACGGCTCATCGTGACCCTTTGAATCCATTGTGTGCTCCTTTGCACCGGGCTCCCGGGGCGCGTACAATGGGCAGGTTCAGGATATTCAGGGGGTTTAACTAAAGGGTCATATAAACCGGCAACAGACTTCACGGGGGAAGCGTCATCCTCGGGGGCATGTCGTTTTCGGCCCGAGCTATTTCCTGAGCCGCGCGGGCACCGCCCGCAGGTGCGTCACGCACAGATCTTGTCAAGCGTTGACCCTTCGAGATTTGGGATAAGAGTGCGCTACAATAAACCGGAGGCTTTCACATGCAGGTGAGTCCCAAGGCCGGCAAACTGGCCGACGCAAGCGACTTGGTCAACGTCCCGAAGCTCATCACCGCCTACTTTACCGAACACCCCGACCCTTCGATAAGCGAGCAGCGCGTTTCCTTTGGCACCTCGGGCCACAGGGGGTCAGCGTTCAAGTGCAGCTTCAACGAAGCCCATATTCTGGCTATCTCCCAAGCGATCTGCGAATACCGCAAACAGCAGAAGATCCAAGGCCCCCTCTTTATTGGTAAGGATACGCATGCCCTTTCGGAATGCGGTTTTGCGACCGCTCTGGAAGTTCTCGCGGCAAACGGGGTTCACGTGATGGTGGATTCCGCTGGTGGGTATACTCCCACGCCTGCTGTTTCGCATGCTATTTTGAATTTCAATCAGGCGCGGCCCGCCGGCCTCGCCGATGGAATTGTGATCACGCCCTCGCACAATCCTCCCGATGATGGAGGCTTCAAGTACGACCCCCCGCACGGCGGCCCGGCGGACACGGATGTGACCCAATGGATTGAGCAGCGAGCCAACAAAATCTTGGAGGATAATCTCCGGGAAGTTCAGCGCGTGCCTTACGCGCGAGCGCGATCAGCGGGAACGACCCACCTGCATGATTACGTAGGCACCTATGTGAAGGACCTTGAGGCCGTGGTCGATATGGCGGCCATCCAAGGCGCCGGAGTGAAAATCGGAGTTGACCCCCTGGGGGGGGCAAGCGTCGCCTATTGGGGACCGATTCGCGACCGTTATCATCTCAATCTGACCGTCGTCAACGAGTTGGTTGACCCGACTTTCCGTTTCATGACCATTGATTGGGATGGCAAAATTCGCATGGACTGCTCCTCGCGATTCGCGATGGCGAGTCTGATCGAGCGGAAGGGAAGCTTTGACGTGGCCTTTGCCAACGACACCGATGCCGACCGGCATGGGATTGTGACGCGCGAGGGCGGCCTGATGAATCCGAACGACTACCTCGCCGTGGCCATTGATTACCTCTTTCCCAGCCGTAAGGGCTGGCCTGCCACTGCGGCAGTTGGCAAGACGGTGGTCAGCAGCAGCTTGATTGACCGCGTTACCCAACGGTTGGGGCGGAGGCTTGTGGAGGTGCCGGTGGGATTTAAGTGGTTTGTCGAGGGCCTGCTGAATGGCGCGCTAGGCTTTGGGGGTGAGGAGAGCGCCGGCGCGTCGTTTCTTCGTTCCAGCGGGCGGGTTTGGAGCACGGACAAAGATGGCCTCATCATGGGCCTGCTGTCTGCCGAAATAATAGCTAAGACCGGACGCGACCCGGCAGAGCATCTTCGCGCGCTGTCGAACGAGTTTGGCGAAATGGCGTACGAACGCACCGATATGCCCGCCACACCGGAGGAAAAGGCCGCGCTGGGGAAGTTGTCACCCTCGCAAGTGAAAGACGTCGAGGTCGCCGGGGAAAAGATTGTGGCGAAATTCTCCGACGCTCCCGGCAACGGCGCGGCGATCGGCGGAATCAAGGTTGTCACCGAACACGGATGGTTCGCCGCCCGCCCCTCCGGGACTGAGGACGTGTACAAGTTCTACGCCGAAAGTATGAACGGAATCGAGCACCTGCACCGGATTCAGGAAGAAGGCCGCGCCCTGATCACGCGAGCGCTGGGAACGAAAGTTTAGGCCCCACAATACCCCGAAGATTCTACTTCCCTCTCCCCCAAAGGGGGGGAGGGGGGACCGCCGGGGGGTGGGTGAGGGGGTAAGTACCATGATGAACTCCCTGGGCAAGTTCGTATCTGCACCACGGTATTGACCCCCTCACCCGGCTCGCTCCGGCTGGAGAAAGCGCCGGTGGCGGCCCACCCTCTCCCCCAAAGGGGGGAGGGTTGTAAATTCGAATTACCACCTCGCCATGGCCGAGCGATGAATTCGCGGTAAGAATCTGACATGCCGGCCCGCAAAAACCCGTGCGAGGCTTATCTGGAAGGAATCTGGCAGGGAGGGAAAATTGAAAACTGAAGCGAAAATCCCGAGTCCCGCCGCGACTGGCGAAGAAGCGACGAAGTTAGTCAAAGAATTGCGGCACGCTTTCGAGCATCACCTGCGCCGTACGCTTGCCAAGGATCGCTACACCGCCACCACCCGCGACCGCTATTACGCCTTCGCTCTTGCCGTGCGCGACCGCCTGATTGAGCGCTGGATTCCCACCCAGCAAATGCACCACAACCGGAATGTCAAAAGGATTTACTACCTGTCTCTGGAGTTTTTGATCGGCCGATCGCTGGAACATAATGTGCTGAACCTTCGTTTGGGTGATGCTTGCCGCCAGGCCGTTTTGGATGTGGGACTCAATTGGGACGACCTCCTCGAACAGGAAGTGGATGCGGGCCTGGGCAATGGCGGATTGGGTCGCCTGGCTGCCTGCTTTATGGATTCCCTGGCTACCCTCAATTTTCCCTGCGTCGGATATGGCTTGCGCTATGACTTTGGCATCTTCAACCAGCGCATCGTGAATGGGTATCAGGTGGAGGTGCCGGATGATTGGCTGAAGCTGGGCTACCCCTGGGAAATTGCCCATCCGGAATTTTCCTTTCAAGTGCAGTTTGAAGGCCGCGTCGAAGCCCGCCCAGGCCCCAAGGGTTCCGAATGGCACTGGGTTGATACCAAGCCGGTGGTGGGGATGCCCCACGACCTGCCGATGGTAGGATATGGCGGGCACACGGTAAACACCCTCCGTCTCTGGTCAGCGAAGGCGGCGGCAGAATTCGACCTGGATGATTTCAATCGCGGTTCGTATGTGGACGCAGTGGCCAACAAAGTCCTGGCGGAGAACCTAACCAAAGTCCTCTACCCCAATGACAATGTGTTTGAAGGAAAAGAACTTCGACTGAAGCAGCAGTACTTCTTCGTGTCTTGCTCAATTCAGGACATCCTCCGGCGATTCAAGACCGACAATAAGGATTGGGAGGAATTCCCCCGTAAAGCCTTTATCCAACTCAACGACACACACCCCTCGTTGGTTATCCCGGAGCTGATGCGCCTGTTGATCGATCGCGAAGGACTGGGCTGGGATCAAGCCTGGAAAATCACCACGGCGTCCACCGGTTACACCAATCACACCATTCTGCCGGAGGCTTTGGAAAAGTGGCCCATCAAGATGTTTGGACAATTGCTCCCCCGGCATTTGCAGATTATCTACGAAATCAATGCCCGGTTTATGCGGGATGTGGCAACCCGGTGGCCTTTGCAGGGTGACCGCCTGAGTCGCATGAGCATTATCGACGAGGGAGGGGAGAAATACGTTCGCATGGCCCACTTGGCCATCGTGGGCTCCTGCTCGGTGAACGGCGTCGCCCAACTCCATACCGAGCTTCTGAAGAAAGAGGTGTTGAGGGACTTCGCGGAATTGTGGCCGGCGAAATTCAATAACAAAACCAACGGCATCACCCCGCGGCGCTGGCTCCTCAGCTCCAATCCGGCCCTTGCCCATCTGATTACCGAGTACATCGGCGACCAATGGATCACCGATTTGGATCAGCTTCGGAAGTTGGAACCGTTGGTGGATGACCCCGTTTTTCGGCAACGATTCCACGCCGCCAAGAAGCAGAATAAGGAGCTGTTGGCACGGCTCATCACCCGCGAAACAGGAATCAACGTTTCGCCCGATTCGATGTTTGATGTTCAAGTCAAACGCTTGCACGAATACAAGCGCCAACTGCTGCTGGTTTTTTATATCATCGTGCTCTATGATCGCCTGAAGAAAAACCCGGCCCTGGACATTGTTCCCCGCACATTTATTTTTGGAGCCAAGGCGGCGCCGGGCTATTTCATGGCCAAGCTGATCATCAAATTGATCCACCAGGTCGCCGAGGTCGTTAACGGGGATCCGCAGGTTCAGGACAAGATGAAGGTGGTGTTCCTGCCGAATTACCGGGTGTCGTTGGCGGAGAGAATTACCCCCGCCGCGGATTTGAGCGAGCAGATCTCCCTGGCCGGAACGGAGGCTTCCGGGACCGGCAACATGAAAATGATGCTCAATGGGGCGGTTACCATTGGAACCCTCGACGGGGCGAATGTGGAAATCCTGGAGGAGGTTGGGAAGGAGAACATCTTCATTTTTGGCATGAAGGCTGAGGAAGTGGATCAACGCCGCGGCGCTTACAATCCCTGGGATGTGTACCACAGCGACGAAGAGATTCGGCGCGCGTTCACGCTGATCGAAAAGGATTTTTTCAGCCTCTTGGAGCCGGGAATTTTCAAGCCGCTTGTCCAATCGCTGCTGGAGGGCGGCGACCACTTTATGCTGCTGGCCGACATGCGAGACTACATTCAAACGCAGGAGCGCGTCGATGCCGCGTATCGAGACGTCGAAGGTTGGGACCGGATGGCAATTCTCAACGTGGCCCGCGCTGGAAAGTTTTCCTCGGATCGCGCCATCAAGGAGTACGCATCCGAGATTTGGCACGTGGAACCCTGCGATGGTGAGAGGTCGCCAACGCAGGACTAAAGGTTGGGTGCCATTACCAAGTTGCAGAAATGAGCGACACTATCTGTAGTCGGGCGGAAGGACGGGGCTTTGGAGCTTGCAGAAAAACTCGAAAGCGCTGTCATTCTGAGGAGCAGCGGCGACGAAGAATCTCGCCTTGCCTTGAAAATACTCAGAGCGAGATCCTTCGCGTAGTTTACCCTGAGCGGCAGAGCGAGATTCTTCGCTGCGCTCAGAATGACAGCGAACGGGCTCAGGATGACAGTATGGTAGGTTTTTTCCGCAGTGTGTTTGGCCCCGTCATAGAACTCGAGTTGATTTTGGGAGCTTTAGCCCCTGAAGCGACGCGGCTTCAGGGCCTGAAGGCCCGTCCAAAGCTCGGCCCGGTAGCGGCGGGGCTAAAGCTCGGGCCATCCGTGAGCCATAAATATTCATACTTATAATTGTAATTAGATGCTAGGTTTTAGGGAATAGCGAAAATCGATACTCGAAACTCATGATCCCTTCAACGAATCTCAAGTTTCGATTTTCGCGTTTCGTTTTTGGGTTCTGACGCCGTCTTTGCCCAGGGGGAGGGCCTTTGCAAGGTATGTGGCGCTGCCTCACTTTCGCTGTCTTGCTGGTTCCTGCTCTCGCTATGAGCCTCGCTTTAGGGGTGGCCGCCGGCGCCCCGGCCGGGCAAGATATTTCCGACCAGGCCGCCATCCAGGAAAGTGCCAGTTGGATCGGCCACCAGGACAAGATTGAAACTGAATATCGTTACGTAATGACCTGCAAATTGCGTTTGCTGCTCTTCTGGGCCGGACGCGATGACGTGGGCGGTGGTTACGTCCGCATCGGGAAGTCGTTCGGGGATGAGCGGCAGCAGATGATCCAGATTCTTTTTGGGTCGGATCCCGCCAAGGCTCCGCTCTCCATCAATCGCTGGGGCGCCGGGACAGAAGTCCTGCGCGGCGCCGACTCCGGTCGGCCGGCGGCGAGCGCCTTCTTTGGCTTTATGAAATCGTCGAAAGGTCAATCTGCAGTGGCGATGCAAAGGGAGCTTTCCAAGGAGAAGAACAACGGGGACCACCTATTTGAAGGCATCATCAGTCGAGTGGACGACGGCCGCGCGCTTTCCACCACCGTGCCCTACAACTCGAGCCAGGATCTGAATTTTAACCAATATGCTGAGGCGGAAAAAGCGACACTACAACAACTGGAGAGCAACCCTTCACGCCACATTCGGCGTCTGGACGGCGCCGCCCGGCAGGCATGTCCCCGGACGGGGGAGTTCCTGTCGACGACATTCGAACTGATTGATGACGCGGTCGCCGGCCATCCCACGCCCGCCTCACTGTGTTACATATACAACGCCCGCCATTATACGGCCACGCTACTGAGTGTCCATCCTGTCGCGGATAAGACAGTGCATATCACGCTGCGAGGGACCGCCGGCGCCCTCGATCAGACTTATCGCCATCTCAAGGAAGCCCACTTTGAGGTGGCGGGCGAAGAGACAGGAACCAAGTCCTCATTTGACATCTTGCTTGGCACGGAGGGAAACCTGCGCGGCGCGCCCATTCAGATTACTTACTCACCCAACTGGTGGTTCCAAGTCATTCTTAACCTCGCGCCGGGCGCCCCGCAACCTAACAACCCAGGCACCGCATCGCGTTAGGAGGCTGAACATGAAGGAGAAAATACCAGCGACTCCCGAAAACGTGAGAGCGGGAACCTCGGCGGCAAATAGCGGCATGACGCGGAGGGGGTTGTTGCGACAGACAGCCGCCGCTGCTTTATCTTGGGCCGCATTTGCGCGCCTTAGCTCGGCCATGCCCGCCGCACTGCCCAATCCCGTGGGCTATTCCAACATTTCCTGGCCGCAGGAACAATTAGGCCAAGCTTTGCAGACGGTTTCTACCCTTGGCTATCAAGGCGTGCAGGTGTTGGGTTGGGTGCAGGAGACCTATGCGGGTGAAAAGACTGCGGAACTCAAGAACCGGCTGCAGAAGCTGAAGCTTTCCGCTGCCGCGTTGTCGTGCAGTAAGGTGAAGCTGCTCCCGGACAACCCCGAGACCTTCACCTCCCAGTTTCGCGAGTATGCTGACTTCCTCCACAGTCTGGGGGGGAATGTTTTGCAGTTAATTGATGGCGGCAAGCCGCGCGGCAATTACCGCACCGGCGAGATCAAATCGCTGGGCGCGAAGATGAACGAGTTGGGAAAGATGGCGAAGGATTCCGGCATGACCGTTGGCTACCACCCGCATTTCGGGACGTTGGGAGAAACCCGCGAGGGGCTGGAAAGCGTGCTGGACGCTACCGACCCGCGGTACGTGGGGCTGATTGCGGATGTCGCGCACCTGAAACTCGGCGGCTCCGACCCGGCAGAGGTGATTCGAACCTATCATCAGCGGCTTGTCCTGCTGCATCTCAAGGACGTTCGGCAGGACGCCTACGAACTCGCTCGCCAGAATCGTGATGCGGCTGAAAAGTTGAAGTTCCGCTTCTGCGAAATCGGCCACGGAGTGGTGGACTTTCCCGCCGTCACGGCGAGTCTGCGGGAGAGTCAGTTCCAAGGCTGGGTGATTGTCGAACTCGATCGCTTCGAGCCGTCGGCCGGCGGCCCCGCGGAAAGCGCCCGGATTAACAAGGATGCCCTGCGATCACTGGGGTTTCAAATTGGATGAGGGGCGCAGACTCGGGTGATGCCGCCCGGCGGAATCCGCTCTAGCCCGCATTTCTCGCCACGCTTGGACGGGTGCTGCCGGAAGGGTGGGGCTCCTTAGGCTGCGGAAAAACCTCTAGTTTTTCGGTTCTCTGGCGAGGTGTTGCCTGGCCGTTTTGGGCGCTAGCTTGCTACCGCTTTCCTCCATGCATGCTTGCTCGCGGGAATGTCGGCCGGGAGCACAATTCCCCGCCAGCAAGCTGGCCGGTACCAAAGCGGCAATAAGCTGCCGCACTCCAAAGCATCGCACCATATGCCGCGAGGGAAGCGTCTTTCCGCAACCTCTAAAGCCCCGCCCTTGCAGACCGGTGGTGAGAAATCAGCTTCAGTAACCCGTAACCCCTGCTTTATGGTAGACCTCTGCGGCGCGCTGGTATTCCTCCTGCGCCTCATCCAGGCCCATACTTCGCAGCATTTGGCGAATCGTCAGGTGCGGGTCATTCGACCAAAACATCCCACATTCCTCATCCTGGTAATAACGGTAGCCCACTTTATCCCCGTAAATCTTCTGGAGGCCTTCCCCCCGCTTCAGGGCCCTGCTATACGGGATGATGGCGTAGCTCAAATCGAGCTCTTGAACGAGGATGTTGTCATCGGGAGGGTTGATGTTGCCCACTTTGACCTTATCATCGCTCATGGGCCATGTGACTTGGGAGACGATTTTGCCGGTGGGTTCGAAGATGGAAGCGTTGTTGTGCCAAGTGCTGGAAACGATGTAGTAGTGGTTATGTTTGGCGCGAAAGGCAGGTTGGGAAGTTTGCGGTGATTGGCTTGGCCACGCAACCAGCTCGGCGCCCTGGCGGGCCAGCTCCCCCCAGCCGTAATCAAATTCCATGTCATAGCAAATCTGGATCCCCAACTTGCCGAAATCACACTGGAAGACAGGCTCTTCCTTGCCCGGCATGGCGCCATGTTCCAGGGAGCCTGTGTGCGCATCGACGACAAGCTGCACCTTGCGATAGATGCCCACAACATCGCCGGTCCGGTTGAAGAGAATGGCGGCGTTGGAACATCGCCGGGTAGCCCGATCCTCCAGCAGGTAAGTCGGCGCCACGATGTAGCAATGGCATTTGCGCGCCTCGCGAGCGAAGGTATCCTGGATCGCGCCTGCCAGTGGATACGACCAATCCGCCACGTTTCCGATATCCTCGCCTTGACCGGTTACGGCCACCTCCGGCAGGACCGCCAGGTCCAAACCGCGGCCATACTTCTTCTCCGACTGCGCCTGCATGCGATCGACGATCACCGTCAGTTGCTCCAAGCGCTTTTCCAGGCCCGGATGTTTTCCCCAGAACGGTTGCAGCACTGTGCCGACGATGACCTTGCGGGAGGGTTGATCCGACGTGCTTTTCAGCGGGATGTCTGCGCCCGCTGCGGAAAATGGCAGCAAGAGTCCCAGGAAGCCCACAACCAACTTTATGAGCGTACGCTCTTGCATTAGGCGCTGTGTGATCACAGTACTCCCTCCGTTGCGGTATGATCGAGCCGATAGCGGCGCTCGGTATCGTCCTGAACGTGGAATTTTCTCATGCGGGCTACCCCGGTGGCAACCGCCCGTCGCCGAATCGGGTTTTGGTTCACCCCTTCGGGACCTGAGCCTGAGACCGCATCTTGATTCCCAGAGCGCTGCCTTGGCGCCGGGATGGGTCGCCCGCTTGGAGCTCATGATGCTCGCCGTCCTCTTGACGACTGACAAGCTGACTCCTGACGAACTTATAGCGTTATGCGGCTCAGGATCGTTTTATCAACATCAGCCTAACCCTTAGAATTAGAGGGAATTTCTCACCACGATGGGATAGTTTTGGGGAGCTGGCGGAAGGGCGGGGCTGAGCAGGCTGCGGAAATACTCGAAACCGCTGTCATTCTGAGGAGCAGCGACGACGAAGAATCTCGCATTGCCTTGAAAATACTCAGAGCGAGGTCCTTCGCTGCGCTCAGGTTGACAGCATTGTAGGGTTCTTCCGCCGCCTGTTCACCCCGCCCTTCCAAATCCGTGGTGAGAATTCCGGGTTAGACCGGAGCGGAAGGGGAATGCACGATGATGGTAATGCTATGCCGGAACCGTGTTGCGGATTTCTCCCAGTGGAAGGGTGTATTTGATTCTCATGCCCAAGCGCATCGCGACGCAGGGCTCCACCTAAAGGGCATTTGGCGCGCGGTAGATGAGCCCAACAACGTGTTCTTTTTATTCGAGGTGACTGACGATGGGAAGGCGCGGGCCTTCATAAACAACCCCGCCGCCGCGGAGGCCGCAAAGACGTCCGGCGTCCTCGACGGCGAGTATCACTTTCTTGAGAGCAGCACAGGGTATTGACGACCAACTCGGCTGGCTGGCGCAGACCGCCGCCTCGGCGATCAGCGGCTTTTCCTATGGAACCGCAGCTCTACGGGAAAAGACCGGAGGGGAGGTTTTCAGTGCCCCGCAAGGGTGCAAGATAGTAGCCGGGAGCAGCGCCCCCGGTAAGAGCGACGGTCGTTCGCCGATCCTGAAGGGGGCGCATTACCCCGGCCCCTGGGACGCAAGACTGGCGCCCTACCAACCGGATTCGACCCTCTCAGGGTCGGGCCTTGCTTGGGTGCGTTTTCCGGGGACGTTGTCCCCGGCTATTTTATCTATTCCCCTGCGGGGATCAGAAATGGAAAGCACCCATGGGTTTTTCCGCAGGCTGTTCAGCCAGGCAGATTTCTCCGGCGGAGCATAAACGCTGCCGCCCTAAAGTGTGCCTCTACATAAACCGATGCGGCGCCGCTGCGTGGAACATCCGGCTTTGACTCTTGCGTTTTACGCTTTACGTTTTGACTTCCTCTTGCGGCTTCGCCCCCTGCACTCACTCCACATAGACATTGAATTCCTCCGGTGCTACTCTGGCACCCGCAAAAGTCTCTTCATAGCAAGGAGGTCATAAAATGGTGAATAAATCAGACAAGCCGGGCGCGGGGGAAGGCCGCAACGGCCTGAATCGCCGCGAATTTCTTGCGGGGACCGGCGGCGGCGCCCTGTCATTCAGCATCATGAAGCCACGCATAGCTCGTGGGTCACAAGTGAGTTCCAAAATTTCTCTGGGATCGATCGGCTGCGGCAGCCGCGGCACTTGGATCGCCGATCTTTTCCGCAAGCACGGCGGATACGAGATCACCGCCGCCGCAGATTATTTCCCGGACCGGGTAAACACCTTTGGCGACAAGTACAATGTGCCCACGGCGCGGCGCTTCACGGGCCTGAAGAGTTTCCAACAAATGCTGGATGCGAAGGTGGACGCGGTGGCGATCGAGAGCCCACCTTACTTTCACCACGCGCAAGCCGCCGCAGCCGTTGAAGCGGGCGTCCACGTGTACCTGGCCAAACCCATGGCCGTGGACGTTCCCGGCTGCCGGAGCATTGAGGCCAGCGCCAAGAAAGCCGAAGAGAAGAAGCTTGCCTACCTGATCGATTTCCAGACGCGCACTGATCCTTTTTACCAGGAAGCCATCCGGCGAGTGCAGAAAGAGAGCAACATTGGCCGCATCATCAGTGGCGAGGCGTCGTACGTCGCCGGCTCACCCTGGCTGCGCATGATTCCGGACCTGGAAGCGAATCCCCAGGATCCCGAGCGCCGCCTGCGCGCTTGGGGAGTCAGCCGGGCGCTCTCCGGCGACATCATCACCGAGCAGAACATCCACTCGCTCGACGTCATGACTTGGGTCCTCGACCAGCATCCGGTGAAAGCCCTGGGCACGGGCGGCCTGAAATCCCGCAACCTGGGCGACTGTTGGGATCACTTCTCGGTCATCTTTTGGTTCGCTGACGACGTGCTCGTCACTTTCTATTCCAAGCAGTATGGCGAGGGCGCTGACGATATCCGCTGCCAGATGTTCGGCACGGAAGGCACCATCGACACACACTACGCGGGCGATGTCAGCATCAAAGGCAAGGTGAATTACTCGGGAGGGCGCGACGGCGGGTTGTTCGCCAACGGCGCGATCCGCAACATCTCGACGTTCTACGACCAGGTCACTTCCGGGCGCTTCGATTACTCCACCGTGCCACCCGCGGTGCGGAGCAACCTTACCACTATCCTCGGCCGAACCGCCGCCTACAAGCTCGCCGAGTTTACGTGGGATGAGTTGATGCGGTCGGAAGAAATCCTCGACCCGCATCTGGCGGGGTTGAAGGAATAAGCGCGCGGCGGAATTGTGGGGCCGGGGCGAGGGTAGTAAGAGGGTAGCGCGGACCTGTTTTTTAGCTCCGCGGCTCTTTCCCGATGGACAAGGAAAAGCCGCGGACCTAAAAAACAGGTCCGCGCTACGCCTGCTCCTCACGCCGACAACACAACTTCCAGTGCATGATCCGGAGTCACAGCGATCTCGCGCTCCAAGGCCACCACTCGCCGCTGTGTCTCCTCTTTCAAATCGGCCCGTAAGACCTCCGTCCCCAGGCGTGCCGAAGCTTTACTAAACTGGCCCTTGGCGAGGCCATTGACGGCCAAACGCTGCACAGCGATGGCGCCCTCGGCCACGTGGACTTCCACGCGCTGGCCCTGGGGTTTGAGCGTGTGAGTGAAGCTGCCCCATCCTGACGGGACCGACCAGAAGCAGCGGAACGCTTGGCGGCGCGTGCGCGGCATCAGGGTGAGTTCGCGCTCGGGAGCGGAATAACGGAAGCCGCTCCAGGCCACAAAACAGGCCCAACTCGCCATGGCGCGCGCGTAATGGTGCCCGCATTCAGGCTCGTTCCAGGGATTGCGCCGCTCGCCGTCAAAGCGCCGGCGCGTGGACTCCACAATGTTGAGCGCCTCCGTCGTCATCCCTTCAAACGCCAGCGAGGCCGCAAACTGGTAGTCCAATCCCGTCCAAATCTCGCCGAAATAAGGAAAAGGAATTTCCGGACGTTTGCCCAGCGGATAGGTGGCCACCAGAACTCCGCCTTCGTCGTTCAGGGCATAGGTGCGCTGAAGATCGGCATGCTCGCTCAGGTTCGGTCGGTAGTTATACTTATAAACCGACTTCAGTGTGGCGCGCACATGCGCCTCATCCAACAGATATCCGAGGCCCGCCACATGCGCCTGCATTTGGCCTAGCAACTGGTCCGCCAAGCAGGCGTTGCCCATCTGGTAATCAGGCTTGAGGGTATCACCCGCGCCCATGCCGACGCGCAAGCCGGGGGCGATTTGGTCTGCCGGACGTCCCTCAATTTTTTGAATGTAGTACTCACCGTTAAAGAGATTTTGGTCAATCCAGCCCCTGCCGTTCTCAAAGAGCCGGTGATACTCGGCCGCCGAGTCCTGGTCGCCGAGGACGCGCGCCATCTCTTCGCCCGCGCGCAGCGCTCCCAGGTAGTAGATCCCGCACAGAGGATTAGGGCCGTAGAACTCCACGTCGTAAGTGTTGTGCTGCACGCCTTCGGCAACGCCATCGCGGTTTCCATCCCAACCGTTTTTGATCCAGGCGAATTCCAACGCGCGCTTGGCGTTGGGCCACAATCGGCGCAGCCAATCCATGTCACCGTATAATTTCCAGTCGCGGTAAAGCTTGATCAGGCAACCCATTTGTCCGTCGGCGGCGGCCATCTGCCAAATCTGCACTCCGTCCGGCAGATAGGAACGGAAGCCCATCAGGCCGTTGGTATCGGTGTTGCGCAGGAATTCCGATTCGCGCAGTGAGTGCGCCAGCTTGGGAAAGAGCTGCGCCGTGGCTTGCTCGTAATTCCAAACGTGAGTGCAGTTGCCGTGGCAGCAGCCCTGGTGGTCATTACAACCTTCGAATCCATGAAACTCACCGTCCGGCGTGCGGAAGCAGGTGTTCGTCCGCAAGGTGGAAAGCGTGCTGGTGGCCGCATCCAGCACCGCCGCCGGCAGCGTGGACGACTCGATGGCGTGGGCGAACGCGCGCGTGCGCGCTTCGAGCTGGGGGAGTTGGGCGGCGGCTTGCCGGCTGGCGTCCCAGGCGTTGGCAAAGCGTTCCGTATAGGCGTTGCCCACCACCGTGGTCTTGGGCACACTTTCCGGAGCAGGCCAGCCGCAGCGCTCCGGGGTGCGATTGGGGAAATGCCACGCGAGCAGGAACGTGACCGCTGCCTCGCGCCCCCCGGGAATGGTTTGCGTCACCGCCAGGGAACTCACCGGCATAGCGACCGGAGAAGCGGAGTCCAGCGCGCCATCGTCGCTGAAGTCGTCCCAAAAGGTCAGCACTCCATTCCACCACCCGGTCCGCTTCCAGCCACGGAGATAGGAGACGCTTCCCTCCGGCGCTCCCACGGCGCACAACGCGAACGTGCCTTTCAACGGGTGGAAGGGCGACAGGAAGGGATTGTCCATGTACAAGCCACTCAGGCCAGGGCCCTCGCGAAAAGCCGCCTGCCCTCCTGCTGGGGTCTGGCGGGCATCCGACTCCCTGACCGCTTTGCCCACGGGAATTTCAATGCTCCACGCGATGCCAACTCGGGCGGCGGCGTTGTTCGTATTGCGGATCGTGTACCGCAGAATCGCCACGGGCCACCCGGAGGCGTCAACGTCCAGGGGCACCAGCGGATTGAACGCTTCCAGCCGGACCTCCACCGGCAATTGAGGATCGCCAAACGCGATGCGCGCAAAAGGGTACGCGCCCGTAAAGGCGGCTTCGGCAAGGCGCGGCAGACCCGGAGCGTTATCGGAGCCGAGGCCGCTCTCGTTCAGCTCGTAGGGCGGCTGGAGGCGCGATTCCAGCACGCGCGCCACGGGTTCGCGCTCTCCCACCCTGGCCCAGATGGCCGGAAAGGCGTAACTCAATTCGTTGCCCTTGTCGGGCCGGTTGAAGATTTCCCAATCGCGGAGTTGGCCGCGGCCACCCAGCGACACCGTGCCTGTGCCAATGCCTCCCAACGGAAACGCAATCATCTTCAGATTCCGCCCCGTAAAGGTACGGGGAAAGTTGATTGGAACGAGGGGCAGAGGAGGCGATTTTTCCGCGGCGGCGGCGCCGCCAGGGCTTGCGGTACCCATCTTGTTACTTTGCCCGGCCAGCGAGGGCCCTCCGAGCGTCGACGCCACCGCGCCTCCGGCAGCAACTTCCTTTAGAAAATCCCGGCGAGGGTATTTCCTGCTTTTGCGTTTTTCGGACATGTGATCTCCCGTTCTCTACGAACTTTAGCACCATCGTGCCGACCCTGGATTCTCGCTCAGCAATAAACTATGTCAAGGGAAAACCTTGGATGGTTTCCATACCGCCCGTCACCGGGCGATCCCGCCGGTGCTTCAATTCCCCCATCGACCTCCCGCCGCCATCATGTAGAATGGTCGCCGGGCCAAAATTCCAACGGGTTCGCGATCGAGGAATCCAGGATCCCGCCAGTTCGCGGTCAAGCCAGCGCGCACACGGGTTCATATGCGGGTGCGGTCGAATCGGGAGGAACACATTTCGTGCAGATGTTGATCAGGAATACAACGTCCTTGGCGCTCGCTATCGTGGTCATTATCATCTCCGGGACCGGCCTGAGCCAGGAGAAGGCGTCGTTCCAAGTGGAAGGCATTGTTCGCGACGAGTCAGGCGCTCCCGTGCCGGGCGCAGAAGTCACACTGAGTAAAGGCCGCTTCCGCGCCAGCCAGCCCACTGACCGCGAGGGACGATTCCATTTTCCCGACACGCCTATTGCCGCGGGGACGCTCACCGTGCGAAGCGGCGTATTCACCCCTGTCCAGCAAAGTTGGGACGCAAGCACCCAGGGTTCGAGACCGATTGAGATCACGCTCGCTCCCAAGGCGCTGACCGAACGCGTTACCGTAACCGCCACCCGCACTGAGCAGCGTGTGAGCGACTCGGCATCGAGCGTGACAGTGTTAAGTCAGGAGGATCTCGCAACCAGTGGAGGGATTACGCTCGACGATGCGCTCGGCGAAATTCCCGGCTTCATGCTCTATCGCCGTAACGGCAGCCTGACGGCCAATCCCACCTCCCTCGGCGTCTCGCTACGAGGCGTGGGAACCAGCGGGGCCAGCCGCGCGCTGGTGATATCCGACGGCATTCCGCTCACTGACCCCTTTGGCGGGTGGGTTTTTTGGGACCGCGTCCCTTCGACCTCCGTGGGCGCCGTGGAAGTGGTCGAGGGTGGCGTTTCCGACCTCTATGGCGGCGATGCGCTCGGAGGCGTCATCAACGTTATTCCGCGCCGCCTTAACGATTCTTCCCTTACCCTCGAGACCTTCTACGGAAACGAACAGACGGCGGATGCGTCCGTCACCGCCAGCCTCCGTCGCGGCCCCTGGCTGGCCATCGTTTCCAGCGAGGGGTTTCACACCAACGGTTATGTTTCCGTATTGCCTCCTTTGCAGGGCACAGTGGATTCACCCGTGGCTTCCGAGCACATTGTCGGACAGTTCACACTGGAGCGCCGGTTCTCCGATCAGGGACGAGTGTTCGGGCGCGGGTCGATTTTTGAAGACTCCCGGAAGAACGGCACACCTCTCCAAAACAACGACACCCGGCTGCGCCAGATCGCCGTGGGCTCCGACTGGCAATCACCCGCGGCAGGCGCCTTGACCTTTCGCGCCTACGGCGGCCCGGAGGATTACGATCAGACCTTCTCCTCGATCGCTGCGAACCAGGACAGTGAAACGCTCACGGACAGCCAGCGTGTGCCCTCGTACCAAGCCGGACTCTCGACGCAGTGGACGCGCACGGCGGGCGCCCACCAGACGCTCGCCGCCGGTTTTGACGGCCAGGAAATCCGGGGCGCTAGCAACGAGCAGATGTACGCTTCTGGCAAGGTTTCATCCGCCGTGGGGGCGGGTGGGCGGGAGCGCCTGTGGGGACTGTACGGGGAGGACATCCTCCGCATCAACACGCGCTGGCTCATCACCGGCGGCGCGCGTGTGGATGACTGGCGCAATTATGACGCGCTTTCCGTAACGCGGCCGATTGCCAGCCCCGGACCTCCGAAAGTCACCGATTTCAACGACCGCGGCGAACAGGCTTTCAGTCCTCGACTCTCTACACTTTTCCGGGCGAAGGGAAACCTGGTCTTCCGGGCCTCCATGTATCGAGCGTTTCGCCCCCCTACCTTGAACGAACTCTATCGAAATTTTCGCCAGGGGAACACGCTGACGCTTGCCAATAGCAGCTTGACCGCCGAACAACTTACCGGCGCGGAAGCCGGATCAAGCTACAGTGCGTGGCATGAGCGGCTCAGCGTCCGCGGCACTCTTTTCTGGAGTGACATCAGCGATCCCATCGCCAACGTGACGCTCTCCACCACCTCCAGCCTGATCACCGCGCAGCGGCAGAATTTGGGCGAAACGCGCTCACGCGGGGCCGAGATCGAGGCGGAAGCGCGGCTGAGCAGCAACGTGACCCTTTCGGGAGGATTGCAGTTTGTGGACGCCACCGTGAGGAGCTTTTCCGCGAACACGCAACTGGTGGGTTTGCTCGTCCCCCACGTTCCCCGCCATGACATAAATTTCCAAGCGAAATACTCACGCCCCCACCTTGTGACCGCCGCTCTGCAAGGAAGTTTTGTGGGCTCCGCCTTCGATAACGATCAGAATACCCTCCTGCTGAATCATTATTTCCTCCTCGACGCGCTGGTTTCGCGCCCGCTGGGGCATGGCATGGAAATCTTTGTGGCGGGGGAAAACCTCTTGGACCAGCGGTACAATGTGGCACGCACACCTTTCCTGACGAGCGGTCCTCCCGTTCTGTTTCGAGGCGGCTTCCGGTTAACAATTCGATAGCCGCGCCTGGTGTGATTGTAGCAATTGAAATTATGCACCGGCTCGACGTAAGATGCCGCAGGGTTGCCTGAGGCGCTTGGCGCTGTTCGCCGCTTGAACGCGCTTCTGTGAGAAAAGTCCGCGCACTCGTGGAGAGCAATGCCGTCAAAGAATGCACTTTAAATGGGGGATGCCACTCATGCGCAATCGGTTGAACCGCCGCGGGTTTCTGAAGCAAAGCGCCTCATCATTGCTCGCCGCCTCGGCGTGGCCTGCACCGGTTCCCGCCGCCAAGCCGCCGGCTTCCAATTCTGCCCGTGAGTGGCGCGTGTACGGCGGCAATCTTGCCGGAACAAAGTACTCATCTCTCGATCAAATCAATCGCTCCAACGTCGGCAAGCTGCAAGTCGCCTGGACATATCACACCGGGGACAGCCGGCGCAAACCCGCCACCACCATCGAGTGCAATCCCCTGGCGGTGCATGGCGTGGTGTACCTCACCACCGCGCAACTAAAGCTTTGCGCGCTCGAGGCGGACACCGGCAAACTCCTTTGGCAATACGATCCGTTCGAAGGCATGGACGAGGACAAGCCGCGCGGAGTGAATCGTGGCGTGGCGTATTGGGAAGACGGCGCCGACCAGCGAATCCTTTTCGTCGCGCGCGCGCGCCTCTTCGCGCTTGACACCAAAACCGGCAAGCTCATTCGTGATTTCGGCCAGGGCGGCAGCGTGGACTTGAGACGCGGCCTGGGCCGCGACATCAGGGATCTTGAGTATGATGTCACCTCGCCCGGTGTCGTTTACAAGAACCTGATCATTTTGGGATCAATGTGCGGCGAAGGCCCGGAACCCTCTGCCCCCGGCCACCTTCGCGCTTTCGACGTGCGCACGGGCGTGATGGCCTGGATCTTTCACACCCTTCCCCGCCCCGGAGAGTTCGGCAACGACGTCTGGCAAGGTGATTCCTGGCGCACCACGGGCGGCGCCAACGATTGGGGTGGATTGACGCTGGATGAAAAACGCGGTTGGGTCTTTGTTTCCACGGGTTCTGCGGCGTTCGATTTCTACGGCGGCCAGCGCCTGGGCACGGACCTCTTTGCCAATTGCGTGATGGCGCTGGATGCTGCCACCGGTAGGCGCATTTGGCACTACCAGGTGGTGCATCACGATTTGTGGGATCGCGACCTTCCCTGCCCCGCCTCCCTGGTTACGCTCAATATCGGCGGCAAGCATGTGGATGCTGCCGTACAGGCCACCAAGTTCGGCCAGTTGTTTGTTCTCGACCGCGAAACGGGTACGCCCGTCTTCCCCATTGAAGAGCGGACCGTACCGCCCTCGGACGTCCCCGGCGAACAAGCTTGGCCCACGCAGCCGCAGGTGCTGAAGCCGCCGCCCTATGCACGCCAAATCTTCACCGAAGACGACATCACCAATATCTCGCCGGAAGCACACGCATACGCCCAGGAAACCTTCAAGAAATCGCTCAGTGGTACCTGGCGCCCTCCGAGCTTGCAGGGAACCATTATCTTTCCCGGGTTCGACGGTGGCTCGAATTGGGGTGGCGGCTCGTTCGATCCCACGACCGGTTGGTATTACATCAACTCGCACGATGAACCCTGGATTATGACCCTGGTACCCGCCCCGGAAGGCGCCGGGTATCCTTACTCGCACACCGGCTACAATCACTTTGTCGACCAGGAAGGCTATGCGGCCATCAAGCCGCCCTGGGGACAGCTCACCGCCTTCGATTTGAACCGGGGAGAAATTGCGTGGCAGGTGGTGCTGGGGGAGCACAAGGAATTAACCGCGCGCGGCATCCCGCCCACCGGCACACAGAACATCGGCGGCTCCATTGTTACGGCCGGCGGAATTGTCTTTATCGGTTCAACCCAGGATGAAATGTTCCGCGCGTTCGATAAGACCAACGGCAAACTTTTGTGGAAAACACAACTCCCCGCCGGCGGCTACGCGACCCCTTGCACCTACGAAGCCGGGGGCAAGCAGTACGTGGTCATCGCCGCGGGAGGCGGCGGCAAACCGCGCACGCGCTCCGGCGATGCCTATGTGGCTTTTGCCTTGCCGTAAACAATTCGCGGGGCGGATGCGCGAAGGGCTCTTACGGAGCTGCATATTTGCGATCGAACATGAATTTGACACCCTCCCTGCCGCACTCTCGGGCAGTTCGCGCCGGCGTCTTGGCCCTTGTTCTCGTCGTACTCAATCGGAGCGGCGTTTTGTGCGCGCAAGATCAGACGCCCCCGCCGCGGGCCGCGAAATCGCAGCCCCTCCCTTTCAGCCACAAGCTCCACACGCAATTCCTGCAACAGTGCCAGGATTGTCACCAAATCTCATCCGACGGCTGGACCATAAGCTATCCACCAGAGGGAAAGTGCATGACGTGCCACGCGACCATCAAGGCGGATAGCCCCGCGATCAAAAAGCTGGCTGAGTATGTTGCGCAGAAAAAACCGTTGCCCTGGGTGCAAATCTACGAAGTCCCGGACTACGTTTACTTTTCCCACCGGACTCACGTTAATAAAGCGAAGCTCGATTGTGAAGCCTGCCACGGCCCCGTCCGCGAACGCGAGGTGTTAACCAAAGAGAAGCCCACCTCTATGGCCGCCTGCATCAATTGTCACAAGGAAAAGGGAGCCCCCACCGGGTGCCGCACTTGCCACGATACCATCTGATTTTGAGAGTAAGGGAAATCAGTCATCATCCGAGCCCCCTCCCTTGGGGAGAGAGTGCCCGAGGGACGAGGGCGGGTGAGGGGTCATTTCGCACGGCCAGGTCTTTGCTGTGGATCGTCGCAGTGTCACGCTGATCAAGCAACCCCGATCAAGGCCGCGGCGCGTAAGTCTTCGACTTTCCGTTTCGGCTATTGGTCACGGTGAAGCCGCCATCGAGTGCTGCCGAGAGCTTGATCCAGCTCACGCTCGCGTCCTGGTCCACATTAACGATAAAGGGCTCGGGTGCGTTGTTCTCTTTGCCCGCATTCTGGGCGTAGTGCAACTGCCACACGTCCTCAATGCCCGGCGAAGTGCGGATGGTGTGCAAAGCCTCGGCCGAGCCGCCTTTCGTAGCGCCATTATTGGTAATGGCCACGCGTGGCTTGAGCGCATCCACAACGGCCGGCGCGTTTGACTCATTCAGCCCGTGGTGCGTGCTGAGGTAAACATCCACCGTCCCAAGTTTGTCGTTCGGGCAGACAAGCCCCAGCTCCTTATTCCAGGTCAGGTCGCCGAAATCGACCATACGAAACTTGCCATAAGTAATCAGCATGGCAACTGATTGGGCATTCTCGGAAGGATCAACCTCGCGAGGTTTGGTGGTCGCGCAAAAAGGATTCGGCTCACCCGCCCTTGGCAGCGGCCGCAGAATACCCTGGCCGGCAGCGCTCACAACCCGCACCTCCATGCCCTCGACGGGAATCCGGTCCCCCGCCCTGACAATCAGGTGGGATGCACGGTCTCTCACCTGCACGTAGGCATGGTAGAGATCGTCAGCTTCCTTCCCAGTTTCGACGCTTCGCCCATGATCCACAAAGGTGCCGATGGGAATGCGCTCGGCGAGCTGCGGCACGCCTCCCACATGATCCATATGGAAGTGGGTGATAACCAGGTAGTCGATGCGGGTGACGCCTGCCGCTTTGGCGACGCTGGCAATCCGCTCCGCGTCGCGGCCACTGAAGCCTGGCCAGCCTGTATCCACTAGCATCGATTTGCCGGAAGGGGTTACGAAGAGGGTGGATTGCCCGCCTTCTACGTCAATGAAGTACACATCGAGGGTACCCGCCGCCCGCAGCGGCGCGCTTAGAAATGCCAAGAAAGCAATCAGGAGAAGTTTGCGCATGGGGTGCATCCTAACACAATCCGGGGGCCGGAGAGAATTACGGCATGTTCAGGGCGGCAGCTCCTGAAATCGCGTTCTCCGAAGGGCTCGAACCGTTCCACCCCGATAAGGCGTAGGGGCGGTTCGCGAACCGCCCCTACTTCGTCCGTCTCCCTTTCCTCGGCAAGAGGTAGCGTCCTCGCGTACGGCAAGGCGGTTATATCAGGAATGGGCCACAGCGATGCAGGCCACGATCGCGCCCAGAGCCATCACCGCGAAGATGGGAAGAATGACGCGCCGCAACGCGGGGCCGCCGAGAACTGCTGCGATCCCGCCTTTCACCATTGTGTTCGTCGCCCCTGCAAGCAGAATCGAGGCGCCCGCGGTGGCGTGCCCCAACACGCCTTGCTGGGCCAACCCCGCCGCGGAAATCGTGAATGCGTCCACATCCGCCAGGCCCGAAAGCGCTCCCGCCACGTAGATTCCGGAAGTACCGAAGTACTGATATGCCGCCCGCGAGACGAATAACACCGCCGCGAATATCAGGCCAAATTTGATGGCGCTCCCAAGCTCCATGGGGTTTTTTACCTGCAACGCGGCTTCCTGCTGGACGCTTCTTTGCCTCCAGAGGTTTATTCCCGCACCTGCGCCGATCACTACCGGGAGAACCACGGGGAGCATCAAAGCGTGCCCCAGGCTGTGATCAATTACAAAAGTCAGCAGCAACTGCCGGAGGAACATGATGGTGGAGGCGATCACAATTCCCAGCGCGAAGTATTTCGCCAGCGTGTCCGCTGCCTCCCGCGCTTTCTGCGAGAGGCCGAAGGTGACGGCGGTGCTTGAGGCGAGGCCGCCTAAAGCGCCCGTTACGGCCACCCCTTGCCGCGCCCCCAGCAACCGCATGAGCACGTATCCGATCATGCTCACGGCGGAAATCAAGACCACCATCCACCAAATCACACGCGGGTTCAATACCTGGAACGGTCCGTAAGCGTGGTTGGGGAGCAGCGGCAGCACAATCACGCTGACGATGCCAAACTTAAGGATGGCGTAAAGCTCCTCTTCCCGAATCATCTCCGCAAGATGATGCAAGGGCGCTTTGATGGAGAGCAGCAGCGTAGTGACCACGGCAAATGTCGCGGCGGGAATCAGGAAGCCCAGCGCCGTGAGCGCGCCGAAAATGAAAGCCAGAACCGCAACGAACTCCGTGGTAGCGCCCCTGTGACCACTGTCCACTGCCGATACATACGCCGCAACCACTATCGCGCAGGTTCCCGCCAGCGCCACCGGGAGCACCCACGTGAACCCCGCCCGGGTGAGCAGACCGCACAGATAGCCGCTCAGAACGATGATGGGGAAGGTGCGCACGCCCGCGAACAACGGTTCGTCGCCACGTTGCGAGTGCTCCCGTTCGAGGCCAATGAGCAAACCCATCAGCAGGGCCATGGCGCCCTGCCAGGCAATCTGCGCAGAGGTGGGCATCAGCCGTCTACCCCCTCAATGGTGAGGTGCTGGCTCGCATCCCAGCCCGCGTAATAGAGTTCAATGTTCAGCTCCGGCCGCTCTTTGGCAAGCGCCGCCCGCGCGCGACGCAGGTCTTGTTCCTGGCGCTGGCGCGGCTCCGGGGAAGAATGCAGGTGTACCGGCAACTCCTGGTACCAGCGGCAATCCTGATGCTGAATCAGAACCAGGCGCTTCAGGTCATGGGCATCTACCAGGAAACGGAACCACTTCCAGCCCGCCCAGGAAAACTTTGGCAAGTATTCCACCAGGGTCAGGCATTGCGGGCCGCCGGGCAGAACGAGCAGGTCGTAATTCTCATCGAGGTTCAACTTGCGATTCAGGAACTCGTAAAATCCGGCTTGGAACCGGTGGTCGCTGCAATGGATGGCCAGCACTTCGACCTCCGTCTCGTGCAGCATGGAGGAGAGTTGAAAGCTCGGCATAAATCCCACCTTCGGGTGAATTGCGCCGCGTGGTCAAGAAGGGCGGGGCTTTAAAGGCTACGGAAAAACTCGCCGACACTGTCATTCTGAGGAGCCGCAGGCGGTCCTGAGCAAAGCGAAGCAAGAATCTCGCCCTGCCCTGTAAGTACTCAGAGCAGGATTCTTCGCTGCGCTCAGAATGACAACAAACGGGCGCAGGATGACAGCATGGGAAAGTTCTTCCGCAGCCTATAAAGCACCGCCAGTCCGGCAGTCCCCTAAGTGTCCACACGTGGTAAGAAATGCGGGCTCGCCCAAAACATGATGCGTCCAAGAAAGGGCGAGGACCGCCTACTTCTTATCTCCGCTTGCCTCAGCCCGGGGCGTCGCCGGCTTCAACGTCGCGGCCCACTTCTCATCCAAGCCGAGTTGCGCAAGCACCGTGGGAATATCCAGACCTAACGCCTGGAGTTGCTGGAGCAAGCCGAAGACCAGCGCCGGCCCCGCTTGCGCGATGCGCCCGATTCCGCCCGTGCCGTTGCCCGCCGCACCGTTACCCTGCTCAATCACCACGACTTTGTCAATGTTGCCGAGCGGCGCTGCCACGGCGCCAAAAATCCCTGCCGAGGCTTGCAGCACGCTGGGCAGTTTTTCGAGCAGCGTTTGCAACTTGGCGGCGTCGTTAAACTGGCGCCACGCTTCCGCCTTTTTCAAGATGGCCTGCGCTTCCGCCAAGCCTTGCGCTTCGATGGCGCGCGCCTGCGCCAAGCCCATGGCCTCGATCTTTGACGCTTCCGCCCGGCCTTCCGCCTCCACCGCCGCCGCGCGGCCCAAACCTTCCAGCTTTAACTTTTCCTGCTGGGCTTCCGCCAGTGCAATCTGCGCGGACTTCTGGCCCTCAGCTTCCAGGATCG
>JBEKQO010000049.1:0-42660 GCA_049519635.1 Terriglobia bacterium | reverse complement strand
ATGCAGTCGCCCTAACCATTTTCCCATGGCGGCGATCAACGTCTTCAAAACGCATCGCCGAAACTCCATCTCCCGATGGCAAAGACGATTCTTTCACAGCTTCGGACGCCCGTGGCACTTCCCAATGGCACCATTGCCATCCTGTTCCTATTGATTGACTCCATTCTTGGAGAGTAGTAACATTTATATGGTATTTACCCGCGTAAAAGGTTGTGATTACTTGCTCGGGGTACTTCTCCGGCGGCCCGATGCCGCGAGTTAACGATGGCCGAGAAAGGACCTTGTTGCGGTTGTGCCTGGGCGTCATAATTACTCTCGGCGCCCGATTATTTATGCCCTGCCGTCTTGTCTGCCAGTGGCCCTGACCTGAGCGGCTTCTTTCGTGTATGCGGAAATCTGACCTGTTCAATTTACTTCGACCCATCTACAGTCAGGGTCCCTTGTCGCGCTCGGACCTCGCCGAAATGATGAATATTGCGCCGAGTCATGTGGGCGTCTTGACACGCAAAGCCCTGAACGATGGGTATCTCATCGAGGATGGATTTGCACCCTCGCAGGGCGGTCGGCGCAGGGTTCTCCTGAAAGCTAATCCGAACTTTGCCAAGCTCATCGGGGTTGACATAGGGCGGGCCCGCATCCGCATCGTGGTCACCGATTTTGTGGGAAAGACTTTGAATTACAAGTGGCTTCCGACGGAGACCTTCAAGGGCAAGGATCACGTGCTCCGCGCCGTTTGCGACGAATTGAAAGCCCAGCTTTCCCTGTTCCCTTCGGTTGCGGCTATTGGCATCACACACTCCGGCGTTATTGATCCGCAGGCCGGCAAGGTGCTGTTTTGGCCCATGGTTCAGGGCTGGGAAAACATTCCTCTTCGACAAATCATCGAGGACGACCATGGGTTGCCCACATTTGTCGTGGGGGACAGCGTCCGCGCCGCGGCGATCACTGAAAAACGCTTCGGACACGGCAAGGGATTGAACAGCTTTGTGCTCGTCGCGGTGGGATGGGGAATTGGGGCCGCCATGTACGTCAACGGCCATATGCACGTCGGCCGCGATGGGTTGGCGGGTGAACTTGGACACACCACCGTGGCCGAAGACGGCGAGATCTGCAGTTGCGGTAACCAGGGCTGCTTAGAACTCTATTCCTCTGCCGCGGCTATTATCCGCAGAATACGTTCCGAACTCGAGCGAGGGGTCTCTTCCAGCCTGATCCAAGATGTGGGAGGGGTTCTGGAGCAACTTTCCATGGAGGTCACTGTAGCCGCCGCTAAATCCCATGACCGGCTGTCGGAACGAGTGGTCTCCGAAGCAGGCATGCACTTGGGAATCGCACTGGCCAGCATGGTCAACTTGTTGAACCCTGAAAAAGTCATCTTGACAGGGAGCGTCCCCCAGGTGGCGGGCGAAGTCCTTCTCGGCCCGCTCCTCTACAGCCTGCGGCAGCGCGGCCTGCCGCGGGCGGTAAAAGACCTGCCGGTGGTTGTCTCCGAATTTGGCGAGGAGGCGGCCGCCGTGGGAATGGCACTGGTCGCCGGAGAAGGGGTGTTCAAAGCCTGCTGCCGAGAGATGCAAGGGAATGACATCTATCCGGGGGACAGTCCGGCACTCCGGGGAGGAGTGTCTCCCGACCCTGGCCGCAGCATGGCCTAGGGAGCCATCGCCTGAGCCCCACGGGCTTCGTTCGCTAAACCTGGCGATATGAGTATTTGCGCCTTGCTCTGTCGCGGCGGTCTACGGCGGGGAGGGGAAGATCGCTCGGTTTGCTCGCCTTGATGGCGCGGAGCAGGATGACCACCTAAAACAGTTCCTCTGCACGCTGGGAGGTCACGGTTTGGGTAGCTATGAGACGCGGAACCTGGCGATAGCGTCATCATCCAATTCAACTCCCAAGCCGGGTTCTTGCGGTATTTCCAGATATCCGTCATGGGCACGAATCTTCTGCCGCGTGAGGAACTCTCGAAGATTCGTATTCTCCTGGGTTACAAATTCAGCAATCAGCGCGTTGGGCACCGAATTCAGCCAGTGCAGGGCGGCGGCGACGTTGATATACGTCGTGAACCCGTGGTTTGCAACGGGCAGTCCGTGTTGCGCCGCCAGGGCGGCAATCTTCATGGCTTCGGTGAAACCTCCGCAGCGGGTCAGATCCACCTGCACCACGTCGATTTTTCCCTCAACGATCAAGCGGCCGAAAGCGTGCCGCCCGCTTTCTTCCTCTCCCGCCGCGATGCGAATTTCTGTAGCTTCACTCAACTTTCGATATCCTTCATAATCGTCCGGGGCGAGGGGTTCTTCGAGCCAGAAAATGTTTTGTTCTGAGAATGCCCGGGCGCGCTGTATCGCCGTCTTCGCGTCCCACACCAACCCCGCATCGACCATCAGATCCACCTTTTCCCCCAGACCCCGCCGGGCGGAGGCCACGAGCGCGACATCCGTCGCCGCATCCTTACCCATGGGACCCCACCCAAATTTAACTGCTTTGAAACCCTGGTCGGCGAACCGGCTCGCTAACGCGTAGGTTTCTTCCGGTGTATTTCCGAAGAGCGAACTGGCGTAGCACCGGATCTCCTTCAGGAAGCCGCCTCCCAAGAGCTTCCAGATGGGCATCCCCAGTTTTTTCCCCTTGATATCCCATAGGGCAATGTCAATGCCGCTCATGGCATGGATTCCGATTCCGAAACGCCCCGCGTAGATATTGCGGCGATACATCTTTTCCCAAAGGCGCTCGGTCTCAAATGGATCTTCACCGATGAGAAGATGTCGCAGACCCGATGAGGCGGTGTGCGAATAGGGGCCCAGAATCATGCCTTGGGCCGCCACCGGCGCAGAGTCAACCTCGCCGATTCCTGTGATTCCTTCGTCCGTGTGCACCTTCACAATCAGTGCGTCCTGGCCGCTATCACACTGCTCTTTCACTTCCGGCAGGCGGACATAGATGGCTTCAACATCGGTAATTCTCATTTTTCAAAACCTCGCACCCCAGATATCCGCAGATTTCATTTGCAGCGTTAATAGCTGATTCTGTTCAGCGAAACCCATTCGGTGGGAAGGGTAACGCACGCGATGGGTGGAGTCAACTGGGGGTTGGGGTTGGGCAGGGCGCCGTCAAAGTCTAATGGGGTTGAAAGGGACCCCTCACCTGCCCTCCTCCGTCGGGCACCCTCGTCCCTGCACCGGTCCGATATCTAGCACAGGCTTCACCACTTTGGGACGCTGTCGGAAGGGCGGGGCTTCACAGGCTGCGGAAAGGCCCTACAATGCTGTCATCCTGAGCCCATTCGCTATCATTCTGAGCATTAACAGCCTTGCGGCTACCCTTGATAGGCAGAAACTCGGGCCGAGGAAGGGTAGCGCGGACCTGTTTTCTAGGTCCGCGGCTTTTCCTTGTCCATCGGGGACCGGCCGCAGACCTAAAAAACAGGTCCGCGCTACGCCTGCTGACTACCAAAGACTTACGCGCCGAGTTTCTGCAGAGCGCAGCGAAGGATCTCGCTCTGCCGCTCGGGGTAAACTGCGCGAAGGATGACAGCATTGTAGGGTTTTTCCGCAGCCTGTAAAGCCCCGCCCTTCCAAAATCGTGGTGAGAAATGCGGCCTAGAAGACCAGGCGACCAAAGTGGGGGCCATTAAATCCTTATGCCAGCTTTTCGGTCCTTTTGGACCCCGGGAGCCAGGATCAGGAGGGGCCAGTGCCCATTTCTAACGTTCAAGTCGTAATTGCGTTTTGCCGATGAAGCCTAAGGGGCTCGCCACACTGCAGGGCGGGCAAACGACTTCCATGGGAGGCGAAATCTTCGAAAAGCGGAGGGCACTGCGATTCCGTGCGTGTCGCGAGGTCTTTGCTGCCAAGCATAGGGGCCGACTCTGGTTGCTATGGGTCCTGCTGACCGTTCTGCCCTGGGGGTTCCTCTGGGGAGCGCAAGAATCTCATCTTAGCCCCCCTCGTGGCGAGGTGCCGCCCGTGGGGAGATTGCCCACGCTCACGCACATCGACCAAATTCGTAGCTTGACGCTGGAGGAGGCTAAGCGGGGCTATCCGGTTCGAATCCGCGCCGTTGTGACCTACTGCCGGGTTATCGACCGGGATATGTTCATCCAGGACTCGACCGCCGGCGTGTGGGTCGATCCCGAACAGTTCAATGTGAACGTGCGCTCCGGGCAACTGATTGAGGTGGAAGGCACAGCCGGGCCCGGTGATTTCGCTCCGGAAATTGACAAGTCACGGGTCCGGATTCTTGGCGAGACTCCCTTGCCGGTCCCCCGCAGAGTCTCCGGCGACGAGCTCGCCTCCGGCCGCCAAGACAGCCAATGGGTGGAGGTGGAGGCCGTCGTCCGCTCGGCGGCCGAACTCGGAACTAATCTAACGCTGAATGTTTCCACTGACACCCTTCAATTCCGGGTCTTCGTCCCCGATTATGGGACTCCCCCCATAGACCTTGTTGACGCGGCAGTCCGGATTCGCGGCGTGTTTGGGGGGACTTATACCCCCAGCGGTCTCTTCACTGGCTTCCAACTCCTGGTTCCGAGCCGGAATGAAATTCAGATCGTCCGGCGACGCTCCGGTGGGCTCTTTTCCTTGCCGGTGCGCCCCATCCAATTTTTCTTACGGCTTACTCCGGAGGGTGCGTTCACCCACCGCGTGCGGGTTCAAGGCGTCGTGACCTACCAAGGCGCGGGGCTCCTTTGTATCCGCGATCAAGACGCGGCACTGTTAATCCATCTGGGTGTGGCCTCGACCGAAGGGCCACAAGACGCCATACCGCCGCTAAGCGGAAGATTGACCGATGTGAAGGTCGGCGATTTGGTCGATGTGGTCGGCTTCCCTGACCGGGGCGAATACACCCCGGTAATGTGCGATGCGGTGTTCCGAAGGATAGGTGTCAGCTCCCCGGCCCAACCCGCGAGTATGAGCGTCAAGGAGGCGCTCAAAGGGGATCATGACGCCGATTTGGTGAGGCTGAGGGCAGAATTGTTGAACCGGACAGACCGCGAGGGTCAGGAAGTCCTGGAACTCCAGGAAGGAAACACCACCTTCCGGGCGGAAATGGAAAGACAAAATGGCGTTCACCCCTTGGACTTTCTACGTCCGGGCAGTCTGTTGGAGGTGACGGGTGTCCGCCGGATCGAGGCGGAGGACAACCGGTTACCGCGGGCATTCAGCCTCCTCCTCCGCTCGCCGGCGGATATTGTGGTCCTTAAGCGGCCGCCGTGGTGGACGGCAAGCAAAGTACTCGCGGCCTTGGCGATGCTCATGTCAGCAGTGTTCGCGGTGCTGGGCTGGGTCGCCGTTCTGCGGCGCCGTGTGCGCAGCCAGACCGAGCTGATCCGTCAACGGCTGGAAAGCGAAGCAGACCTGGAAAAACGCTATCAACGCCTTTTTGAGCGCAACCTTGCCGGTGTCTGCCGGACTTCGCTGGACGGGCGCCTGCTGGACTGCAACGAGGCCCTGGCAACAATGTTGGGTTATGGCTCCCGGGAGCAGTTGCTCGGCCGGCAGATATCTGGAAACCTCATGGCGCCGGTTGACCGCGAAGCCTTCCTGGTGATGTTAAAAACCGAGAGGAAACTCAGCAACCATGAGACGCGCCTGCAACGAAGGGACGGCGGCGGACTCTGGGTCATCGAAAACGCCAGTCTCGTCGACGATGCCGATGGCCATTCCCCCGTAATCGAGAGTACCTGCATTGACATCACCGAGCGCAAGCGAGTGGAAGCGGACCTCCACCGGTACGCACATGACTTGGAGATTGCGAAGGCTGCACAGGAGCGTCACTCCGCGGAATTGGCGCACCTGGTGGAAGAATTGGCGCATGAGCGCGACCTCCTGGGCACTCTGATGGACAATGTCCCCGACGCCATATTTTTCAAGGATTCCCAGTGCCGCTTTAATCGCATCAACACCTCCCAGGCAAGGATCTTAGGGATTGCGGATTCGCGCGATGCTCTGGGCAAGACGGACTTCGATTTCTTCCCGCAGGAAGACGCGCAGGCTTTCTATGCCCTGGAGCAGAAGATTGTTGCCAGCGGCCGGCCGGTCATTGGCCACCTCGAGCGGTTTTGCGACAGCGGGGGGACATACCATTGGCTCTCCAATACGGAAGTTCCCGTCAAGGACGAGCAGGGCCGGGTGACGGGGATTGTGGGGGTCGCCCGCGATGTGACCGAGTGGAAATCGACTCTGGAGGCGTTGCGCGAAAGTGAAGAGCGTTACCGCGAACTGTTCGAAAACGCCAGCGACCTCGTCTACACCACGGACCTGGAATTCCGTTTGACGTCCCTCAACCACGTGGGGCAACGGACCTTGGGATATTCGCAGGAGGAGGCCCCGCAACTGGATCTTTGGCGCTTGGTTGATCCCAAACATTGGGAACGGATCAAACACGGGCGCCAGCGGCTGCTGGCAGGCGAATCTGACTTCAATGTGGAATTAGAGGTCAAGGCCAAGGATGGCCGCCGGGTGATTCTGGAAGTAAAACCGCGCTTCATTTACAAAGACGGGAAACCCGTCGGGGTGCAGGGCATTGGCCGCGACGTCACCGGCCGGGATGAGGCCGAAATGGAGCTGCGGCACGCGCAGAAGCTGGAATCCGTAGGCCGCCTGGCATCGGGCATTGCCCACGAAATCAATACGCCCATCCAGTTCGTGGGTGACAACACGCGCTTTCTCCAGGATTCTTTCGGTGGTTTGCAGACCCTCTTCACCAAGTACCAGCAACTCCGCGACGCCGCAGGTTCCGGCGCGGTCAGCCCGGAACTGCTGGCGGAAGTGCGCGACGTTGAGGAGAAATCGGACTGCGCTTATTTGCTGGAAGAGATTCCCAGTGCTCTCACCCAAACCCTCGACGGCGTGACGCGGGTGGCCACGATTGTGCGAGCGATGAAAGAATTCGCCCACCCGGAAGGGAAAGAGATGGCCGCTGCCGACCTCAACCGGGCGCTGCTCAGCACTCTCACGGTGGCGCGCACCGAGCTGAAGTATGTGGCCGACGTCGAAACCGAACTCGGCGACTTGCCCCTGGTGGTCTGCAACATTGGTGATTTGAACCAGGTTTTCCTGAACCTTCTGGTGAACGCCGCCCACGCCATCGGCGACGTGGTGAAGGGCACCGGGATGAAGGGTAAGATCCGGGTGCGCACGGCGTCAGAAAACAACACGGTCCTGATCGCAATTTCGGACACCGGCGGCGGGATTCCGGAGGCGATTCGGGGCAGGATTTTCGACCCCTTCTTTACCACCAAAGAAGTGGGACGCGGATCGGGCCAAGGCTTGGCGATCGCGCGCTCGGTGGTGGTCGATCGCCACAAAGGGACACTTACCCTGGAAAGCGAAGTGGGAGAGGGGACGACCTTTTTCATCCGTTTGCCCCTCGATCCCACAGAGGGTTTTAAGGAAATCAAGGCTTCCTGAGGCGGGGGCATTCTGGAGGCGCCCAACCATGCACAGCCCCATCGAGCATAACATTTCAAATTAGGACCCCACCCGAATTCCCGGCCCGCTTCAGCAAATGCGTCAATGTTAACGTAGGGGACGCCGTCAAGGAAGAAGTCGATGGTGGAGAGAATCCAGTTGCCGCGCGGCCTTACTTTCTCCAGGAGGTTGCGGACCTTGGCCCGTATCTCCTCCCGGCTGGCCTTTACCAGAAACTCCACTTGATCGATATTGCCGCGCAGAACCAAGTCCGGCCGGATGACCCGAAGAGCTGCGTCAAGGTCCACGTCACTAAAGGGAGGAGGCGTGAGATACCCCCAGACGTCGATTTCCAACCGATTATAGAGATGCATAATTTTCGCAGCATCTCCGCAGTTGTGAAAGATGGTGAACGCGCCCGCGCGCCGGATTTCGCCAGCAAGAGAGGACTTGAAGCAGCTTTGATTCGTGCATGTTCAGTTTTCATCAGAGGACCTCCGCACGATTTTGGGAAAGCATGTACTTCACGAGTGAGGCATCCGCCGACGGTTGGGAGGAGTCTGGGCTAGTGCCTTACAGTATTAATAAGCACGATCATTTTCGGCTCCCGGAAGGGCAAGGCTTGGGCCCCGCCGCCCCTGCAGAGGGTTGAACGGTCCTGCAGGCCCTGAAGCCGTCTCGCTTCAGGGGCTAAACAGGTTGCGGAAAAACCCTACAATGCTGTCATTCTGAGGAGCAGCGGCGACGAAGAATCTCGTATTGCCTTGAAAATACTCAGAGCGCGATCCTTCGCGTAGTTTACCCTGAGCGGGCAGAGCGAGATTCTTCGCTGCGCTCAGAATGACAGCGAACGGGCTCAGGATGGCAGCATTGTAGGGTCTTCTCGCAGCCTGTAAAGCCCCGTCCTTCCGCGCGGCTACAAATAGTGTCGATCATTTCTGCCACTTGGCACTAGCGTCCTGAGTCAGAAGTCCGTTTAAGAATTCTTCCCGGCTGGTCGCGCATCTTCGAGCCCCTTCAGGGGCGGCATCTGGTAGCCCACGGCGTAAGCCGTGGGGGAAGAGCGCCCTCGCCCCGCCTTCGGCACCCCTCTCCCGCGCGGGCAGGAAAGGGGATGGGGGTAGGGGAAGAATCGCCGACCCACGGCTGACGCCGTGGGCTACATTATGCCCACGCCCGCTTTGCGGGCTGCAATTCAACTTGTCCCGTTTCCCTTGTCTCTCGTTACCTAAATGACTATGCCTGCTTTGCGGGCTCCCAACGCCGCCTGCGACCTGTAGTCATGACTTGAAGATGAACGGCTTTACGTATTCGAGCTGTTCATAACGCACGTCAGGGGCTTTATACGCCAAGCACGCGCGGAATTGCTGGGGATCACCAGCATTGTCGGGAAACATGTCGTAGTGGCAGGGAATCGCCACCTTAGGTGTTATCAAACCTGCAAGGTCCGCCGCTTCCCAATGACTCAGGTTGTTGAACCCGCCATTCATACAAGTAATCATGATGTCAGGTTCAAGCTTCCTGACGTGTGCCAGCAGATCGCTGTAGTCGGTATCGCCCGAGATGTAAATGCGCGGACCTTTTTCACGGCCAGCACGTATCCCATATGGTTCAAGTCTGAATCGTCGGTGGGCATGGCAAAGGTGCCATGAATGACCAAATCGGAAACCTGCATCTTTGCGCCGGGGTAGACCTGCTGGATTTTTGTTTTATCCACGCCACACCGGCAGAAGCTTTCGCAAGCCAGCCCGGGGCCAACGAAGGTCTCCACGGCGTCCTTCCGTAGCCGCCCAATGGTTTCGGGATCAGCATGATCGTAATGGGAATGGGTACAGAGAAAATGGTCAACATCCAGTTCCTCCGGCTCGATAAACACCGGAACCCGCCGGTCCATATTCAGGCCCAAAGAATCCCCAATCTTCTTGCAGGAGTTGGTTAAATAAGCATCGACTGAGAATAATGTGTCCGCCGGTGTCTTGATCAGATACTCCATCTGCCCGTGCCACCACAGAGCAACCGAACCCTTGTCCACCTTGAATTTGCGAATCGATTCCATACATTCACGTGACATCGTTACCTCGCTTTCTGATTCCAGGTCGAATCTTGCGCCCAATGCCCAGAGTAAAAGAGATTTTCTGAAACCCCCGGTAGTGCATCAATTTGGTGTTAAGGCGGAGAATTTACCTCGCCAAATGGCGGCGTAAAGCCGCCTCTACATCAAATTGGCCCACGGCCAACCACCTTAAGTAAACAGCATTGCTGCTAAGAACTTGCTCTTGCACTGGTCAGGACAATAATCGACACAACCAATACAGCGACGGAGGATCCCACCAAGGCCCGCGCCCGGGTTCCGGCATTCTTCCATTCGCCCGTCACAACTCCCCACAGGGCGCTGCCCAGAACAATCGTCACCATGAAAAGAGGTCAACCCAAAACTGCGCCCAGGTCGCCGATGCGCAGCGTTGCCCAACCCTACAAGACGACGCTCCCGAACCAGAGCATTCCCATGAGCAAAGCCAATACGATATAGGGAATTGTGCCCAGGCACAGGAAATTGTTACTCGTGTGATTTTTTTCAGTAGATGCACGCAGTACAGAATTGCAGGGATAGCGCCGACGAAAAGGACGGGGACCCACGCGGCGTTGGTGGCATCCCGATCACTCGCTCCGTGCCGCCGGGCGATCTCAATCAAACCCGCTCCAGCCACCAGCCCGAAATTCAGCATCGACCCGCAGATGCCGGCAAGAACGGCGAAAAAGAATCCCCGCAGGAAGCCCGAGCGGGCCGGGCCTGATTTCAAGGCTTCATCTTTCTCTCGCTGTTTTCCGGCCAACCCACACAGGGCGACTCCAAGAATGGTAAGGGCGAGGCCGAGGGAGATCAGCAGGGCCGCCCGCATCGATACTCCATTCACACCCTGGAGGAGAAGGGGTAAGATGGCGCCAACACTTGTCGAGACTTCCATGACAGTGGCAAACATGGCGGCAACGCCAATCAGATCTACAGCGATTCACGACAGCAGCATACCGATACCCCAGGTAGCCCCGCTGAACCCCACGATGAGCAACGTGCGATGATTGATCTGTCCGTAAATTGACCAGAAACCCGGAATGGTCAACATTCCCAATGCCGACGGCAAAATCCAGATTCCCAGGATCGTGAATGCCAACCACATGTTTTCCCACTTTCACCTCAGCTTGAGTTTCAGCGGGAGTGTGTAGGCGCTGTTAATGAGCCCTGCAAACACCAAATAACCCAACGCCACCATCATCTCTGAGTTCATCTTGATCCCCGGTTAAGAGTTGAACTTCCTCTTCCTGTTCGAAGGTTGCTGTGACTAGTCACAAGACGGTTCGCTCATAAGGCTTCAGAAAATTACTTCTCAATTCGATCCGGGGTGATCTCCTCACCCGGCGCTCTCGTGCCACCCTCATGCCCTGCCAGGGTGGGAGGAACATGCAGCGGCCGGATGAAAAAGACGGGTTCGTAATTCAACGCGGGACGCGGGTTATGAATCACGTGTCGTAGTGCCCAGGCCGCCATCAAAGTGGGATCGGCGTCCGGGGACGTATAGCCCGGTGGTAAAGGCGTGAGTCCACCCCCGGGTTGAACGGCGACGTCCGTGATGGTCCCCGGTAAAGCCGAGCGGTATGAGAAGTCGTGCTCTTTGGTTGTTTGGGCCCACGCGGGAAGGAGGCCCAAGAAGGCAACAAGAAACGGCCTCACGAGCTTGTTAAGCATGGCCTATTGGCCTCGTCAGAGAATCACGAAAACTGTTGGTGAGTCAATTTGATGTAGAGGCGGCGTTATCAGGCTGCGGAAGAACCCGCCAATGCTGTCATCCTGAGCGAAGCTAAGGATCTCGCTCTGAGTGTTTTCAAGGCAATGCGAGATTCTTCGTCGCCGGGGGCTCCGCAGAATGACGGTGCCAACGGGTTTTTCCGCACCCCGTTTATGCCGCCATTTGCCGAGGTAAACTCGGCGCTATAACATTAAATTGCCAGCGGCTCCCCGCAAGTTGACACGCCCCATATTCCCCGGCCAGCGTAAGCTCGCTTTGGGATTCTGTCGGGTCCCCGAGGTGAGCCAGCGCATCGGCTAGCGCGCAGTGCGCCGTGGGATGGCTGGGCCTTAGGGTAATCGCGGTTCGGTACTCTCGAAGGGCCCCTTGCCAGTTCGCCTGGCGGGACAAAGAAGTGCCATAATTATAATGAATCTCCGGGTTCGACGGATGTACATGCAAGGCCGTTTCAAAGGCCTCGTTGGCTTCTTTCCATTCGCGGTCGGCGCTCAGCGCAATGCCCAGATAGTGGTTCGCTTCAGCGAAATCGGGCTCGGATGCCAGCGCCGCGCGCAACTCCTTGATCGCATCCTTAACATTCCCTTTTTTCAGAAACGCAATTCCACTGTTTGTGTCCCTCACTGCTGCCGTATGCTTGTTATCCTGATCGGTTTCTTCCTGCGCCAACTTGAACTCCGCCGTGGCTCCCGGAATATCCCCCGTTCGCCGCAAAGCCATGGCGACTGTCTGGTGAATGTTAGGGTTTTTCGGATCGATTAGGAGCGCCCTTCGCAACTCGATGACGGCATCCTGAGGCCGGGTTTTCACCAGTGCCGCGCCGTAGCGCGAACGCACCTCAGGATCATCAGGACTTAAGTGTGCGGCCGTCTGGTACTCCTGAAGTGTCTGGTCGGTGTTTCCCAACTGGTCGAGGACCTCCGCCAAATGGAAATGCGGCCGGCCCGACTTGGGATTTATTCGGATGGCTGCTTGCAACTCTTCCACTGCTTCCTTGAGCTGGTCGTTCCATCTCAGCGTGTAACCAAGGATAGCGTGAGCCGGCGCCGAATCCGGCTGCAATGCCACAAGTTGCCGATAGGCCTGCACCGCGGCGGCGTAATCACCCTTGTCGCGCAGCGCCTGCCCCAGGTTCTTCAAGCCGTCGGCAAACTTGGGATCAGCCGAGACTGCCTTATGAAACTCGCTAACCGCACCGTCCAAGTCGCCGTCCTGGTGAAGCGCGACTCCGAGATTATTGTGGGACTCCGCGGAGCCCGGATCGGCACCCACGGCCAAGCGGAATTCGGCCAATGCCGCGGCCTGATCACCGGTATAAGCGTACAGCAGCCCTAGCTCGTTGTGAACCGAGGCCATTCCGGGACGCTCCTTAGCCGCCTCTCGAAAACTCACAATTGCAGCCGGAATGTCACCACTTTGGGCGAGTGCAAACCCCAGCTCACCTCGAGCTTCAGGAAAATCGGAACGTAGGGCAAGTGCAGCCCTAAGGGCTTTCGTGGCGCCCGGGTAGTCTCCTTGCAAATCCAGTGCCGCCCCCAGGTTATAGAGAGCATCCGGGTAACGAGGGTTCAATCGCAGCGCCTCGTTGAGTTCCTCGATAGCCTCCTTGCGGTGGCCGGTTCTCCCCAGGGCAAAACCGTAGTAATTGTGTGCTTGGTCGGACTTTGGATCTTCTGCCACCGCTCGCTTCAGGACCGGCACCGCCTGTTGAACTTGGCCCTTCTCGAGCATGTCTATCCCTTGCGCTAAGTTCTTTCCGTTTGCACGCAGCATACCCAACGTGCCCAGCTCATCGAAATAGCAGCGGGCCGAGGCACGCATGTGATTGTGGAAAAGCCGCTGGCCGTAGATCTTGCTTCCTGCGACCGGGCGATTGCGGCCTGCGGCGCAGCGGGCGTCAAGCTGGGTGTGATCAGCCAGCGGCGATTCTATGAACCCGTGCAAAGAATGAAAAGGGCTCTCGACTCCGGCCTCCCGGGCAGGCCGGCGCTGGCCGAGGTCGTCATGCTGGGGTGGCGCACCCAACCTATTACACCCTGGACCCCTGGCGGGGAACCTGGCAAGGCGAGGGAGGCGGCGTGGCGGTGAGGCAGGCGCCCCATTACCTCGACCTGCTGAGCTGGTTTTTGGGCCCCATCGTTGAATTGCACGCCTTTTGGGATAACTATAACCATCCCAATATCGAAGTGGATGACACAGTGGTTGCAGCCGTGCGCTTTCAGAATGGGGCTATGACATCCATCATACTGAGTAATTCCCAGCGGCCGGGATTCTACGGGAAGATTCATCTTCACGGCTCGTCGGGTGCGTCGGTTGGCGCCGAAACTGACAGCGGCTCGCCCTTCATTTCCGGTGTGACCGAAAAAATGGCCCACCCCTTTAACGATATCTGGACCGTGCCGGGCGAGGACCACCTTCTGGCGAACTGGACCACCGAGGATCGTTCCCGGCCTTGGAACGTCATGACTCACTATAACGAAGTGCAGTTGGCGGATTTTCTCTCCGCGGTGATTGAAGATCGTGAGCCCGCCGTTGACGGCGCGGCAGGACGGAGAGTGGGGGAGATATTTACCGCAATCTATCAGTCACAACGGGACAGAAAGCCGGTGCGATTCCCGCTCAAGAGTACGTGAGCGCGTTGGAGGATATATGGAAAAGGCGATGGTGGCCGGAACGGACGTGAAGTTGCTTCTCGATCTGTACCGCAAGATGGTCCAACTCCGTGAGTTCGAGCTCAAGGTACAGGACCTCTACCGGCGAGGGATACTCCCCGGCTTCGTCCATCTCTATATTGGGGAGGAAGCGGTCGCGACGGGTGTTTGCTTCAACTTGGAACCCCACGATCTAGTTTACAGCACCCACCGCGGGCACGGCCATGCATTGGCAAAAGGAGTGCCTGGTCGCGAGGTGTTCGCGGAACTTTGGGAAAAGACGACGGGTTCTTCCGGCGGGCGTGGCGGAAGTATGCACATGTATGCTCCTGAATACGGCTTTATGGGAACAAACGGAATTGTGGGTGCAGGGATCCCCCTGGCTACCGGTGCGGCGCTCAGCGCCAAACTGCGAAAATCCGGCCAAGTGGTGGTCACTTTTTTTGGCGATGGGGCGGTGAACAGCGGATCGTTTCACGAAGGGCTGAATTTTGGGGCGGTTTGGAATCTGCCGGTCATCTACGTTTGTGAAAACAATCTGTACGCGACGGAGATGGCTTTTCGCCGCGCCACCAAGAACACCAGCGTGCAGAGCCGTGCCGCTGCCTACAAGATGCCCGGGGTTGAGGTCGATGGCAGTGACGTCACGGCGGTCTACGAGACCGCCAAGGAGGCGATCAACCGGGCCCGGTCGGGTGAAGGCCCAACCTTAATTGAAGCCAAGACCTACCGTTTTGTGGGACACCACGAAGGCGACCCGCGAACAGGCTACCGGACGGGTGAGGAAGTCGAGGAGTGGAAGAGCCGGGATCCTATAAAGACGCTCCGAGAGAAACTCCTCAACAGCGAAGTTGCGATGCCAGGCTCGATTAAACAAATCGAAGAAGAGGTTCAGCACTGGCTTGATGGCGCCGTGCAATTCGCCAAAGAAAGTCCGGAACCGTCCCCTTCGACGGTCTTAGACCACGTGTTCTGTGCATAGTGTTCAAGGAGGATCGTATGGCGGAAGGAAGCCTCGGGCTTTTCCCCGGTGCTTTCGGCTCTGTACTCTGCCCTGCCGCTTGCTGCTGCGGTCGGTTTCGTCTTGTGGTCAGGCCGTTCCGCCGACCGCAGTGGCAGACCCAAGGGGCAAACTTCGGCGCTGATGGTGCTGGCAGGGTTATTCCTCACCTTGAGCGTCGTTGCCGGTCAGCCGTTCCCACTGGTCATGGTCTGGCTTTGCCTCACGGCGGGGGCTATCTATGCCTGGCCTCCTCCCTTCTGGGTTTTGCCTACGATAATTCTCGGCGGGTCGGCGGAAGCAGCATCCATCGGTTTTATCAATATGATGGCAGGCATGAGAGGGTTCCTTGGACCGTCCATCGTCGGCTATCTCCTCTCCGCCGGCTACTCCAATCGAACGGCGACCGCTGTCCTATCCACCGCCTTGGTAGCAGCGGCCATGACCATTCTAGGTGTGAGGGTCCCGAGCGACCGAGGTATAGAAAAGGCGCCGTCTTAAGCCCGATCGTAGACCGATAAAGCCATCGTCTTGATTAGCGAACTCTGCCCTTCCTCACAGCCGACGACGTTCGCAAGGAGGTCCGCGAACGTCTTGCGCGGTTGGGCCCTGGCGGCAGCTTCATCTTTAACGCTATCCACAACATCCAGATTTTGGCGCCGGTAGCCAACCTGCTCGCGATGTTCGAGACCATGCGAGAGTATGGCCGCTGTCCTTTATGACTCAGGCTGAAAAGCCGATCGCATCGAATTCACGGCGGCCAGGAAATGGGTAATTTCTTCTCAGTACAGCAATTTCAGCGAGAACTGCAACTGCCGGGAATTCCCCGCCGTCTTGTTGATCACTCCGAAGCCGCTGCCGAGCACAACGTTTGACGGCAAGCCAAAATTGACCAGATTGAATACGTTGAAGAACTCGGCGCGGAACTGCAGCGTGGCCGCCTCTGTGCCCGCGCGATGGCCGAGAATCGTGTCCTTGATAAGCGCCACGTCAATGTCCTGGTAGGCGGGCCCACGGAAGGTGTCGCGCCCGAGCGATCCCAGGCGTCCCTGGTTGGGACCTGTGCCGCCGGGAACGCCGATGGGAATAGCGAAGTAGGAAGTGTTATCCGGGCCGCGGCCAAAGTAGTCCTCGCGGTCCGTCCGGCTCGTCGAGAGCACCGGCGTCCCCGCCTGGTCAGGACGATCCACGCCATCTGACCCATAGCCGGTCTGCTGGATGCCCGAGTAAATGCTGAACGGCAATCCTGAAGTCAAGGTACTGATATTGAGCAGTTGCCAGCCGGACGTGACGCGGTTGCCGAGCGGTCGCAAGATGTCCAAACGGTTGAAGGGCAATACCTGGATGACGTTGAAGGCCAGAATGTGGGTCACATCGAAAGTGGAGGGTCCCTTATCCGCTCCCGGGTTGAAGGGGTCCTGGGGAGCGGCGAGTTGGACATTGCCTGTCTGTACCGTGACGTTCGCGCCGTAGATGCTGCTGGTGTCGTCGAGGGATTTCGAATAGGTGTAATTGGCCGAGAAGCCGAGGCCATACCGGGCCGAGGTCTTGGAGACCGATGTCTGTAGGGAATGGAACGTCGAGTGCGAGCGGCTGGACATAAACCCCAACAGTCCGTATCCCCCGGTCACATAATCTGCGGCGCCAAATTGTGTAAACCGCGCCACCGCGGGGTCGGCTCCGACATAGCCATTGGGATAGATCAAACTCGACAGTTTTACGCCCATGGTGCCCACGTAATTGGCGCTGAAATTCACCTGTCCAAAAGTATGATCGAACCCTGCCGAGTAAGTGGCGATATAACCGTTGCGGTAATTCGGCGTCATGCCTCCGGTACCCACGGCGGGCACCTGGTGGCCGGGAGTGTTGGCGGCCAGATCATCCTGAAAGCGCTGCACGTCGATCGCGGTATTAGGAGGCACGTCAGTGGTACGGCCGGTGGCGAAGACCGGCTGGCCGGACGGGGTATAGAGCGTGGGCAGGTTAAAAAATGTTACCGAATTTTGGAACGGCACCGGTGCGCCCGGCAGCGCCGATAGCCAGGGAACGAAGATCCCCGGAAAGGAAGCCGTTACATCGTCATCCTGGTACAGGTTGAGAAGCAAGGTGTTGATCGCGCCACCGGCGCGCAGGGTGGTGCGATCCGTGGCCTGCCAGGCGAGCGAAGTGCGGGGTCCAAACCCGCCCCAATCCATTTGGTAGGGTGGATGAAGGTTAATGAGATAGACCCCCTTCGCCGTGGGATCCCAATACGTGGTCAGCCGCCCATCCGGGCTCACAATTCTGAGATCGCCGGTGTTGTGGTGCGCTTCTTCGATGCGCGAACTCACCTCGTAGCGCAAACCATACATCGCGGTAAAGCGCGGCGTTACCTTCCATGTGTCCTGAATATAGACGTTGTAGGCTTCGCGCCGCTTGGCGGCATCCCCCAGGTGTTCACCTTGGGGAAACAAAGGGGGCGCGACGGAGATCGTATAGCTATACGGCGCGGCGGTCAGGAAGCCGGTAAGCGAGTCAGGCAGGGCACCGCCCGGTGGGATGTCATGGGCGCCGCTGGCCGAGGCAATCTCCCCGGGCGAATAAGCCGTGCCCCCGCCAAAGATGTACTGCCCGTTGAGGAGTGTGCCCAGAATGAGGGTGTCGCGATTGTACCGCGCCTCGCCCCCCGCTTGCAGGGCGTGCTTGCCGAATGTGTAGGCCAGCGTCTGACGGAACTGGTAGCGATTGGTATAGACTCCGTTGATGGAGCCGCCCGAACCGTTGAACGGTTCATACAGGCCGTCACCGAACTGCAGGGCCGGCTGCACAAGGTTTTGCGGCAAAAACAGGGGCGTGCTGCGCAAGTAGCCAAGCGTCGTCTCCAGCACCAGGCGCGTTGAAACGGTGCGCGTGTAGTGCCACCCGGCGTTGCGCTCACGATCGAGAAAGGTGATGCCGAAACTGGGGTCAATGGCCGTCTGGCTGGGGTTAATGACCGGCCCCACGGTGTTGTCAAGGTTGAAGCGCGTGAAGAGCTGCGCCTGGTTCGAGATGTTATGGTCGATGCGCACCGAGAACTGGTCGCTCACCGTCGTGACCCTTGATGAGGTCGCATAGGTACGCGCCTCAAACGCTCCCTGCGGATCGTTGGGGAGAGGATAAGCATCGAGCGCCGGTTTGATCTTAGGGTTCACGGGCACGATCAGCGTGTCGCCGGGAAATGCCGTGGTATCGCTTCCCCTCCGCTCGGAAAGCGTGGGGACAGAAAGCACCTGCGTTGTCCCCAACACCTGCCGGAATCCCTGGTACTGCCCGAAATAGAACGTCCGCCGGCGGCCGTCGTAGATGCCCGGCACGACGACTGGGCCGCCGTTGGTAAATCCAAATTCGTTGCGCCGGAAGGAGGGAATGCGGCCGGGGTTGGCGAGGTTGCGGCGATCGAAGAAATTGCGCGCATCGAGCGCCGAGTTGCGCAGAAACTCGAACCCGTCTCCGTGCACGTGTGCCGTGCCGGACTTGGTAATCACGTTGGTGAAGCCGGCGGCCCCCTCGCCGAGGGAAGCCGGCATCACCCCGGAGTCGGAGCGGATCTCCTGAATGGCGTCCACGTTGAAGTTGGTGAACGTGGCGCCACCCAGTTCCGGATCGGTGGTATCGATCCCGTCCATGGCGAACACCGCCGTTGTCCCGCGCTGTCCGTTGATGGCGAACTGCTGGGTAAAGTTCGCGGCGCCATTGGTGTCCGTGGTCGTACCCGCTGCCAACGTCAAGAGTTTGCTGAAGTCACGCTGGTTGAGAGGGAGGTTCGAGACCTGTTTGCTGCTGAGCTTTTCGCCGCCCGTCGCCTGTGCAGTTTCCCGGACCGCCGGGGCCTCGGGCCCGCCGCCCGGGTGCAACTCGATCTGGCGCTCGTCGGCCGTCAGGCTTACCCAAGCCTGTAGGCGATCACCGGCGCGGAACTGGAGAGATCTTCCCCACCTCAATTCTCGACCCTTCCGTTGGACCGCCAGCGTGTACATGCCGGGCGGCAGTTGGGGAAACGTAAACACGCCGCTCGAGTCGGAGGTCGCTTCAAAGCGCACCTCTTTGGTCGCCTGGGTAGACGTGGCGATTCGGCTCAGCTCCACCGTCACGCCTGCCACCGGCTTTCCGGCTGCGTCCCGCAACACGCTCTGCCACGAACTGGACGGCGCTCGTGGAGTCTGCGCGGCGCACGTAGCCAACGCCACAGGAACGAGCAGAATGGTTAGAGTTATCCTTTGCATGGGGCTACCGAACCAATTATGTTTGCCTTGTAACCGTGGGGGGAAGAGCCTGAGTGAATACTTCGCTTCGTGGCAGCCGGCGCCGCACTCCCCAGCTTCGCACCCACTTCCGATGGGCTTCGAAAGGACCCCTCACCTGCCCTTCTCCGTCGGGCACCCTCTCCCTTGGGGAGCGGGCCGTGATTTCGGCGGAGCTGAACCGGCTGCGGAAAAGCCCTTAAATGCTGTCATCCTGAGCATCGACAGCCGTTCGGCTGCCCATGATCGGCGGAAACTCGGGCCGAGGAAGGGTAGCGCGGACCTGTTTTTTAGGTACGCGGCTTTTCCTTGTCCATCGGGGACGTGCCGCGGACCTAAAAAACAGGTCCGCGCTACGCCTGCTGAATTCCAAGGACTTACGCGTCGATTTTCTGCAGAACCCGCCTTTGGGGCGAAGAACCCCTGTAGTTTGCCCGGTTCATGAAGCCCAGCAGACTGCAGGGGTCCTTCGCTGCTGCTCAGGATGACAGGTTGGGTGATGAGTTCTGCCAGTCAAGTTTCTGCCGATCATCGGCAGCCGCGTGGCTGTCAACGCTCAGAATGACAGTGCCGATGGCTTTTTCCCCCAGCCTATGAAGCCCCGCCCTTCCGGCGGCCCCAAAATGCGTTCCTGATTGGTGAGAAATCCTGGCTATCCCCTTTCCTTTCAATGAATCATAAGCTTTATCAGGTAAGTCGCTTATTTTCATCAACTCATCCAGAGCACCTTTTTTCCCCCTTTGTTATCAATGACTCATCCAGGGGACTCTTCATTTTTAACATCTTTTGGGTCAGCGCCTCGGCCCCGGGTCCTGCTGGCACAACTTCCCTGTTTTCAAGCACTTGATTTTTTGCGCCGATCATCGAGATTCCCCATTTCTCATTTAACTTGCTGTGTTTTCATCAACTCATCCGGATTGAGAACGCGTGCAGGAGAAAGCCTTCTGGGGTTAGCCTGCCGCCCGCTGACTCCTGGCCGTTGCCAGCCTCCTACGCTAGTATAAACAACATCACGGGATTTATCAAGGCGCATGGGAGGCTCGTAGTGGTGTCATTTGCTGTGGCACGGCCATGTTGGCCGTGACCGTTCACGGGCGGGACGCCCGTGCCACTTCCCAATGACACCACCACCGGGAGGCTACTCAGGGCGCGGTCAAAGTCTAACGGGGTTGAAAGGGACCCCTCACCTGCCCTCCTCCGTCGGGCACCCTCTCCCCTGGGAGAGGGCTGTGATTTCGATTGCTCTCCCTCTCCCTTGGGGACAGAGCGGTGATTTGTTTTATTTCTCTCCCTCTCCCGTGGGGAGAGGGGGGACCGCAAGGCGGAGGGTGAGGGGTCACTTTCAACCCCATTAGACTTTGACGGTGCCCTGTGGCAATGATGGTGACAAAGTTGTCGTCCCGGTGAAGCAACCACGGGAGCAGATCATCCTGTTTTCGGGCCGTGGCCGCCGTCCGGGGCCCCGATTGCCGTGGCAATGGGACCCGCCCCTTGCCGCATGGCGGAGTGAGTGTCCAGGTCATTCACCCTTCGCTGATACTTAATGACATAAGCCCGTAGACGTGTAGAGAGGGTAGCCTCAAACCTCCGGTGACAAGAGGCTTTGCGCTATGGCTTGGATCCTGGCAGGCGCGCCGCGAAACGCCCATACTTGTGAAACGTCATGGGAGCGGACCCTGCCCGTACCTTTACCTATTGCCGGGACGTGATACTCCAATTCCGCAATCGCCTGGGACCGGGATGACGTGACCGTAAGCCGGTTTACCAAAACCGATTGGTCCCCCTCGTGAGTTATCTGGTAATTTCCGGGGTCGAGCTGCCGCGGTTGCCCGTACCCGGTGAAGCTCAAGTCCGGGTAATTCGGCAGAAAGAAGTCCAGTTCCGGCGCAAGCCACGTGCGATCGCCTCCGGAGTTAGGGGAAAAACAAGACGAACTCCTGCGACACGACGGGCCTTTTCGCTCTGGTCGTTTTGCTCTCTCGCAGAGGCAGCGACAAGTAACCGCAAAGGCCGCATTCCAGATCAGGACTGGCTGGCATTCCAAGCCTGCTGCTTGCCGACCCGCGGTATAGCGCATTGCGATTTTATGGATGAGGAGCCAAGGGTACGTGCATCGCCATGCGCGGGCCTACGGTGTTCAGGAAGCCCGTTCCGGCGCTTCACGGGTGTCACGATAGACCTCTTGACGAATGATCCGTTCGGTAGCTTCGGTCAAGTACTCATCAAGCGCTTTCTTGATCTGCAAGTACTCCGGCCAAAGCGTCTTGTCCACAAACGACCTGGGAACCCGCACCATGACGGTGGTGTAGCGCTGCCGTCGGTAACGATAGGGTTCCAACCCATAGCGGCGGCACAGCGCCGTAAACAAGCGCCGCTGCCAGAGGTCGGGTAGCGTAAACTGCATCTCGACCGGCCGCTCGATTTGCCCTATGGCAGCGAGGGCTTCCTTCACTCTCCCGATTGCGGCCTCCGCCGCCTGACGCTCGCCGGGGGTCTTTGCCCCTTCGAATAAAGCGGAGATCTTACCCAATTTCTCACGCAGCTTTTGTTCAGTGGTCATTGAAATCCCCGGCCGGCAGCGCCGTTACCCCCAAAGACTCAGACGACGATTGCACTGCACTGCCTCCAACCCCCACAAATTAGCCCGCAGGCGCTTGTGCCTGCAATAGCGATTAATCGCTTCCCGCGGACATGGCGAACACACCCATATTAGCGGAAAAGCCGCAAGATGGGCCCGACTCGTGTTGGTCAGGATCGCACTTGGTATTCCAGATCAACCGAGGTAGCCGGGAAGACGACTGCGAACTCTCCCTTTGGGGTCTGCGACGTTTTCACCCGACTGTACAAAATGGAACAGACCGCCGCGGTACGACATGGGTACTATTCTCGCTGAGTACCAGCAACTGCGGTAGCAGCATTTGGCGTTGACCCACATCGCAAAGGAGAAACAAATGAAGATGTCTTTAGGTATCAGCGTAATCTCCCTCATGTTACTTTTTGGCGGCTGCAACACCCCCAATACGCCGGAGCAAGGCCAATCTGGGGCGCCCGGAGCGGCTGGGCAGCCCGACCAATCAGCGCAGACCGGACAGCCGGGACAGCCGGGCCAGGTAGCCTCATCGTCGGGAGAGGTTGACGAGTCTACTACGAGCGCTCCGCCGGCGCTGCCCGTGTACGATCAGCCTGATATTCCCGGCCCCGGTTATATCTGGACGCCGGGCTACTGGGGGTGGAGCTCCGATGATGGCGACTATTATTGGGTGCCCGGCACTTGGGTGCAGCCGCCCGAGCCTGACGTTCTTTGGACTCCGGGCTATTGGGGTTGGGGCGGCAGCGCATACAACTGGCATCACGGGTACTGGGGCTCCCAGGTTGGGTTCTATGGCGGCGTCAACTATGGGTTCGGTTATACGGGTGACAGCTATGAAGGCGGACGTTGGGACCATGGAGCCTTCTACTATAACCGCTCGGTGAATAACATCGGCAACGTGAGGAGCATCACCAATGTTTACGACCAGACCGTCAGCAACAACGTCACAGTTAACAACGTAAGCTATAACGGCGGCAATGGCGGACGAAACGCCCAACCGACCGCTGCGCAACGGGCCGCGGACAGTGAGCGGCATATTCCGCGAACCACCGAACAGACACAGCACCAGCACGCCGCCAGCACCAACCGCGCGCTGCTGGCATCGGCGAATCATGGCAAGCCGCCGATCGCCGCGACTGCCAAGCCGGGAGTGTTTAGCGGTGGCGGAGTGGTCGCAGCCAAGGCGGCGGCTCCGTACCACCCTTCTGTCCCGCCAACTGCCAGAGGCGCCGCCGCTCGGAGTCCAAATCCGGCCGGTGGTGAAACCCGCCCGCCGGTCACCGAACATCCGGCAGTAGAACAGCCGAGGAACGAACCGCGTCCGCAAGCAGTGCAACCGAAGATCGAACCGCGCCCGCAAGCAACGCAGCCGAGGAACGAACCGCGTCCGCAAGCAGTGCAGCCGAAGATCGAACCGCGTCCACAAGCAGTGCAGCCGAGGAACGAACCGCGTCCGCAAGCAGTGCAGCCGAGGAGCGAACCGCGTCCGCAAGCAGTGCAGCCGAGGAGCGAACCGCGTCCGCAGGCAGTGCAGCCAAAGAGCGAACCGCGTCCGCAGGCAGTCCAGCCAAAGAGCGCGCCACCTCCATCCGGCGAAAAGCCTAAGGAAGAGCATGAACCGTCGCGCTAGCTGCGTCGGGACCAAGGCGCCGTTCGGGTGTGGGAAAAGCATCCCGGCGGATTATGGATGAACGAGGAACTCTAACCGGGATTTCTCACCACGGGTCTGGAAGGGCGGGCTTTACAGGCAGCGGAACAACGCTCCAATACGGTCATCCTGAGCCCATTCGCTGTCATTCTGAGCGCAGCGAAGAATCTCGCTCTGCCGCTCAGGGTAAACTGCGCGAAGGATCTCGCTCTGAGCATTTTCAAGGCAGTGCGAGATTCTTCCTTCGCTTAGCTCAGCATCGCTTGGGCTCCTCTGCAGAAACTCGATGAACGGCTCCTTTAAATTCAGCGGCCTAGTCAAAGCGGACGCAAGGCCGTTTTACTCGCTTTTTCGACCCCAGAACGTCCTTGGGGTCATACATCCTTGATCCCCGCAGGGGATTCATACAGTAGCCGGGGGCAACGCCCCCGGAAAACGCGCCCCCAAGTAAGGTGCGACCCTGAAGGGGTCGGATGCGGGCGGGTTCACACCGATGGTGCCTCCCGCGGCCCAGATGAGTGCGACCCCTTCAGGGTCGGGAGTCGAAGGCCGCACTTTCCGGGGGCGTTGCCCCCGGCTACTATCTTGTGCCCTTGCAGGGCGTGAAAAACTGAGTCGTGGAAAGGCACGACGCCCTGCTGGTACCATCCGCATGCTTGCTCTTTGGCCCGAGTTTCTGCCTATGATGGGCGGCCGCGAGGCTGTTAATGCTCAGAATGACAGCGTCGACGGGTTTTTCCGCAGCCTGTTTAGCCCCGCCTTTGCAAGGCCATCCTGATTATTTCCAAGCCCCCGGCAGCGCCCACATCCGAGCCGGTCTACTTATGTAAGGATTAAAAGTTAATGTAGCGCCGTTTTGTAGCTCCGCGGATTTTAGCGTGTATCGCGGAGTTGCCTTTTAACTCCCCTGCTTTTTGCTTTCACCATGGAGTGCCGCAGAAAATTGCTTTCAGTTTTCAGGAAGCCACTCGCTATTATTAAAAATTAAACAGGTTACTTCACCTATCAGGAGTTGATGGAGAGCAGAAAGACGCCGCTTGACAAATATTAAACGCTTGTTTCATACTGCTGTTTCGAACGGGCGTTTCGCTTTTTCCATGGCAAAGAATGGCGTAGTTCATGACAACGAAACGCGTGGCCGCGTGCTGAAAATTGCGGCGCGCCTCTTTGCTGAGCGCGGTTTCAACCACGTCAGCATCCGGGATATCTGCAAGGAGGCGGGTTCGAATGTGGCGTCAGTCAACTATCATTTCGGCGACAAACTGGGGCTTTACCGGGAGCTGATTGGCGCCGTCGCGGAAGGAATGCACGACGCCAAAATCAGCGCTTTGAAAGCAGGCGTGGGACGGCCGCCAGAGGACCAATTGCGCGCCTATATTCGGGGCTTTCTGCATCAACTCCTCGACCAGAATCCTGAGGAAGCATGCTGGCTGGAGAAGCTCATTGCCCGCGAGACCACGGAGCCAACGCCGGCGCTGGATTTGATTATCGAAAAGGGCATCAAGCCCGCCGCGGAGCGTCTCAACAAGCTGGTCGGCGAGGTCATGGGGTTGCCTGCCGACGATCCGCGCGTCATCATGGGCGCGGGCGCCATTCAGGGACTCTGCATCTGGTATCGGACCACGCGACCTGTCGCGGAACGCATGTTCCCGGAACTAAAGTTTACGCCGGAGCGTATTGAAAGCATGGCGGAGTTTGTCGCGGATTTTTCCTTGGCCGGGATTCGCGCTCTGGCGCAAAATAAGAAGGGATGCGAAGGAGTCCTGGGCACCCTCCCCGCCCGGTAAATTCTCCGCCGCAGGGCTGGGTAGTCTTTCTACAACTCTTGGTTTAGGGGCATCGATTCATATATGCCGGTCGGCGACCTATCTTCGTTGAAGATTGACGACGCCCACCGCTCGGGCGGTTCGGGGGGAAAGTTCTGGCGCATATTTTCCGCCTCCTTGGGAGTGTTGGTCCTGGTTATCGGGGGTGTTTTCGCCATGCGGTCCCGTGAGCCGGTCGTCGAGGTTGCGGCTGCGCGCCCGGCGAACAGCCAGGAGGCGCAAACTCTGCTCAACGCCAGCGGCTACGTCACGCCGCGCCGGCGCGCCACGGTGGCGGCAAAAATTACCGGCCGCGTTACCGGTGTTCTTTTTGACGAAGGCATGAGCGTCTCGGAAGGCCAACTTCTCGCCACTCTGGACGACTCGGACGCCAAGCGGGCCTTCGACTCTGCCCTTGCCGATCGCAAAACGTCTCAGGCGGCCATTGCCGATTACGACGTGCAATTGAAGTATGCGGAAATCGCCTTGCGCCGCACCCGTGAACTCTACGCTGCCCAAGTGCAGAGCCAGGACGCCCTGGACGTGGCCGGTACCAACGTGGACAGCCTCAAAGCCAAGATTACTCTGGCCAAGGACCAGGTGGAAGCTTCGGCAACGCGCATCGTACAGGCCCAACAGAACGTGGATAACTGCGTTATCCGGGCGCCCTTCAGCGGAGTTATCGTTTCCAAGGACGCCCAAGTGGGAGAGATGGTTTCGCCCCTTTCCGCGGGCGGAGGCTTCACTCGCACCGGCATTGCCACGATCGTCGATATGAACTCGAATGAGATCGAAGTGGATGTTAACGAGGCTTACATCGCCCGCGTTCTGCCCGGCCAGAAAGTCGCGGCCACACTCGATGCCTACCCCGATTGGCAGATCCCTAGTCATGTGCGTACCATCATCCCCACCGCCGACCGCCAGAAGGCCACGGTCAAAGTACGCATTTCGTTCGACAAGCTTGATCCGAGAATTCTTCCCGACATGGGCGTGAAGGTGGCTTTCCTCAGCGAAGAACCCTCTCGGAAGAAGGTTAAGAACCAGGATCAAGCGCCTGCGGCCAAGGCCATCATCCCCAAGAGCGCCGTGCATGGCGAGGGTAGCGCCTCCTATGTTTTCGCGGTGCGTGATGGCAAGCTTGAGCGCCGCGCCGTCAGCCTGGGCCGCGGGATGGCCGGCGATGTCGAAGTGATAGCTGGCGTAAATGCTGGCGATGAGCTCGTCGTGAGCGGTGCGGAAAACCTGCGAGACAGCGAGAAAGTGGAAACCCGGCCATAGGAGAGCAAGCAGTAGGCAATAGGCAGTAGGCGTTGGGCGAAGAACCAGTCAAAAGGCAAAACGCAAAAGGCAAAATGCAAAAGTAAGAATCCATGAATGCTTTCCTCGTTGTTGCGGTCAGTGCTTCGGTTTTGACTTTTGCGTTTTGCCTTTTGACTTTCTCTTTTGGCTTTATTCCTTCCTCGCAAGGAGCAGAACATGGTGAGCGTCAATACCAACGGGAATTCCGCGGCCCTGATCCAGGTCCGCGGCCTCAATAAGACCTACCGGCGGGGTGGCGAGCAGATTCAGGTCCTGCAAGGCCTCAATCTGGACGTGGACAAGGGCGACTTCGTTGCTTTCATGGGGCCGAGCGGCTCCGGAAAGACTACGCTGCTCAATCTGCTCGGCGGCCTCGACGTCCCCACCTCCGGCACCGTTTCCGTGGCGGGCGATGAGATCACCCACATGTCTTCCGGCAAGCTCACCGATTGGCGCGCCCGCCATGTCGGCTTCGTCTTTCAGATGTACAACCTCGTCCCGGTTCTCACCGCGTCTCAAAATGTTGAGCTGCCGCTCCTCCTCACGCGCCTCTCTCGATCCGCGCGCCGCGAGCACGTAGAAGCCGCGCTCGCCATCGTTGGGCTGCGAGACCGCGGCAACCATTTTCCCCGCCAGCTCTCCGGCGGGCAGGAGCAGCGTGTCGCCATCGCCCGCGCCATTGTCTCCGATCCCACTTTTCTCCTCTGCGACGAGCCTACCGGCGACCTTGACCGCAAGAGCGCTGATGAAATCATGGCGCTCATCGAGGAGCTCGTGGACAAGCACAACAAGACCGTGCTGATGGTTACGCACGACCCCCTGGTGGCGGCCCGCGCGCACATGGTGCTCCATCTGGAGAAAGGCGTTCTGGTGGAGGCGTCGAAGTCTCGCGAAAACACCATGGCGGGAGGTGTGGCATGAAATTCCGCTCGCTCATTCTGGCAAACCTTTTCCGCAAAAAGGTCCGTCTGCTCCTCACCCTCGGTTCGTTTGGCGTGGCTCTGTTTCTCTTCGCCTTTCTCGCCGTTGTGAGGGATGCCTTCAACCGCGGCGGTAGCATCGCCGCGGCAAACCGGCTTGTCACCATCAATCGCGTCTCTATTATTCAGCCCATTCCTCTTTCCGATCGTGACAAGATTATGCGCATTCCCGGCGTTCAAAGCGTGACTCACGACAACTGGTTCGGCGGCGTCTACCAGGATGAGAAGAACTTCTTCCCGCAGTTCGCGATTGACCCGGAAAACCAGCGCCAAGTGTTCTCCGAGTTGCTCGTTTCCGACGATCAGTGGAACGCCTTCCTCAAGGACCGCCAGGGTGCGATTGTGGGCGCAAGCACGGCAAAGCGCTTTGGCTGGAAAATTGGCGACCGCATCCCCATCAAGACGACGATCTGGGGCGGCGGGGCCTGGGAGTTCAATATCGACGGCCTCTATCATGGCCGGACTCCGCAGGACGACGACACGCAGTTCTGGTTCCAATGGGACTACTTTGAGGAGCGCGTCCCCGAGCGCAACAAAGGCCAGGTGGGATGGTACACCGTGAAGCTCGACTCACCCGATGACGCCGTCCGCGTGGCCAAAACCATTGACGACGAGTTTGCCAACTCCCCTTATGAAACCAAGACCGAAACCGAATCCGCCTTCGCGGCAGGCTGGGTGAAGCAGTTTGGCAACATCGAGTTACTTATCCTGGCCATCGGGAGCGTCGTTTTCTTTACCCTCCTTCTGGTAACGGGCAACACCATGGCGATTTCTGTGCGCGAGCGTACCGGCGAGCTCGCCATCCTTAAGGCCATCGGGTTCAAGGATGGTTCCATACTTGCCCTCGTGCTTGCGGAAGCCCTCACCATCGCGTTGCTCGGGGGTCTTCTGGGGCTGGGGCTGGCCATGCTTGCCATTCCTGTGCTGGGAGCGTCCCTGAGCGGCATGCTGCCCAACCTCATCCTCTCCAAATCGATACTGGCGGGGGGCCTCGGCTTCGCCCTGCTGGTGGGAGCGACGAGCGGCCTCTTACCGGGCATCGGCGCCATGCGTTTGCGCGTCGTGGAAGCGTTTCGAAGAATCTGACGATTTTGGATTTTAAATTTTGGATTTTGGATTGGGGAAGATGTTGCAGGGCGTATGGGGCACAGGAAACTCCACTTCTTATCAAGGAGGGAAATTGCCCGGAGCCTTCTTAATCCAAAATCCCAAATCGGAAATTAATTACGGCTGGATTCTTAATCCAAAATCTAAAATCGGAAATCAATTATGGCCATTCCTATCGTCTACAACTTGCGCAGTGTGAAGGCCCGCTGGACCTCCGCCATCGTGGCCGTTCTCGGCATTGCCGGAACCGTCGGCGTCTTTGTCGCCATGCTCTCGCTGGCCCGCGGATTCCGCGCCACCCTGGTTTCATCGGGTTCGTATGACAATGCCATCGTGATGCGGGCGGGAGCCACTTCCGAAATGATGAGTGGCATTACGCTGGATACGGTCAAAATCCTCCAGGATGAGCCGGGCGTGGCACGCCTGAACGGCGACCCGCTGGTGACTTCGGAAGTCGTGGTGGTGGCGCCCTTCCCTCTACGCTCGACCGGCACGGACGCTAACGTGCAAATCCGCGGAGTTTCACCCAACGTCCTCACCGTGCGCCGGAACGCCAAGATTATTCAGGGCCGCATGTTCCAACCGGGGCTTTCGGAATTAATCGTCGGTCGCTATGCTACCGCCAGTTATTCCGGCCTGACCGTCGGAAATCAAGTGCGCTTCGGCGGCGGGGAATGGACTATTGTGGGGATTTTCGACGCCGGCGGGTCGGCCTTTGATTCCGAGGTCTGGTGCGACGGGCGCGTCCTCGATGACGTTTACAAACGCCCCAACAATATCTTTCAATCTGCCACCGTCCATCTGACTTCTCCCGACGCGTTCCAGAATTTCAAAGATGCGGTCAGCAAGGATCCCCGCCTCGACGTGGACGTCAGCCGCGAAATTGATTATTACGCCAAGCAGTCGCAAACCTTGACCCGCCTCATCACGGTTCTGGGCGGCCTGGTGGCGGCGGTCATGGGCATCGGCGCGGTATTCGGAGCTCTCAATACCATGTATTCCGCGGTTTCAGAACGCGGCCGTGAAATCGCGGTCATGCGGGCCTTGGGTTTCGGCGCCATCGCGGTGGTCTTCTCTTTTCTCATTGAGGCCGTCCTGATCTCCTTTGTGGGCGGCGCCATTGGTTGCATCGCGGTTCTTCCTCTCAACGGCTTCACCACCGGCACCATGAACTGGCAGACCTTCTCCCACATGGCCTTCGCCTTCAAGATCACCCCCGGCCTCCTTTTCGGGGGAATTGTCTTCGCGCTGGGAATGGGTGTGGCAGGCGGCCTGCTCCCGGCAATCCACGCCGCGCTTCGGCCCATCTCTGCGGCTCTCCGCTCTCTGTGAAGACGCGGCGAAATTAGCCCCGCCGTTACCACGCCTTCCCGATCAGCGGTCGGGAGAGAGGGGAAAGAATGCGCTTGACGTATTCTTATATGGGAATATAATCTCGAATCATGGCACGCGCCGCCACCACCTCGGATGCCTTCAATGCGGTTGCTGAACCCCGCCGACGGGAAATACTGAACTATCTCGCCCTCCAGGAGCGCCCGGTCGGGGACATTGTGGAAACTTTGGGCCTGGAGCAACCCTCCGTTTCAAAACACCTCCGTGTCCTGCGAAACGTTGGGCTGGTCCATGTGCGCCGCGATGGCCGCCAGAAACTCTACCGAATTAATGCCGAGGCGATCAGGCCCCTGCACGAGTGGACGAGCAAATTCGAGCGCTTCTGGCAGCACCAATTGAGTCGAATCAAGGAACGCGCCGAGGCAAAACGCGATGCGTGAACAGATTAGATTCGAATTTCACTTCCAGGAGGAATCATGACCCCGCCGGCACAAACCATCGAGGATCTAACGCTGAACATTACTCAGGAAATCCATGTTCGTGCCCCGCTCGATAAGACCTTCGCCGCATTGCTCGAACAAATGGGGCCGCACAATGAAGTGGCGGACGGCAAGCCTATGCCGATGAAAATTGAGCCGTGGCCGGGCGGCAGGTGGTTCCGCGACTTGGGTGGCGACAACGGCCATTTCTGGGGGCACGTACAGGCCATCAAGCGTCCGACGTTGCTCGAAATCACCGGGCCCTTATTCGCGTCCTTCCCGTTTGTCTCCAACGTGCAATATCGTCTGACGGAGGCGGAAGGTGGGACACTGATTACTTTCCGGCACACCGCGCTGGGATTCATTCAGGATGATCAGAGGAAAGGGTTAGGTACGGGCTGGGCGTCGCTGCTCGATCGTATCCGCATACGCGCTGAGGCCCCACTGTCTCCAACCGCCAAGTGAGATCGTTCGCGGTGAATGTCGTCGCGAAAAGAGGGAGGAACCTATGTGTCCAGCATGCATCACAACTGCAGCTCTGATTACCACCAGCGCAACCTCGGCGGGTGGCCTCGCTGCGCTCGTCGTCAAGAAGTTTTGTGCGAAAAATGTCGCGGACAAAATCCCGGCCCAAATCCAATCAAAGGAGAATCACGATGGCCAATAGCAAAATGGAATTATCGCATTCGAAAGTCGTATCGCCGGCCGAGTGGCTTGCGGCTCGCAAGGAACATTTGGCCAAGGAAAAGGAATTCAGCCGGCTGCGCGATGAGCTAAGCCGCAAGCGCCGCGAACTGCCTTGGGAGAAGGTGGAAAAGCAGTATGTTTTCGACGGGCCCAACGGCAAGGAAACGCTGGCCGACCTCTTCGGCAAACGCAGTCAGCTTATCGTCTACCACTTCATGTTAGGTCCGGGGTGGAAAGAGGGCTGCCTGAGCTGCTCGTTTTTAGCCGATCATTTCGACGGCGCCACCGTTCACCTGGCGAATCGCGACGTCACGCTGGCGGTGGTTTCACGCGCGCCATGGGCGGAGATCGAGACGTTCAAAAAGCGCATGGGTTGGCGCTTCCAGTGGGTGTCGTCGTTCGGAAGCGATTTCAACTACGACTATCATGTGTCGTTCACGAAGGATGATATGGCCAAGGGCAAGGTGTACTACAACTACGACGACCTGGGTGGATTTCCCAGCGAGGAAGCGCCGGGAGCTAGCGTGTTTTACAAGGACGAGGCCGGCGAAATCTTCCACACCTATTCCAGTTACGCGCGCGGGCTGGATATTCTGGTGGGCGCGTACAACTTTCTCGACTTGGCGCCGAAGGGCCGCGACGAAGGCGGCCTGGCATTTACGATGGCATGGGTTCGCCACCACGATCGGTATAGTGAGGGCTACTTCGTCGATCCGACCCAACTCTACTCGGCCCCTAAGAGTTCCGATGCCGGGTGCTGCTCCGGGGAGGGCCACAAGTGAGCGCGCATGGTGCGAAGGGCATCGAGAAATAGACTCGCGCCGTGGCGTTCGAATCCTCGGTGTCCCACGTAATTCCGGCAGGCCCGCAGGAAATCTCTGATGCCTGGCTTGGTAGCCGCAGTCACGAGAACATTACCGGCGGGCAGGCGACGCAAATCTCGACGCAGGTAGGCGCCGATTTCGAGGTGTGGAGCGGCTGGCCTTGTCCTCGACGCGACGCTTCGGCATGAAAGTAGGTCTCCACCGGCTCCGCCTATCTAACCTGCATTTCTCACCACGATTTTGGAAGGGCGGGGCCCACCCCGGCGCTCGGCGCGCCACCCCTCCTCATCTGAGGAGGGGAGCGTTTTCAACAACTCCCCTCCTGATTCAGGAGGGGTGGCGCCTTGGGCGCCGGGGTGGTCGTACGCCGAGGACAGCTTTTCCGCAGCCTGTTTAGCCCCGTCCCGGCGTGGTGAGAAATGCGGGCTAACCACAGCCAAATCAACTCCTTCCTACACATATTCGATGCTCCCGCAGGTTCATTCAGGCACCAGACGCGGTGTCCGGATTGTGCCCTCCAAGCCCCTTGGCGGAAACGTGGGCGTTCCGCATGGATTTCTAGGATACAAACTGAAACGCTGAAAGGCTGAGCCTCACTAATTATGTGTATGACAATGTGCGGGCGGCGCCAGGCCAACTGACACGCGGCTGTTTGAGAGCCACCGACCGGGTATACGGGCGTGAGAGCGCCGCAGGACCCGTGGTAGCTTCCGCTCCCGGCTCAGGACTCATCGCTGGGCGCGGTAGAACTAAAGGAAAGTTCACATGAGGATCTTAGCCTGCTTTCTTCTGTGTTCAATGATGGGCGGCGTTTCTGAAGTTCTTTTCATCGCGGGAAAGAATTTCATCAAAGGCAGGTTGGGCCGAACAGCCCGGAAATTGCCGGATAGTTCGGCTCCCATCCGAGCGCGGGCACGCTTCGTAATCGCTAGCGTGCCTACGATTGCGCCGAATGCTGCGGGACTGGAATCCGAACAGGCTTAACCCCTCGCGAAGGGCGCCTGGAAGTCATACTCAAAGTGGAGTTGGAGCAGTCCGATTCGAGGCGGCAACATGCAAATCGCAAGCCAACCGATAACTCGCACATCGACAATTCCACTCCTCTCCGGTAGACTTGGAGCGCATTGTCGGCCGGTTCGGGGCGCGCGAGCGATGCCGCGCAGCACGTCGGGTTTCACCATGGAGAGGCAGGATTTTGATGCGCAATACGTGAGCCGCCTCACGGAAGGAGATCCTTCCGTCGAGCACCATTTTACTGTCTATTTCGGGGAGTTTTTGAATATCAAGCTCCGCCGGCGCGGGTGGAACTCCCATGAAGTTGAAGACATTCGCCAGGAGACTTTTCTGCGGGTGTTGCAGGTGCTCCGCCAGAAGCAAGGTTTGGAGCACCCGGAGCGCCTGGGTGCATTCGTCAATTCCGTCTGCAACAACATCATCCTGGAATTCTACAAGACGCGTGCCCGGCACCCCGCCTTCGACCCGGATGGGATTGAACCCATCGATCACACCATTGACATGGACGGGAGCGTGTTGGCTGAGGAAAACAAGAAAATGGTCCGCGTCATCCTGGGTGAGCTTCCCGAGGCGGATCGCAAGCTGCTGAAGATGGTTTTCCTGGAAGAAGCGGACCGAGACGAAGTTTGCCGGATCATGAAGGTAGACCGAGGTTATTTACGGGTGTTGCTCCATCGCGCCCTATTGCGGTTTAAGGACCTGGCCAATAGGGGCAAGCAGGCGGCTTTCGCCCGGCCCTAGCCGCACGCGTTGGGCTGCCCCCCCCCGAAGCTGCAACAACTCCGCTTCCGGCGAGACGGAAGACCAAGCAAGAGCGGCGGAGGCTCGGGAGAATAAACATGGAACATATCGAAGCTAACCAAACCCTGGCCGTCGAGCGTTACCTGCTCGGCGATATGGCCGCCGCTGAGCTGGAGCAATTCGAGGAACACCTTTTCCTCTGCCCGGAGTGCGCCGAATCGATAAAGACGGGAGCGGTCTTCGTTGAAAACGCGCGCGCCGTCTGCAAGGAGCCTGCCGCGGAGGCCGAAGGGGAGCCATCAAGGCGAATCATCAAGTGGAAGCAGCCCCCCTGGTGGAAAAGGTTCAGGACTCCCTCTTTCGCCCCTGCACTTGCCGCCTTGGCGCTGCTGTGTGTAGCCGGTTACCAGCAGCTTGTGGTGATTCCGGGGTTGCGGACGCAACTGGCTGAGGTCACTGCACCTCAGCCTCTGCCCTCCTTCGCGCTACACGCCGCCTCTCGCGGGGCGCAGCCGTCGATCGTTGTGCCTGCCGACGCGCACTTTTTCGACCTCTATTTCGATGTGGCGGTGGAAAATCCTTCGGGATATAGTTGTGCCATCCTGGATGGGTTGGGTTCCGTCAGGTTCACTGAGCATCTGTCGCTGCCAGGGCCTGAGGCGGGGGGAACCCTGAATCTCTTGATCGGGCGCTCGAGGCTGCGGGCGGGTGAATATACCTTGGTCGTAAGCACCGAGGCTCCCCGCGTGTTGGAAATTGGCCGATACCCGTTCAAGGTGGAATACCGATAGGAGGTTCCGATGGAGCAAAAGTTTCTTTATCATGCGCTTGCCAGCGGAGTGTCCGGGCATATTACGCTGCCGTTTCAACACGTGATTGAGGTTCAGGCACCCAGCGCTCTGCCGTTTACCGGCGGTTATTCCACATCCCGAGCGGAAAACTTTCGCTATGAACACATCCTTTCCTTCTCGTCCGCCCATACGGTGGCGACCGGAAGTGAATCCGGCAGGTCCTTCAATACGCTCGCGACGGCGACCATCGAGGGACTCAACATCCTCAACATGGTTACGGCCGATCGCGTGACGGCGCGATTGGCATCAAAATATACGAAGGACACCGGCGATCAGTCGGCTACTTTCGCCGGGAGTCATTTCCAGAATCTGCGCATCGGCGGCTATCCGGTGGAGGTTAAAATTGACCCGGAGCAGTTGAAATCCTCGCGGCGGTCCGAGAGGGTCCAATTTGGCACCTTCGCAGCGCCTATCGATCTGGAGAGTAGGTGGGGGTTGGAACGCCTCGATGACGGAGCCATCCATATCCCTGAATTCGGCAGGATTTACCTCGCCGAGTTTTTGGTCACCGGTTGCTACCGGAGCATTACCATGTTCCGCGTCGTGCTGGGCTGCGCCATGGAAGGATTACTGGCGGGCCCCCACGCCTCTACGAATGGAGAAGGTATGCCTTAAGTAGAACCCGTCGTCCTCGAAATTCCCCTCTATTCCCCCGTTTCAGATATGGCGGCGGGAGGGCTCGGTGTCAGGACTCAGAATTCTTTCTTTTAGCTGCGGAGTTCTCTTACTCCTGCTGTTGCTGGCAGCGTGCGTTCGACGGCCTGCGTCAGACCCTGATTTGATATTTCGTCAAGCTACTTTGCTTCGGCAGCAAGGTGATCTGCAGCAAGCCCTCACCCTCGCGGACCGCGGCCTTGCGCAATTCGCAAACCATACCAACTCTGCATGGTACTGGAAGTTCCGCCTTCTTAAAGTGGAAGTGCTTCTCACCCAAGGCAACGTTTCGGAAGCGTCCAAATTGCTGCAAGAACGGGTACCGGGGCCTGCGGACACGCCTGAACTCCAGGCCCGCGTCTTGCTTGATCGAGGCCTGACTGAATACTGGTCCTCCCAGTACGCTCGGGCCGCGCAACTCCTTCGCCAATCTCTGCAAATCGCCGAGGCGCACAATCTCGGCCCACTGGTCACGGAAATCAAGTGGCGGCGTGGAATGGTGTTGGCACGGCTCGGCGATGCCGCAGGAAGCGAAGCTGATCTCCGCGATGCGCTAAGGCTCGCCAGGGAGTCGAAGGATACGTACCTCGAGGCCTCCGTACTGGGGAACCTGGGGTTCTTGCGCATGAGCACCGCCCGATACGACGAGGCCGTTTCCTGGTTCGGCCAATCCCTGGTTCTACTCGGCCAGCTCCAGGCCAAAGTCTCGACGGCCCGCGTCCTCAACAACATCGGCCAATGTTATCGTCAGCTCGGACAGCCTGAGAAGGCGACTCCGCTGTTCGAACGCGCGGGGCGGCTGGCGTTGGAAACCGGCGATCTGACGGATCGCTACCTCAGCCTCGGGCATCTTGGGGACTCGTATCAGGACAACGGTGACTACACGGACGCCCTCTCTTACTACCAGCAGGCCCTGGACGCGGCGCGGCAGGCGCACAACACGTATTGGACGGCAAAATGGGTCTACACAATTGCCGCCACTTCCATCGCCATCGGCGATCTCGCTCGCGCCGAGGACTTCAATCGCCAGGCCATCGAGCTTGAGGCGCAAGTCGGCAATCCCGTGGAGACTCTCTTGCCGCAAATCAACGCGGCCCGCATTGCCGAAGCCAGGCAGCAATCGAGCGCGGCCGAGCCAATCTATCGCTCCGTGATTCAAGCGGCGCAAAACCTCAAGGCTACGGAGGCGCCGGGCGTAATGCTGGAGGCGCGAGGCAGGCTGGCGAATCTACTGGTGCGCACCCACCGCGACCGCGAGGCAGAAACGGAATTCCAAAGTGCTCTTGCTTTCATCAACGCCCGGCGCTCGGAATTGATCAAGGACGAGTACCGGATAAGCTATCTTTCGAGCCGCGTTGCCTTCTACCAGGATTACGTGGACTTTCTGGTGTCGCAGCACCGGGAGGTCGACGCCTTAAAAGTGGTGGAGTCCAGCCGCGCGCGCGTCCTGATGGAGAAGCTCGGCGGCAGCGGCCCAGCCAGCGCCCTGGTACACCCCTATGACTATCGCAAGCTCGCGCAAGCCTCAAAGAACACCCTTCTCTCCTACTGGTTGGCGCCCGCGCGATCGTTTCTATGGGTGGTTTCACCGTCGAGGGTTGCGACCTTCCAACTTCCTCCTGAGGCGGAGATTGCAAGGCTTGTGAACAGTTACGCGGGGGCGATTGAAAGGCTGCGTGATCCGATGCGCGAAGGGGGCGATGCGGGGCAGAAGCTATATGAGACGCTCGTGGCCCCGGCGCGATCGTTGATCCCCGCCGGGTCGAACGTGGCAGTGGCGGCGGACGGCGTGCTGCACAATCTCAACTTTGAGACGCTGCCGGTGGCCGGCCCCGAACCGCACTTTTGGATCGACGACGTCACAACATCAGTGGTGCCGTCGCTCGATCTGTTGTATCGAAACTTAGGGCGGCATCCCACCGGGACAGACTCGCTCCTTCTTATCGGTGACCCGCTGCCCGCGGATCAGACGAGCTTTCCCAGGCTTGTGAACGCGACGCTCGAGATCAGCAGCATCAAGCGCCAGTTCAGCCAAGCCATCGTCCGGACGGGTCCCGACGCCGACCCTCAGGCTTACACGGAATCCAAGCCCGAACAGTTCTCCGTAATCCACTTTGCCGCGCATGCCGAAGCCATTCACGATGACCCGCTCGACTCCGCTATCATTCTGTCCCCCCACGGCGACACTTATAAGCTTTACGCTCGCGACGTAATTGGATTGCCGATCCGCGCCTATCTTGTCACCCTCTCGGCTTGCCGCAGTGCCGGAAGCAGGACTTATGCTGGCGAGGGGCTGGTCGGATTCGCCTGGGCCTTCCTCAACGCAGGCGCCCAAAACGTGGTGGCGGGATTGTGGGAAGTTGACGATGCCTCGACGGCCAAGCTGATGGAAAGAATGTATGCCCAATTGCGCGGCGGAGCCACTCCGCAGCAAGCCCTGCGCCATGCTAAGTTGGCGATGCTGCACTCAGAGGGGCCCTGTCGCAAGCCTTATTACTGGGCGCCCTTCCAGGTGATCACCGATTCGCTCGGTGGCGGACGCTAAGCCGGGATATTCGGCAACCGGTGGCGGTTGCAAGGCGAGCGCTCGGACCCGGACATGCCCCGCCTGGCCCAGCGGGGCAGAAATCTTTCACGTCAATCTGGAATTCAGAATGAAACGCTGAAGGCCTGAGAGGCACTAATGATGTGAATGGTAGTTAAGGCTAGATCTGGCTCAAGGGTTATGCCGTATTTCTCACCGCGCTGGTGGGTTTTTTGGAGGGGTGACGGAGGGGAGGGGCTTGCCCCCCGAACCCGTTGCCCCCGCCTTTTCAAACTCGTGACGAGAAATCCGGACTATCACGCTGACAGGCATTGAAGAAGCTGCGAGTCGTCCGTCTGGACCGGGCTACGGACGCGTTGTGGCGGTGTGGTTGAGTCGCGGCACGCGATGGCAGATCACAGTAACTTTTGAGATTCGTTTTTGGGGGGAGGTATGATTGATGGATCAGAACAATATTTCAGGTTGCATTCCAATCTACGAAGGCAGTCTGCACGCTAACAATCCACCGCTGGAGTGCTCGGAATTCAAAGGCCGGCCTTGGCTGGCGCGAACGACAGCCGCTGACCTGGCGAGAGTGTCCCGCCAGCCCGATCCTGGCTGTCGGGCAGACGGCGAGGACTTCACCCTTTCCAGTGAGGAACACCAAATCGTTGCCTTGATTGTGGCTGGATATACGAACAAGGATATGGCGCGTCACTTTTCCCTCAGTGAGAGTACGATCTATCGTCGCACCCTGCGGATATTTGGCAAGCTCGGCGTCTCCAACAGATTTGAGCTCGTGCTCTGCGCGATTAACCGCCGGCTCTCTGCGGGTGCGCAACCTGAACACCGCGGGTAAGCATCTTCCGGTAAGGCCGGGGCCTTTAGCCCGGACTTCTCCCCATGGTTGGACGCTGCCGGAAGGGCGGGGCTTCAGCCCCGCCGAAATCGCGGCTCCCACCCTCAATTCGTCCCGCACCCCGCGCAGCTTGCGGCTGCAAGCTGCGCGGGGTGCGGGACCTGGAAATAATCAGGATGGCCTTGCAACGGCGGGGCTAAAGCCCCGCCCTTCCAAAATCGTGGTGAGAAATGCGGGTTAGTCGGTGGCGAAAGATGAAAGGTACAGCTACGGTCCGGCTCCTGAATGGCGCTCTGCGCGTGGTGGAGTTACACGGGTATGAGGCGCATGGGATCGGTCAAAGGGACATGAAAATCAAGCGCTATTTGGATGAATTATGAAAACACCGACGAAACCGTTCGCTCTTTGCATCGACAATAACGACTATCAGGCGTCGCGCATTCCCGGCAAGGTTTATCGGATTCTTCCCGATCAAGCGGCGGCCAAGGATGATCTGGTGCGAATTGTCGACGAGAGTGGCGAGGATTACCTGTATCACAAGGACTATTTCTTGTTTGTGGATTTTCCTCCCGGAGTGACGAAAAGCATTCTCGCCCTACAGGGAGTCACCTAAACAGCCGACAGCATATGGGGCATGACAAAAGCCCACAGGCACATAAGAAGTGACCGCTACCCGTGGGTGGCGCCGACATTGCATTTTATGTCGGCGACCGTTAAGAGGCCACGGACACGGCGTGGCGATAGAATGGAGAGGTTGCCCACGTTCGTGGGGCGCATACATAAAGGGCAATGTATGCGCCACCCGCGGAGAAAGGAAAGACAAGTTTGCACCCATGAAACCATATAATCGCGTTGGAGAACAGCTTTCGGTCATGCGTATCTCAAAGAACGGCCAGACCGTGACGCTAAGCGACGGTTCACGATGGCGCGTCAGTGTCGGAGACGTGACCAGAACGCTGTGCTGGTATGCTACACAGCGCATTGTTGTCGAGAACCGCGATGATGTCCTTTATCCATACGAATTACGCAATCTTGACACTGTGGCCGATGTCGCCAAAGCATCACCTGCTTGATTTATGGAGTTGCGAGATAGCGATGGCTTTTGCCGTTGTCGCCGCTTGCGCTGCCTCCGCCCATGCTCTGGCATCCTCGTCGTTTTTCGCTCTCAGAATTTCGGTTAACAGGTGGCGCAACACTTTTTGTGTACGCATCGGCTGTGTGCCTCGAAGATGGCACTAAATTACCCGAATCCCGCTCTGGGCGCGCGATCCGCCGTATCCGCGAAGAGCAAGGAATCAGTCAAGGAAGCAACTAGCGCGGCCATGCTTTTCGATGTCCGCGGTTCTCGTCCCCGTTTCACACCGCATCGGCGGGCTCCGTGTGCGCTGCTCTGGAACGAGAGCGGGACGGAGGTTGCCAGGTTCCGGCGCCAGCCCGCCTGCCAGCGCTGCTACTTGCCGCCCTTTGTGGATGACGTGATGAACTTCGTCAACTCGTCAGCAATTGCACGTCCCACCCACGCATTGCTGAATCCCCGATAGGACCACCCCCCACCTTTTGTTGTCGACCACAACACCGCGCCACTCTGCCGATCCTTGAGAGAAACCGCCGCTTGATTTCCTTCGCCAGTCACGATGTTAAGCTGACCGGCCTGGGCAATCACCAAGACCAAGTCGGATTCATTCACTGAGGATACCAAGGTCAGATGCCCCCATTTCAGGAGCTTCTTCTCGACCTCGGCCTTGATCACCGGGCTGCCATTCTCCTGCACAATACAGAGCGTCTTGGCGTTCGCCAAAACGTCCCCGTTTGATCGTGGGAGCAGCGCCGAGACTGTTGGCTTTGCCGGTATTTCAGTCGCAGCCTGTCTCTGTATGGCGCTTTCGTATTCTTTCTTGTAGTTCGCATTCTTGGGGTCGAGAGTGTAGGCAGCACGGTATTCCTGTAGAGCACCCCCTTGGTCGCCCTTCTTCTCCAGTGCGGCTCCGAGGGCGGCATGCGCCATATCATTATTGGGGTTCACGCGCAGCGCCTCGCGTTCCTCAGCAATCATTCCATCCATGTCCCCCTTGCCTCCGAGCACGACGCCGAGGTTGCTGCGCGCCATGTCATTATTAGGATTCAAGCGCAACGCTTCGCGTGCTGCGGACGCTGCGTCGTCCCATTTTTCCTGCTGACTCAGGACATCGGCCAAGCTCACGTAAAGGTCGTCGTTCTGAGAATCAAGTAGCTAGGCCGCGCGATATTCCTGCTCAGCCTCTGCATACTGCCCTTTCTTCGCGAGTTCCGCTCCGTGCGCTACGTGCCGCTGCACTTGGGCCTGCCGCGCCTGCGCCACCGGGTCAACGGTCACAGGCGTCGTCACCTTGGCGCTCTCGAGCGCGCTGATTAGTTCGTCCTCGCCGCCAGCCAAGCGGACTTCCTGAAGGTAGTCATCCGTGGGCTCAAAATCGATTCCGCGTTCCTGGACCAGCATGGTGACTCGGTGGCTCGGCACTTGGCCCGCCAGCAGGGCGAAAACCTGCAATTGGTTGATCGGCTTCTTGGCGCTGGCGGGCTCAGGCGGCTTGGCGGCGCCCAGCGCCTTAAGAAATGCCTCGCCTGCGCCTGCGGCCTTGAGGCTTTGGTAAAAATCCTCAGACGGGGCGAAATCAATTCCGCGCTGCTCGATCAGCTTGGCGCCCGACTCGTCGCCGAATCCGTCCCGCACCATGCTTTCCACCTGCTCCTGGGTAAAGGCCTTTGCCGGACTAGAGATCCCTGTCGTAGCGCTGACCTTTAGGTCAGCACATGCCGACCTGAAGGTCGGCGCTACAATTTTCTGTTGTGCCCAGGCAGGCAGGGCAAAGACCAACGCCGCCACCAATAGGAGAAATGTCAGCTTGAATCTCATAGCCACCTCGCGAGGCCGTCGTGGGCTAAGGTATAATCCAGGGTGGGATTATACTGGAAATGAAGGGCTATGACGCGTGCGTTACCGCCGAGGCGCGGAGGCGAAGAGCATAGGAGGTGTCAGGTTCCAGTCGCCACGTAAAACCCTAACCCGGACTTCTCACCAGGTTTGAACGATGCTGGAAGGGCGGGGCTAAACAGGCTGCGGAAAAACTCGTTGGCACTGTCATTATCTACTCTACCCCTTAAACTGCTGGTCAGCACAACCCTTCCAGATCCGTGGTGAGAAATCCGGGTTGGGGGCTGTGTGCCAGATATTAGTCGCCAAGCGCTTGAAATTTGGTGCTGGAAATAGTGCAAAATGAAGGTCCACCCGGCTATGTTGATGAAAACAAATGGTGACACAAATTGTCTGGCGACATGATGTCGTAACCCAACCCACACAATGACGTCGAAGGGCTTAGGATGAGAGGGCGGCGGGCGATGTCGGAACAGGCTGCGGGAAAACTCGTCCAAGCTGTCATCCTGGGCAGCAGCGAAGGATCTGGATTTGAATTTTCAAGCGACTACAGATTCTTCGTCGCCTGCTGGCTCCTCAGAATGACAGTATTGGAACGTTTTTCCGTAGCCTGGGAAGCTGCAAAACGGGCGGAGTCGACAGCCCCCCCCGCGTGACACACTTCTCCTTATCGGTTATCGGCGGGAACGAGCGGCAAGATGAGGAACCGGCCCTTCGGCGGACCGACTTCAATGCACAATCACTCGGGCGGCCACACTCCCCCGCGTCGGTTATCGACAGTGCTGGGTGAGAGGGTAAATCATTCCCCCAACACCTGCACCATGTAGGTTCGTTCCAGGGGGCCATCGTATTCCATGAAGTAGATGGTCTGGCGGGAGCCGCGCACCACCTTGCCGTTCTCAATGGGGAAAGAGCATTGGATTCCGCCCAGGATGCTTTTCAGGTGGGTCTCGGCATTGAAGCCGACGCGGCCGTCGAAGTCAAGGTAGCGCCGATGGTGATAGTTTTCATCCTCGGGCAGCAGGCGCGCGAAATGAGTGAGGATGTCTTCTTCCAGGCAGGGGAGTCCTTCCGTCACCAGCAGGCCGGAGGAAGTGTGGCAGGTCATCACATTCACCAAGCCGTTCTTAACGCCACTTTTCGCCACCAGTTCGTCCACTTGCGGGGTGATGTCGATGGCTTCCTCAGCCTTGCGGCTTTGCACCTTTATCTTTTCCAGCTTGATGATCATAGGCA
>JBEKQO010000048.1:0-33794 GCA_049519635.1 Terriglobia bacterium | reverse complement strand
TTTTAAATTTTGCCTTTTGCCATTTGGTTTGTTTTTCCCCCTACCATCTACCACCTGGATTCGACTACCTTTCATCTACCACCTACATCATGTCTCCTGTTTCCTGTCTACCGTCTACTGTCTACCGCCTGCCTGTGATAGACTTCTCTCCGCAACGCCATGCTGCGTGAAATCCACATTCAGAACTATGCCGTCATTGATAACCTGGCGGTGGAATTTGGGCCGGGCTTGAACCTGCTTTCCGGGGAAACCGGGTCCGGCAAGTCGATCCTGGTGGACGCATTGGGATTGGTGCTGGGTGGCCGCACCTCGTCCGAGGTTATTCGCACTGGGGAGGACCGCGCGCTGGTCACCGCCGTTTTTTCTGCCGACGGGAAAGCTCCGTGGACCGATTGGTTGGAGAAATACGGGGTGGCGGGCAGCGATGGAGGCGACCTGCTCCTGCGGCGCGAACTGCAAGCCGGGGGCAGGAGCCGGATGCTGGTGAATGACCAACCCGTCACCCTGGCGGCCGTCCGTTCGCTGGCTCGCCTCCTGGTAGAAATGCACGGCCAGAACGAGCACGTGTCGCTGTTCGCGCGCGACGCGCAGCTCCGGCTGCTCGATCAGTTCGCCGGCGTGAGTGCGGAACTCGATTCCCTACGTACCCTGCACGCCCGGCGCCGCGAACTCGAGCAGGAACTGGAAGGGCTTAGCCACAATGAACAGGAGCGGCTGCGCACCCTGGACCTGCTGGGCTTTCAGGCTCGCGAGCTCAAGCAAGCAAATCTGCAGCCGGGAGAAGACCTGCAACTGGAGGAAGAGCGGAGGATTCTTTCCAATCTGGAAAAAATTCGCGCCGCCGCCACCAGCGCTTTTGAGGAGCTGTATGAGGACGAGGGGGCGGCGATTTCCCGCGTGGCCGCCGCCGCCCGGCAACTCGATGAGTTGTGCCGTTACGACTCCGCTATGGCCCCTGAGATCGAACCCCTTGCCGCCGCGCGGGCGTCGCTGGAGGATATCGCCGCTTTCCTGCGTGACTATGTGGGAAAGCTGGAAGCGAATCCCGCGCGCCTGGAAGAAATCGAGGACCGGCTGGCGCTGATCGATCGCTTGAAGCGCAAGTATGGGAGCAGCCTGGAAGCGATCCTGGCATACGCTGACGAGACGCGCCGGAACCTGGCAAGTTTAGAACATGCTGATGAACGGCGGGAATCCGTGCGGAAAGATTTGGCCAAAGCGGCGGCCGAGTATCGGAAGTCCGCCGAAACGCTCTCGGAAATGCGTCGCGACGCGGCGCGGCGGCTGGTAAAGCTGGTGCGCGAGGAACTGGCGCAGCTCGGAATGGATAAAACGCGCCTGGAAGTCCATTTTGCAAGCGCCCCGGAAGACCAGGGTGGCGCTACGGGCATCGATGAAATTGAATTCCGCATTTCTCCCAACGTCGGGGAGGAGCTGCGGGTGATGGAAAAAATCGCCTCCGGGGGTGAAATCTCGCGCTTGATGCTGGCCTTAAAAACTGTGGCCGGACAGGCGAGAGTGGGCCGCGGCGCCCGCCCCAGCGATGTGACCTTTATTTTTGATGAGATTGACGCCGGCATCGGCGGCCGCGTGGCGGAGTGCGTGGGCCAACGATTGAAGCGTCTGGCGCGCGAGGCGCAAGTGCTGTGCGTCACCCACCTGGCGCAGATTGCCTGCTTTGCCGATAGCCACTTCTACGTGGAAAAACTCGCTCGCGCCCACCGCACCGTGACCACCATCAAGCCCTTGGCCGGTGAAAAGGAGCGCGCGGAAGAATTGGCGCGCATGCTTTCCGGCAGCCAGATCACCGACGCCGTCCTGAAACATGCCGCCACCATGCTGCGGCAAGCGGCTTCGTAGAGGCGGTTCGTGAGCCCGACCGTCCAAATAACAGAACTCTGCGACTGGTCCGCGCGGCTCCGCCGCCCGTTGATGCGGGAAAACGTAAGCCAGTATCAAGTCCAGTATGGGGTGTAGCCGTAGTAGCCGTAAAGATTGGATCCCCAGGCGGGGTCTGCCATATTGGGCCAGTTGGTCTTGTCGAATCCCGGCGCCTTTTCCAACACTTCCTTTTTGGCGTTCAGGATCAGCTTTTTGTGGGCCGTATCGACGCTAAAGGCCTGCCACGGAATGGCAAATAGTTTGTCACCCATGCCAAGAAAACCGCCGAACGAAAGTACGGCGTAAGCAACTCGCCCGTGATCCAAGTCGATCATAATTTCTTCGATTTTGCCCATGTCTTCGCCTGCGCGATTCACCACACTATCCCCCGTCAAGGAACTCGTGGAGAGCAGCGTCCCAAACGTCTTTTCAAGTTGCACAGTCGCCATGATCTTTCCCCTTCCTATTTTATGATTGGACCGAGGGCAGGGGATTATCGCCACCTTGAAACCCATGTAGGTTCGCGTTGGCTGCCTCTCCTCCCAGTGACCCTATGCAGGATATTCTCGCCGAAATATGCTGTCTGTTCAGAATCGACCAATGGCTTGAGCAACCTCGCACAGCTTTACGGCCGGAGTAGGGATGATAAATTTCCGTCTCTGTGTCGCGGGTCGGGCCGGTGAACCCCCGCATCATATCGTGGAATGAGTAGGGGCTTGGTTGAGAAGCAGGCCCAGTTCCAGTCCACGATCCGCAGAAGGAAGGAGCGGGGGATGAAAACCCTCGCCCCATGGGGGAGAGGGGGAACCGCAAGGCGGAGAGGGCCCCCCGCTTTACGGATCGTGGGGGTAAGGGAATTGCACTGGGAACCGCCAGCTTGGTTGAGCAGTAGAGCTTCTAACCGGCAATTCTCTAAACGCCCGGATAGGGCTGCCGGACGGGGGGTGGGCCCCGCCCTTCCGGACCCATCCCGAGAAATTCGTGCCAATGGAAAGGCCCACGGTAAGGTTGTCCCCCCACCGTGGGCTCTTGGTTCCTCCGCATACGATGCGGGGCTTAACCTACTTGCACGGCTTACCGCCTGGCGAACCGGTGCCAATCACCCCCGCGACCGACAAACCCGCGCCCTCCCCAACCTCCACCAATGACAACCCCGCCTACCACCGGCGGGTAGTACGCCGGCGCATAGGCGTAAGGGGCCGGGTACGAGTCCGCGTAGCCTGGGGCATAGGAAAAGCCAAGTCCAAAGCCCGAGTGGCCGTAGCCATAGCCACCACGGTATCCCGAAAATCTACCTTGATACGTTCCCCCGTGGGCCGTTTGTCCGGAGAAGTGGCCACCATATCCTCCTCCGTTGGAGCTGAAGTTTCCGCCGCCGTAACTCCGGCCTCCGCTTCCGCCGTAGCTATACCCGCCCGAACCGTGCCCACCACTATAGCTACCGCCGCCGCTAAAGCTCCGTCCGCCGCCGGAACTGGAACCGCCCCGCCCTTGGGCAAAGCCAGTTGTAGCGAGCGCTAGCCCGACGACCATTACCATCATTAGTTTTTTCATATCCGCCTCCTGCCCCCAAAAATTCGTGCCACAACTTCCGGGGGAGCAACCATAACCTATAAAGGCAATTGACGGGCCAATTCAAATGTAGCGTAAGTTATTGAAGAATAAAGGAAACCTTGGAAGCGGCGGTGAATAGAATCCACCATATCGGTGGTGGTTATGGGCCGGTGCGCGAACTGGGATGGTCGCAATCCATTGGGAAGGATCGGAACATGTTCAGCGCGAATCTCTCGCCACCCCTGGATTGGGCTACCGGAAGGGCGGGGCTTTATAGGCTTCGGAAAAGCCCAAAACCACTGTCATTCTGAGGAGCAGCGGCGACGAAGAATCTCGTATTGCCTTAGAAAACTCTCAGAGCGAGATACTTCGCGTAGTTTACCCTGAGCGGCAGAGCGAGATTCTTCGCCGGGCTCTGCCGAAACTCGATGAACTACTCCTTTAAATTCAGCGGCCTCGTCAAAGCGGACGCAAGGCCGTTTTACTCGCTTTTTCGACCCCAGAACGTCCTTGGGCCCTACATCCTTGATCCCCGCAGGGGATTCATACAGTAGCCGGGGGCACCGCCCCCGGAAAACGCGCCCCCAAGTATAGTGCGACCCTGGAGGGGTCGAATCCGGGCGGGTTCACACCCATGGTGGCTGCCGCGGCCCAGAGGAGTGCGACCCCTTCAGGGTCGGGAGTCGAAGGCCACACTTTCCGGGGGCGTTGCCCCCGGCTACTATCTTGTGCCCTTGCAGGGCGTGAAAAACTGAGTCGCGGGAAGCCATGACGCCTTGCTCGCACCATCCGCATGCTGGCACTCCGCCCCGAGTTTCTGCCTATCATGGGCAGCCGAACGGCTGTCAATGCTCAGAATGACAGCGAACGGGCTCAGGATGACGGCATTGCGGCGTTTTTCCGCGCTCAGGCCTTTGATTTTCGAACCTCCGCGCGGACGCGCCGCGGCCGCGAGTGAGTAGGCTCGACATGGTTCTTGACAATTGCCATTGATAGGCTATAATATTGAGAGGTGTTGGCATCCGGCCGGCGCGTGGCGCGTCTCGGATTTCCCCCACGCGAGGACACCATAGCGAGAGGAACGGAAGTCGTCAGTCGTCAGTTTTCGGTCCCCCGAATAGGCTGGGTCCGTCGCGGCTGGGCAGCAGGGCGCCAGGAAACAGAATCGCCGGACTGTTCCGGCGTGGCTGCTGAAAATCAAAGGGCAGGCCCGCAGGGAAGAAGATTTGGAAATGTTCCCGCCTACCTGAGAAGTTTATGAAAAAGCAGGGCTTAGTGGGGAAACGGGGGATTTAAATGGCCAACGCAAAAACCAAGGCATTGAAAACAAGGGAGTTACGAGAGCGCTTCATAGGCTAGTAAAAAGGAAGAAAAAAGGATGGTAAAATGAAGGTATTACCTGAGAATGTGCTGAAAATAAACCAGATACAAAATCGACTGGGCGCCCATTCCCTCCTACCCTGAGAACTCTAAGAAAAATAAACCACTTATCCCTGCGACCCTGAGAAGGTACTGAAAGAAAAGGAGAAAGGCGAGAGTAATGATGAATTATGAATTTCGTTCCCCGCATGACCTCCGTGAAGGTGAGTGAGCGAGTTCAGATCATGGGATCAAACGCTGGTCGCTTAGCAAGGGATGTGACGAGGGCGGAGGTAAAGTGTGCGATGAGGTATCTGGCGCCTGCGACTTTGACGGAACCATTTCCACTACCCCACTGACCGCTCTTGCTACTAAAAGTTTAGGTTTCAAGCTATACTGTCTCGTCTGCTCCGTGCTGCTCCATGGGAAATGACTTGATTCAAATCGGCACCGTTCCGCCGCAGGGAGGCGTTGGTGTGGAGGTGTTGTCCGCGGCAGAGTTCGCCTCCGCCCCCGCGGGTGACGGCAAGACCTTCTACATTGAAACCTTTGGCTGCCAGATGAACGTGCACGATTCGGAGAAAGTCGCGGGCGTGCTGATGGCGAGGGGTTATTGCCCCGTGGATTCTCACCAGGACGCCGACATCATTCTCTACAACACGTGCAGCATTCGGGAAAAGGCCGCGCAAAAAGTATTTTCGCGATTGGGAACCTTCCGCAAGGCCGGCCTGGCCGCCGGGAAAATTATTGGCGTGCTCGGTTGCGTGGCGCAGCAGGAAGGCGAGCGTTTTTTTGAGCGCGCGCCGCAGGTCAGCCTGGTGTGCGGCTCGGCGAGTTATGCGCAATTGCCGGATCTGCTCGCTGAACTCGAGTCCGGAAACCGCCGGGTAACGGGTCTGAATCTCGATACCGAGGATTGTTTTGAGACCGAACTCACCCGCCGCGACAATCGCTTCCGCGCCTATCTGACCATTATCGAAGGGTGCGACCAGCGCTGCGCCTTTTGCGTTGTGCCCATGACGCGTGGGCCGGAACGCAGCCGCTCAGGCGCCAGGATTATCGCCGAGTGCCGCCGCCTGGTGGACGCCGGTTTCACGGAGATCCAGATTCTGGGCCAGATCGTAAATGCCTGGCGGGACCCATCGCCCGCGCGCTGGAGCTTTGCGGAATTGCTGTCACGCGTTGCGGAGGTGCCCGGCGTGCGGCGCGTGCGCTTCACCACTTCCCATCCGCGCTACTTCACTCCCGACATCGTCGCGGCCATTGATTCCCACCCGGCGCTCTGCGACCAGATTCACCTTCCGGTCCAATCGGGTTCTTCGGAAGTCCTCGCCCGCATGTTGCGCGGGTACTCGCGGGAAGACTACTTGCAGAAAATTCATTGCGTCCGCAAGGCGCAGCGTGCTATCAGCCTGTCCACCGATATCATCGTCGGTTTCTGCGGCGAGAGCGAAAAGGACTTTGAGCAGACGGTTTCCTTGCTCTCGGAAGTTGAGTACGACCAGGTTTTCTCGTTCAAGTTTTCCCCGCGGCCGAACACCGCCGCGCTAGGATATGTCGATACGGTGGCGGAAGAAGAGAAAGCCCGCCGCCTGGCGGTGTTGCAGGAAGTGCAGCGTCAGATTCAAATGCGGCGCAACCAGGCGCTGGTTGGACAGACCTTTGAAGTTCTGGTGGAAGGCCACCAGCCTCGCTTAGGGCAGGCCGTGGGGCGGACCACCGGTAATCGCGTTCTCAATTTCCCCGGCGAACCCGCGGATGTAGGATGTTACCGGCAAGTAAAGGTAACCTCCTCCGGACCGAATAGCCTGGTGGGCGTGAGAATTGACGATTGACGATTTTCGATTGACGATTGAACTGAAAGATGTTTTTCAATCTCTCTTTTCAGTAAACGAGTTTTTACTAAGCATTGACTCCCAATGACTGATAACTGACGACTTCGAATCGACCATCGGCAATCGACCATCGGCAATAAAGGAGGGGCGCATGGAAGTGGAAATGAAGATCCGCGGGCTGGTCATGGATCCCGTCACCAACATGCCTATCGTTATCCTCAAGGATGTGGGGGGTACGGCGGTGCTGCCGATTTGGGTGGGAATCTATGAAGCCAACGCCATTGCCCTCGAGATCGAAAAAGTTACCACTCCCCGCCCCATGACCCACGATCTGCTGAAGAACCTCCTGCTGGGGCTGGAAGCGCAGGTGCGAAAAGTAGTGGTCAGCGAGCTTCGCGATGATACCTTCTATGCTTTGATTTGGCTGGAAAGGGACGGGCAGACGATGTCCATCGATTCGCGGCCCAGCGACGCCTTGGCACTGGCTTTACGCGTCGATTGCCCGATCTTCGTTGAGGACGAGGTCTTGAAAAGTTCCAAGAATTCCGGGAACTCCACGGACAAAGTCAGTAACGAGGAAATGCGCAAGTGGCTGGAGAATTTGGGCGACGAAGACATGGGCCGGTATAAGATGTAGGGATTAGGGGTTCGAGGATCGATATTCACAATTATGAATTCTGAATTATGAATTAAGGACAAAGTCATCCTCACAGAATCGCGCTACCGATTCCCGTGTCCCACAATCCGAGGCCCGAACTCCTTGATTCCGAGTCCCGAGTTTGTTGTTCCGAACCCCGTGGCCCGTATTCCGTGTCCCGAGCTCAAAAAATGCCCGCAACCGTAATTGCCATTGCGAACCAGAAGGGCGGCGTCGGAAAGACCACGACGGCGGTGAATTTGGCTGCGGCCTTTGCCATGAAGGAGCAGCGAACGCTGCTGATCGATCTTGATCCCCAGTCCAACACCACGCTGACCTTTTTCTCCCCGGACGAAATCAAGGGTTCCATTTACGATGTGCTCTCCGATCCTCACATCGCGGTGATGGACGTCGTGCATCCCACGAAAGTCGCCAACCTATGCCTGGTGCCCGCTAAAATCTCATTGGCCAAACTGGAAGCGAACCTGGTGGGGCAGTTTGACGCTCCCTTCCGGTTGAAGGATGCGCTGGCGGGGGTTCGCGATGACTTTGACCTGATCGTTATTGACACGCCGCCGGCGCTCGGAATCATTACCGTTAACGCGCTGGTAGCGGCGAATTATTTGCTGGTGCCCATCCAGGCCTCGTATTACTCGCTGGAAGGGACGGATGACTTGCTGGAAACGCTGGAGCGCATCCGCGCCCGCCCCAACCCCGAGTTGCAGTTACTGGGCGTCATCGTGACGCTCTACGACAAACGCACCAATTTAGCGCGAGATATTTATAAGCAGGTTCGAGAAGTGTTTGGCGACAAAGTTTTCAAAACCGTAATCGGCAAAAACGTGCGCCTGGAAGAGAGCCCCGCTTACAAGGAAACCATTTTCAGCTTCGCTCCCGGTTCCAGCGGCGCGGTCGAATACGCGCAACTCGCCAGGGAGGTTATACAACGTGTCGGTTAGGCGCGCCGGCTTACCCATCACCGTCAAGATGCGGCACAACTCGCACTACGTTGAGGACATCATCTCCCGCAGCGGCGCCGCCATCGGCCGCATGATTCCCATCGAGCAGATTCAAACCAACGCCGATCAGCCCCGCAAGCAATTGGGCGATTTGCAAAGCCTTACGGAATCGGTGCGCGATAAGGGCGTACTGGAGCCGCTGCTGGTGCGTTACCTGGCGGATGCCGACAAGTTTATGATTATTTCCGGCGAGCGCCGCTACCACGCCGCCTGTGGCGCAGGTCTGAGAGAAGTGCCGTGCATCGAAAAAGATGTGGACGACGGCGAAACGCTGGAAATCGCCCTCATCGAGAACCTGCAACGCAAGGACTTGACGCCTTTTGAAGAGGCTGACGGAGTGCAGGCCCTGGCGGACCGCTATGCCTTGACCCACGAGGAGATCGCCCGCCGCATTGCCAAATCGCGTACCTCGATTACGGAAACCATAAGTTTGCGCAGCATTCCGGATGCGGTGAAGGCCCAGTGCATCGAAGCGGGGGTGCTTTCCAAATCCCAATTGCTGCAAGTGGCGCGGCAACCGGATGAAGCGAGAATGCGCGATCTTGTCCGGCGGTTTGCTTCCGGCCTGGTGAACCGCGAACAAGCGCGCGCGGAACGGAACCCCGACAAGAAGCCGCGCCATGCGGTTTTCAACTATGTTCCTCCCGCCAAGGAATTCAAGCTGGTTCTGAAATTCCGCAAGGGTAATGTGGAGCGGGAGGAGATTGTAGCCGCCCTGCGCCATATCATCGAAACTCTGGAAACCGAAACATAATTTCCGGATATTGCCTGCCCATGAAATAGCGGGATTCGGTGGGGGCGGGCGGGGACATGCTCTTACGCCAGGATTCGCTGGGACCGGCAAGGGGGCAGGCGGAATGATTCCGGGACCGCACACCGCGGCCAAGTGCCGCCGGTTGTTTGTTTACGGTACGCTGCGGCGGGGCTTTGAGCTGCACCCTTATTTGTCGAGCCTCGGGGCAAGGTTTCTGGCGGAAGGAAAAGTGGCCGCGGAATTGATCGATCTGGGACGCTATCCGGGAGCGCGCCCGGCGGGCCGAAGAGGAAAATGGGTTCGCGGCGAGATCTTCCGATTGCGCCAGCCGGCGCGGGACCTGAGGGTATTGGATGCACTAGAGGGATTCAACCCCGGCGCCCCGAAGCGGAGCGAATTTGTGCGTGCCGCAGCGGAGGTCATACTGAATAACGGCGCGCGACAACACGCCTGGATTTACTGGCTGGGGGCGAGGATTAGGGGGGCCACCTGCCGCATCGCTTCCGGTGACTATGCCGCATGGGCTGGTGCGCGCGGGTCCACGGGGGGTTCACATGGATGATCTGGCAGACGCAACGCAGACCGTAATTCTGGAAACAGACCGCTTGCGCTTCGCAACGTGGACAAAGGAGGACTGGAAGGCCTTTCAGAAGATCGCCACGGATCCCCTGGTGGTGCGATATCTCGGGACGGGAGAGCCGTGGCCGGATGAGCGTGTCCAGGAATTTGTGGCCCGGCAGAGTGAGAACTGGGAAAAGCACCGAATCTGCCTGTGGAAGCTACTGCCGAAAGACAGCGATACGCTGATCGGAATTTGCGGCCTCCAGCATCTGCCCGAAGGGCCGGACGTGGAGATTGGCTGGTGGCTGGCCCCTTCGCATTGGGGGCAGGGGCTGGCTACGGAAGCGGCGCGCCATGCGCTAGCATACGGTTTTGAGGTCAGTCATCTCGAACGAATTGTGGCCATCGCCCAGGGGGCCAACCGGGATTCTCTCCGGGTCATGGAACGGATCGGCATGCGCTTTGAAAGGGAAGCGGTGCATAAAGGAATCCGCGTGGTGCTCTACGCCATCTCGCGCGAGCAGTTCAATTCCCAGCAGGGAGAAGGGGAGGAGCGTGCCTGAAATCACGCCGCCCCCTTTGACCCCCGCGCAGGTTGCCTGCCTGGAAGGCTTGCTGAAATCTGGCTTCCAATTTGTCACCTTTGAACAGTTTGCACGTTACCCCGGCGTGGAGAAGGCGGGCTTCGTCGCGCTGCTGGATATATCCGGTGATAAGGTGCGCCAGTTTGGGAGCGTGGGATACCACCTGGGCAGCGGGATCGGCGTCCTGATTGAGCGCCCCGGCGGGAAAGCCTTCGTTTGGAAGAATGACTCGATGCCGGCGACACCCGGGCTTCTGGCCGCCTATGAGGGCGTGAAGAAAGAACTGGCCGGGCTGTTGACGGAGAGCGTGAAGCAATGAATGCAAAACGGGCGTTGACGATGGTGGATGCAGGAACCCCTTCCTGATTCCAAGGTCGCGCCCTCAGGAGTGTAGACTCGGATGCAAGAATCTCTGGATATCCTGATTGTCGGCGCCGGGCCCACCGGTCTGGCTTGCGCCATAGAAGCGGTGACGCGCAAGCTGAAGGTCCTCGTCGTGGAGAAAGGTGTCCTGGTAAACTCGATTTACAAGTACCCTTCCACGATGACGTTTTTCACGTCACGGGAGCGCTTGGAAATCGGCGATTTGCCCCTTCCCAGTTTGAACACCAAGCCCCATCGCGCCGAAGCTCTCGAGTACTACCGCCGGGTGGCGGATTTCTACCGCTTGCCCATCCGTTTTCAGGAAAGGGTCATGGGGATCGGCGGGCATGACGGTGAGTTTCGCGTAGCGACCGAGACTTCTGAGGGCCACCGAGCTGAGCACTTCACCAAAAAGGCCATCATCGCCTCGGGCTACTACGATCTGGCCAACCTGCTGGGTATTCCCGGCGAGGAACTTCCCAAGGTTTCGCACTACTACACTGACCCGCATCCGTACTACCGCCGCAAAGTGGCCGTGATCGGTGGGGCAAACTCCGCCGCCGTTGCCGCCCTCGACCTCTGGCGGCATGGAGCGGAGGTAACCATGATTTATCGCGAGCCGGCGCTCAGCTCGCACATTAAATACTGGATACAGCCCGACATCGAAAATCGCATCAAGGAAGACTCCATCCGCGCCCTGCCGCAAACTGAGCTAAAGGAGATTCTTCCCGGCGCCATCTGCGTCCATCGGAGCAGCGGGGAAATCCTGCACCTCGATAATGACTTTGTTTTCGCGCTCACCGGCTACCATCCGGATTTTCGCTTCCTCCGCGATATTGGCGTGGAAATTGACTCCTCAACCCATCGTCCCAAGTGTAATTCCACAAGTCTGGAAAGCAACGTCCCGGGAATCTATCTGGCCGGCGTTATCATCGCGGGCATGGATACCAACGAAATCTTTATCGAGAACGGGCGTTTTCACGGCAAGCAAATCATCGCCGACGTTCTGAAGAAGCTTTAGCCCGGATTTTTCGCCCGCGTTTTCATTGGCTTACATAAATAGGCTATTGAAAAACCCTGCACGGCTGGCATCCGGAGTATTCGCGGTCATTCTAAGCCCGCCTTGGGGGCGAAGAACCCCCGTAGTTGGCCCGGTTCATGAAACCCCGCAAACTGCCTGGGTCCTTCGCTGCGGCTCAGGATGACAGGTTGGGTGATGGGTTCTTCCCGTCTTATTTCTGCCTACCATGGGCAGCCGAACGGCTGTCAATGCTCAGAATGGCAGCGCGTGGGAGTTTTCCCGCAAACTCTGAAGCCCCGCCGAAATCGCGGCTCCCGCCCTCTATTCGTCCCGCACCCCGCGCCGCTTGCGGCTGCAAGCTGCGCGGGGTGCGGGACTTGGAAATAATCAGGACGGCCTCGCAACGGCGGGGCTAAACAGGCTGCGGAAAAACTCGTCGGCACTGTCATTCTGAGGAGCAGCAGGCGACGAAGAATCTCGCATTGCCTTGAAAATGCTCAGAGCGAGATCCTTCGCTGCGCTCAGGATGACAGCATTATGGGGTTTTTCCGCAGCCTGTAAAGCCCCGCCCTTCCGGAGTCGCGATGAGAAATCCGGGATATGTTGAGAGAAGTCCGCGTTAACGCTACACATTGCCGTGCTGGGGAAAGTTATGACGCCGGCACCGGCTGGCATTTGAGCCCGCCTGACAATTAGGTTAGTGGTTGATCGAAGCCAGGGCTATTCTGAAGATGAGTTGGAGCGCGGCGGGGTGATGTGTTTTGACAGGAAGGTTCGATCCAAAACAAAGGTCAGTTCCGTTCCGGGGGGCAGCAGCGGCCCCTGATGTTTCTTGGCCACGCTATGGATCACACCTGCCATGGCGCCAATGGCCATGCCGTAAAGGGCTCCGGATCCTCCATGCGCAATGGAGCCCACTGCCGCGCCTCCGGCGGCGCCGATGCCAGCTTCCTTGGCGGCGCTCTTAACACTTTTGCCTGGACCTTCAAGGGTTCCTTCCGCGTCTTTCACTTTGGTGCCACTGTTGTCCTGGGCGTCGTGGAGTTGGGCCACGATGGTGAAGGTGCCATGTTCCGGAGTTGAGATTGTTTCCGCCACCAAGCGCATCTCGCCCCTTCCTGTGGCACGGCCTGCCGGCTGAACGAAGGTCACGCGGCCGCGCACTGTGCTTTGGGCGGGTACCACTTCCTGTCCTGCGGCGAAAATGGGTTCCTCTACCTTCCCCGCCCACGGATCGCCTTCCTCGCTACCCTTGGAACTCAAAGTGTTCGTCAGCTTTACCACTAACTGGGTTCCGGCGGGCAGCGGAATGTCGTCGGCGTCAACGGCCCACGCCAAAAGGCCCACGGCCAAAATTATAGCGATGGTGACGACGGTGAGTGAGCGGGCACGTTTCATCCGAAATTCCTCCGCGACGACGAGGAAGAAGCGGTCCAAGGATCCTGCGGGGCGAGGCATGTGCGCTCCGGCGGTTTGCCGCACGTGGGGTTACTGCTTGGTGGCTTCCACCGGGTTCGTCGGCTCGAGCGGCTTGCCGGTATTGGCATCGACGGACCGGCTGATTACAAAGGTCATGGTTGTGCCTTGCACCATGATGATGTGCTTTTCGTGTTTCAGCAGGTCGTAGATCAGGACCGTGCCGGCTCCGATCGCCGCTCCGCCCCCGATGGCCGTACCGATGCCGGGCCCGCCGCAGTTACCGTAATACCGGCAATCGATCTCGGAACCCATTCCCACCATGGAGCCCGCACCCGCTCCCATCGCGCCCGCTATGCCAGCATCCTTGAGGGCGTCCTTCTTGCTTTTGCCACAGCCCTTGATGGTTCCTTCATCGTCACCGGTGGTCTTGGCGCAAGGTCCGGCATTCAAGTCGTCAAGCCCCGCAGGCAGGGCCAACTTGATGTCATCCTGGGTGATGATGTCGTCCAGGACCACGCGCATCTGTGCCACGCCCGAGACGCGGCCCGATTGCTTCACGAAAGCCACGTGTCCTTCCACTGAACTGCCCGCGCCAATAACCTCCTTGCCGTCCACGGTAATCGGGGTGGTGACGATCCCCGTGAAGGGGTCGCCGGGCTTACTGGTTTTTGACGTTAGGGTGCATGTAAGCCGCACGTGCAAAAGGCTTCCGGCGGGGATGAGTTGACTTGCGGGAGGCGGCACATAGGTTTCAGTGGCCAACGCGACGGGGAGGAACAGTGCCCCCGCCAAAAGCCCGGTGACGAAGCTGATTGTCCATTTCATCATAAAATTCTCCTCGACGGAAGGTCGCATGGCGAGCCTGATCGGGTTATGCTTTCTTTCTGCCCAGGGGAACCCACCAGCGCATTTTACACCTCATGCGTCCCCCTTTCAAGCACACCTCGACCTTGCCCATTCGATTCCTCGCGAAGCTGGAGGGTTGCTCCGGCCTGCACCACGGAGTGGGATTTTATGGGCGCGCCGGTGACGATTGCCGGGTTATCGGTGACAGGGTTATCGGTAGGGGTGTCATTTGGAAGGGGCACGGACGTCCCGCCCGTGAACGCTCACGGCCAAGATGGCCGTGCCACAGCAAATAACACAACTCCCGGGTTATCGGTGAATTTGACCGGCATCATGCTATCCATTATACTGTGGACCAGGGTGAGGGGTGCTCACCCCAGGCCGAACGCAATTCGGCCTGACCTTGAGGGGCTATGCCAAATATTGTCCGGGAAATGGCCGATTCGGCGGTGGCGCTGGCCAAGGGTTTCGCCACAACCTTTAAGATGATGGTCGGACCCACAGTGACGGAGAATTATCCCGCCGAGCCCGTGCACTTTGAAGATCGTTATCGAGGCGTCCATGTTTTGCGCCGCGACGAGGATGGTTTGGAAAAGTGCGTGGCCTGCTTCCTCTGTGCGGCGGCCTGCCCGGCAAACTGCATTTACATTGAGGCTGCCGAGAATACCGGCGACCACCGCATCAGCGCGGCGGAGCGCTACGCCCAGGTTTATAACATCGATTATAACCGCTGCATTTTCTGCGGCTACTGTGTGGAAGCTTGCCCCTGTGACGCCATCACCCACGGCCACGATTTTGAAATCGCCGCCTACGACACCAATACGCTTGTCTACCGCAAGGAGCAATTGCTGCAACCGCTGCCCGCCCCCGCCGCCAATAAGCAGAAGTAGCCGGGAATCAATTGAGAAATCAAGTGATCGGCCGAATAGATTCTAATGTAGTCGGTGCTCATCGTAGGTTACGTGGCAGCTAAAATACTGCTTTATATCCTTCACAGAACCCATGGTTTGATCGCCCTGGAAAACTTCAACCGCCCAGCCTCCTGTGTCCGGATGAAGCTTGGAACTCTTCTTCATCAGGAAAACGGCCTTCCGTTGCCTCTGTACTTTGCCCCGAGGCCTCGCAACTTCTGCCCAACTTCTTCCGTGCCCAACTTCTGCCATTGACACGCCGACTGCGCAAGGGTATCGTCTGCTTCCGCAAGGATTAAGCCGCACGGAAGGGAGAAGGCACATGGCACGCAAAATACGCAGTAATCCGAATTCATCTCGAAGTGAAAGCAGTCGGCGCGATTTCTTGAAGAGCGCCACAACGGTTGCCGCCGGCCTGGTGGTACCCCAGGCGCTCCAGGCGGAACCCGCTGACCTGCTGCCCACGGTTATGCTCGGTTCCCATCGTGTTTCCCGCATGATCGTAGGCAGTAATCCCATTTATGGCTATTCCCATTTCAACCGCCAGTACGACCAGCACATGCGCGAATGGTTCACCGACGAGCGCATTGTCAAGCTGCTGCTGGACTGCGAGAATGCCGGGATCAACACCTGGCAGTACAGCTTCAACTATGAGCAGAAGCGACAAATCCCCAAGATCCGCGGGGCGGGGTGCAAGATGCAATTCATTTGCCTGGCCGCCTCCTGGCACTACGACGAAAAAATGGCTCAGACCCCGGAAGCTGTTTTGGATGGGACGATTAAGTGTGCGCAAGCCGCGGCAGAATTCAAACCCATCGGCATCGCTTTCCACGGCGGAGCCACCGACATCCTCTACCGGGCAGGGAAGATCGATCTGGTCAAGACCTATATCGATAGGGTTCACGACATGGGAATCCTGGCGGGCATCTCCACGCACAACCCCAAGATTCTGGAAACGCTTCATGAAAAGGGATTCGCCAACGACTTCTACATGACGGGGCTGCACTATCTCACCCGGCACCCCGAGGATTGGAAGAAAGAGATTGGTACAACCATCCTGGGCGACGGCTTTATCGCCTCCGACCCGCCCAAGATGGCCGAGGCCATACGCAAGGTGGATAAACCCGCGCTGGTTTACAAGGTCCTGGCGGCAGGCCGCAAATGCGAGTCGGAAGCACAGAAGCGCCAAGCCATCGAATGGGCTTATAAGAATATCAAGCCCACGGATGTGGCGCTGATCGGCCTCTATCCGCGCTATTCCGACCAAGTCACCGAAACCACCAGGATGGTGCGCGATATTCTGGCCTGAGGGGCTGAGGCAAGTGATAAGTGACGACTGACGAGTGATGAGTGACGAGCCAGCAAGGGCCGAAACTCGAAACACGAGATTCGAAACTCGCCGCGATTTTCGAGCTTCGATTTTCGAGTTTCGGCCCTTGCTGGCTCGTCACTCATCACTCGTCACTGTTTCTTAGACTTCTTCAAAATGCGAAGAATCAGTCGCGGGGAGCACGTCGTTTTCCCTTGCTATCCAGACATACAGAGTGGGTAGCAAGAAGATGCTCATCACCAAGTCTGAAATCAATCCCCCAACGATGACGATCGCGAAGGGCCGCTGAGAGTCGGAGCCAATGGCGTGCGACATGGCCGCGGGCAGCAAGCCTAAAGTCGCCACCAGCATGGTCATCATGATGGGGCGGAGCCGCAAAACCGCGCCTTCCACCGCCGATTCCTCAATCGAGTAGCCTCGCACGCGGCACTGGTTGATGTACTCGAGCATAATCACGCCGGTCTGCACGGAGACACCGAACAGGGCCAGGAATCCCACCCCCGAGGAAACACTGAGGTTGGTGCCCGAGACCAACAGAGCCAGCAAACCGCCGAGGGGGGCGATCATGACGGCGGTGAGAATCAGCAGCGCCCATTTGAACGATTTGAACATCGTGTAGAGGATGATGAAAATCAGCAGGACGGTGATGGGCACGATGAGGAAAAGCCGCGCTTCGGCGCGTCTTTCGCTTTGGTACTCACCTTCCCAGTCAAGGTGATACCCACGCGGCAGTTGCACCTGCGCGTTGACCTTTTTGATTGCTTCCTCAACCGTGCTGCCCAGGTCGCGCCCACGCACGCTATACTTGATGGCGACGAAGCGCTGATTCCCTTCGCGATAGACTTCCGAAGCGCCGTCCCGTTCTTCGATGGTGCAGAGCTGCGCAAGCGAGACTCGTTCGCCACTGGGGGACAGCAAGCGAATATCCTCCAGCGCATCCCGGGTATCACGGTACTGGGGAAGATACCGCAGCGTGAGGTCGTAGCGCTGCTCCCCTTGCAGAACCTGGGTTAGAGCATTGCCTCCCACCGCCGTCTGGATGGCATCCTGCACATCCGCGACGTTGATTTGATAGCGTGCGGCTTTCTGGCGGTCCACCTGGAAGTTTTCGTTGGGTTGGCCCAGGGCCCGAAAGACTCCAAGATCCTCAATCCCCTTGATGGTGCGCATGATCCCGACAATCTGGTCGGCCTTAGCCTCAAGGACCTTTAGATCGTCACCGAAGACCTTGGTGGCAAGCTCTCCCTTTACCCCGCTGACCGCCTCTTCCATATTGTCTTCAATCGGTTGAGAAAAACCCCAGACGGCGCCGGGAAGTTTTTCCAGTTGGCGATTCATGGCGGCGATCAACTCGTCCTTATTCTGGTGAAATACCGGGCGCCATTGTTCTTTGGGTTTCAGGCCCACGAAGAATTCCGTGTTAAAGAAGCCCGTGGTGTCCGTTCCATCGTCCGGACGCCCCACTTGGCTGGTGGTCTCCGTAACCTCGGGGAAGGAGGCTAGCAACACGCGCGCCTGATTTGCCACCCGGATACCCTCGGTCGGTCCGGTGCTTGTGGCCAGCGTGCCGCGCACCCAGAGCGCCCCCTCATCCAGGTGCGGCAGAAATTCCGAGCCAATCACTCCACTCGTGCCCAGATATATCGCGATCAGTATGCTTACCGCAGCCAGTCCGACCGTCAGGGCACGCCGATGAATGGCCCATCGGACGCCGATGCGGTAGCGGTCGGTGAGAAAGCTTACGACCGGATTGCGCCATTCATGCGCGCCTTTCTGGAACAAGAAACTTGCCAGCACCGGCGCCACCACCACGGAAAAAAGCAGCGCGCCCAGCAGTGCGAACGCCACGGTCCATGCCATGGGTTTGAACAGGCGGCCCTCGACTCGCTGCAAAGTAAATATGGGAATGTAGGCGGTAATGATGATGGCGATGGCATAGAAGACCGGCCGCTGAACCTCGTGCGCGGCGGTGCGAATGCGCTGCTCGATGGTAGCCGCCTCGGTATTCGTTTCGTGCTGGTGCAAGTGGCGAACAATATTCTCAATCATCACCACAGCGCCGTCCACCACCATGCCGAAATCGAGCGCGCCGAGCGACAGCAGATTGGCGGGAATATGCTTGAGGTCCAGACAGATCGACGCGAATAACAAGGAAAAGGGGATGGTGAGGGCCACAATGAGCGCGCCGCGGACATTTCCCAGGAAGAGAAACAGCACAATGACTACCAGCGCCATGCCCTCGCCGAGATTGTGCAGCACCGTATGGGTGGTGAAGTGAATGAGGTCGGTACGATCGATAAACGGAACGATTTTCACGCCCGAAGGCAAAATGCGCTCGTTCAACTCCTGCACTTTTGCTTCCAGCCCGGCGAGCGCGGTTTGCGTGTCTGCCCCTTTTCGCAGCAGCGCTATCCCCGAAACCACGTCGTCGTTGGAAACGATCTTTCCGTCCTCGCGGTGAATGGCCCGGCCGAACTGGCCCAGGCGGATCTTGGGGCCTTGCGCCACCACCGCGATATCCTTCACCCGCAGCGGGGCGCCGGCCTTGGTCACCAGGACCGTGTTTTCGATGTCTTGCACGTTCCTGAGCAGCCCCACTTCGCGAATATTAACCTGTTGCAGGCCCGCCTCGATGAAGCTTCCCCCGGCATTAACATTGTTGTTGGTAAGCTGTTGCTCCACCTGGCCAAGGCTCAGGCCATAGGCAATCAGCTTATGGGGATCGACGCGAACCTGATACTCGCGCGTCGGGCCCCCGAAGCTGGAAACGTCCACGATGTCGGGAACGGCTTTGAGGTTTTTTTCCACGACCCAGTCTTCGATTGACTTCAAGTCCATGACGTCTAACTGAGGATTGTTGTTTTGCAGGGTGAAGAAATAGATTTGGCCGACCGGGCTCCAGTCGGTGCCCATTTGGGGTGTCACCCCCGGCGGCAAAGTAACCTGCGCGAGCCGCTCCAAAACCCTCTCGCGGTCCCGGAAGTTCTCCTCTTCGTCATCAAAGATCAACTTAAGATCGGAGAGTCCGAAGAGGGAGAAGGAGCGGAGATGCACCACGTGGGGGATGCCATTCATTACCGTTTCAAGGGGAATGGTGACCTGCTGCTCGATCTGCTCGGCAGAGATTCCCGGCCACTGGGTGATGATCTCCACATAGTTGTCGGCCACGTCGGGGTATGCTTCCACCGGGAGTCTGTGGAACGAAACGATGCCCCAGACGAACAGCACCAGGGCGATGGCGAGCACAAGAAAACGATTGTTCAGCGCGTAGTCGACGAGGCGGCGTATCATTTACTGCTCCACCGTGGACTGAAGATCCAGGGCATTCGCCACCACCTGCTGACCCGGCTTAAGGCCCGAGACGATCTCCTGCTTTTCGCTGGGGGTAGCGGGAAGCATTTTGCCGGTCACAACCTCGAAGCGCCGGAAGCGGCCATGTTCCGCCGGTTCATAGACCCAGTTGCGGTCGTGCAAGTGCAGCACCGCGGTGGCCGGCACGGTAGCGAAGGCATCCTTCCGGGGGCCATAGAAGGTTGCGGTGGCAAACATGCCGAGCCGCAACATTCCGGGATTATCAACTTCCAGGCGGACCTTCGCCGTGCGGAGATTGGGATCGAGGATGGCGCCGATATTGCCGATCCGGCCCCTGAGAACCTGGTCCGGGTACGCGTTTATGTGAACGTCCGCATACTCGCCGAGACGCACAAAGGGGAGGTCGTTCTCGTAGACGTCGCACAGAATCCAGACATGGGAGAGGTCGGAGATCGTGAATGCATTCGGTGATGCCAAGCCTTGCGTTCCTGCCGCGGCGGTCACCTGCTGATCGGTGATCACTCCGGAGGCGGGAGCGCGGATTTCGATAATTGCTGAAGGGCTACGGGGGTCAGCCCCGAGGATACGAAGGTGATCCAGCGTGGTTTCAACGGTGACCTTGACCTTGGCGGCGGTGTCTTCGGCAACTTGCAGATCGTTTTGCGCAATAGCTCCGTGTTCATATAAGTCTTTGGCGCGCGTGAGTTGCGTGTTCGCCAAGGTTTCATCCGCGACCGCCTGCCGGTGATCGGAAAATGCCTGCGAAATGTCCTGGCTTTGCACACGCATCAGGAGCTGCCCTTTCGTTACCGTGTCGCCCAGGCGGGCATGAATATCCACGATGCGCCCCGAGGCCAGCGAAACCACCGGTATGCTCCGTGAAACGTCGGGGCTGACGGCGCCCGTTACGTTCAGCTCAGGAGCGGCTTCGTACTTCTCCGCCGTGGCCAAGGGAAACTGCTCGGGGTGATCGACACTGAATGCGCCGCCATCCTGTTCCTGCTCGACTTGCGCGGGCGGCGGCGCCTCGGACGCTTCATTGGTCTTCCCTCCGCTCTTGCAGCCGGACGAGAGGAAAGCCGCGAGGCTGATGCTCGCCGCGAGACCTGCTAAGAAGTATGTTCGACGCTTCGTAATCCACCATCCTTAAACCGGACTTCTCACTACGTTTGGACGATGCTGGAAGGGCGAGGCTAAACAGGCTGCGGAAAAACCCGCCAATGCTGTCATCCTGAGCGAAGCGAAGGATCTCGCTCTGAGCATTTTCAAGGCAATGCGAGATTCTTCGTCGCCGCTGCTCCTCAGAATGACAGCCCATTCGAGTTTATCCGCAGCCTGTAAAGCCCCGCCCTTCCAGAGTCGTGGTGAGAAATCCGGGTTAATCACTGAACCACTGTCTTTGCGCCTTTTAAGCGCCATTTGCTTCGAGTTGCGCTTTTGGCGAGACCCGCGGGGCCGGGGCTGAACGTATATTAACCCGGCTTGGAGACTCGCCGATGGCGTCCCGAGCCGACCGATGGCGGCTCCCGCCATAACGGTTGTGGGACGGAAGCCGGTCGCCACCTGTCCCGAGCGGCCATTTGGAATCTCTTAAGCGTTGAAAGGGGGGGCGCGGCCTTCGTGCGGAAAAATCAGAGCAAGGCAGAAAAAACATTTTTCAACCCGGAGGACCGAGGCAAAGAAAAAATGGGGAGCGTCAGCCGAATACGGAGGAATGGTCACTGCCGCTATCAACGCAGTCCTGCCGGCGCGCAGGCATCCCTGCGCCAGAGCCCGGGCTTTCATTATCGCCCGGGATGAATCCTCCATGGTAACTTGCTCGGCGTGCAGGTCGTCGGTCAAGGAGATTACAGGAAAGAGCAGAACCAAGGCGCAGGCCAGAGCCAGGATGCCAAAGGATTTCTTGTGGTCGCGGGCCGTGGGCGTCCGCGTGTACTTTTCGGGCCGCCAAAAAAGGAAGGCTCCAATGGCGACCAGCAACCAGATTGTGTTCAGCAGGACTTCCATGGGCCGAATAAACTCTACCATGCAGCTTGTCCAGAAATGGGTCGCAATACTCCGATTTTTGCGCACCCGGCCGAAAGTATTTTATCACCTTTTCGATGCGGTTGTTTTTCAACGAGTTGGCTGGAATGAGGGAGACCCCGGCGTTTAACCCGGACTTCTCACCATGTTTGGACGATGCTGGAAGGGCGGGGCTTCAGCCCCGCCGAAATCGCGGCTCCCGTCCTCTATTCGTCCCGCACCCCGCGCAGCTTGCGGCTGCAAGCTGCACGGGGTGCGGGACTTGGAAATAATCAGGACGGCCTTGCAGCGGCGGGGCTAAAGCCCCGCCCTTCCAAAATCGTGGTGAGAAATGCGGGTTAAGTCGGCACGTCGTTGAGGCGGAACTTTTCACGCTGCAGAATCAAGCATCCTGGCAAAGCCAAGGGTCCGTCAAAGTCGCGGGTGTCGCAAACCTCCAGGGCCATGCAGGCACCACCGGCAAGAAGCCCCGTTAATCCCATGACCTGCAAAAATGTGCGGCCCCCTCCGCCTCTCGGTCCCGCCTCTCCCCAGGGGATAGAAATCAAGAATCCCAGCCCTATCCCAGGGGAGAGGGTGCCCGACGGAGGAGGGCAGGTGCGGGTTTTTTTCGAAGCCCATATGCCTTTGACGGAACCCTGCCCGGCAAGGCAAACCTGCTTGGAAAAGCGATTCACGCATGGTATTCTATGGGCTCCATAGGGCTGGGCTTCGGTAGACAAATTGGAAGCAATTTCAACCATCAGGTGAGGGCATGATGAAGCGCCGGGACTTCCTTAAGACGACGGCTTTGGGTGTGGGCGCCGCATGGATGGGGGCGGCACCGCACGCGGGCCTGGCGGCGGAGCAAACGGCGCGCTTTAGTGCCGCGGATATTGTTGTCCTGGGAAATACGGGAATTCATACCAGCCGACTGGCCTGTGGAACGGGTACCATTGGGGGCGGCCACCACTCCAACCAAACGGCTTTGGGAATCCCAGGACTCTCGGACCTCCTCTGGCGGGGCTACGACCACGGGCTGCGGTTCTTTGACGCCGCGGATTCTTATGGCTCGCATCCCCACGTGGCGGAGGCGCTAAAGCATGTCCCGCGCGAGAAAGTGACCATCATGAGCAAGTCCTTTTCCCGCGAACCCGACCAGATGCGCGCTGATATCGATCGCTTCCGCAAGGAACTGAACACGGATTACATCGACCTGCTGATGATGCACTGCATGACGGAAGACAACTGGACAGAACGCTTCCGCCCCACCATGGACGTGATTTCCGAAGCGAAAGAGAAGGGGTTGATCCGGGCCCACGGCTGCTCCTGCCATAAAATTGAAGCTCTGCGCTTGGCCGCCCGGTCGCCCTGGGTGGAAGTGATCCTGTCGCGCATTAACCCCATCGGCTCTCATATGGATGCCGACCCCGACACCGTCAAGGCCACCTTGGCCCAGGGACGCGCCAACGGGAAGGGAATCATCGGCATGAAGATTCTGGGCCAGGGCGACATGCGCACCCGCCAGGATGAAGCGTTGAAGTATGCCCTCTCCTTGGGGATCCTGGACGCTTTCACCATTGGCGCGGAGAATGCGTCCGAACAGGATGACTTGCTGCGCCGGATTTCAGCGGTGAACGCGTGAAGGGCGGGAGGCAAAAGTAACTGCTGATGACGCCAAGGTCCGGGACTTTGGCCGGTCCAGTGACTGGTATGAAGCAAGCTCTCTGCGGAAGTGGACAACCAAACCCGCGTCTATGAATATCTAAGCTCCCGTGGCCTGCATACCTCGGAAGGTGTACTTTTTGGTCCTGCTTCTGGTGGCGTGCTCCGCAACTTTGCTGCCCCAGGAATCCCCACCGGCAGCTTCCGCGGTCCAGCAAGAACTTCCGCCCACCAATGATCCAAAAGAAATTGTCCGGCGGGCTTTGGCTATGGATCAGAGCGACTTCCAGCTTGCCCGGAACTACACCTACGAACAGCGGGACGATCTCAAAGTGTTAGATAAGGGGGGAGCTGTCAAGAAGCACGAGATCAACACCTACGATGTCATCAATCTCTATGATGAGCCGTACTCGCGCCGCATCCGCAAAGACGACAAGCCGTTGACGGACAAAGAAGAGCGGAAAGAGGGGGAGAAGCTGGATAGATTCGTCGACGAGCGCAAAAACGAGGACGAAAAGGAGCACGCAAAACGGCTGGCGAAGCAGGAGAAGGAACGTCAGGATGAGCGCGCCTTCGCCCGCGACATCATCAACGCTTATGACTTCCGAATCGCGGGCAGGGATGAGGTGGACGGCCATGCCGTCTATGTTGTGGAAGCCAACCCGCGGAAGGATTTCCATCCTACTCAGCCCCATGCCGACATTCTTCCCAAGGTCCGGGGTAAGCTTTGGATTAGCACGAAGGATTATGGCTGGGTGAGGCTGGAAGCTGAAACCCTGGATACGATTTCCTGGGGGCTTTTTCTGCTGCGGATTCACAAGGGAACCCAGATACGACTTGAACAAATCCGCGTGAATGATGAAATCTGGCTGCCCCACCGTCTTTCCCTCATCGCCAGTGCACGCGTCGCACTGGTTGCGAATGGCAACTTTGATCTGGAGTCGACCTACTCCAACTACAAGAAGTTCACGTCCGGCGTGCGCATCTTGCCAGGACCAGCGCAGGTCCAGCCGGAGGTATCTCCCCCGCGATAGTGGTGACGTTAAGCAAGAAGTCAATCCTGCTTCCATCGCGGCATCGACGTGCGACGCATGGAAACGTCAAGCTGTGCGGCGGCGTTCTGGTAATCGAAACGCGAGACCATTTCCTGAACGTGCGAATCAGTCAGCAGAGTCTGCGCGGCAGTCATATTCCCGTATCCCACTGAACAAGCGTAGCGCCAGGCTCGCGGTTCAGCCTTGCGGCTTTTCCACGGTGCCGGGATCGTGGCGGCGCGGCCGCGGTGCTTGAGGAACGGTGTTTCCGGAGCGGCCCCCAAAAATTCCGATTGTCTTGTGGCGGCGCGGCAAGAGCCCACACCGCTGGAAAAGCCGCAGCGCCGAAGAGCGGGCACGGCGCTACCACTCCCCCGTTTTCCACCCTCTGGCCCACCCACTTATCATGAGGGAGGGGAACCGCGATGGAAAATTTATAGTATCCTGATGGTTATGATGGACGCCAGCGGAGCAGCAGAGAAACCCGCACCCAAGCCGCCCGCCTCCCAGTACCAGGCTTTGCTGGAGGTCACCGAATCCATCGCTACGCACCGTGACCTGCCGGCGTTATTCCATGACCTCATCGAACGCCTGCCGCGCCTGGTAAACTTCGATACCCTGTGGCTGGTGTTGCATGAGCCCACCCGCAACGTCATGCGCCTCCATATTGTGGAAACCCCAGCCCGAGCCTATATCGATGTCATTGAGCGAGCCGTGGCGGAGTCCCCCAGCGGATGGGTATGGGAACGGCAGGAGGCCTTGATTGTTCCCGACATGGACCGGGAGGAGCGTTTTCCCAAGGCCATGGATTTGTTAAGAGGCTACAACATTAAGTCCTTGTGCATCTTGCCCCTGACGAGCGCGCATCGCCGCCTGGGGGCCGTCGGGTTCGGCAGCCAGCGGGTGGGGGCTTACGGCGAGGCGGGGGTGGAATTCCTCCAACTCGTGGCCCGGCAGGTTGCCGTCGCCGTGGACAACGCGCTCAATTACCAAGCCGCCCAGGCGTTGCAGCGGCAACTCGAGCACGAACGCGACCGGCTCAAGTTGCTCCTGGATTTGAACAACAGCGTGGTTTCCACCCTCGACCTGCGGCAGCTTTTTCGCGCCATTTCCGCCAACGTCCGGCGAGTCATGGAGTGCGATTACGCCAGCGTGCTTCTGCCCGAGAAGGACGGGAAACAGTTAAGAGTCTACGCGCGTGATTTCTCCGCCGGGGGGGAATCCTGGCAGGAAGAGATCGTGGTTCCGGCGGGAGGAAGACCGGCCAGCAAAGTCCTTGCCTCGGGGGAACCCTTGGTGCTTGATAGCCAGGCGCTTAGTCAGTATGGCCCGGAACTTAACCTGCGGTCGATGGGACTGAAATCCGTTTGCTTCCTCCCCATGATTAGCCGCGACCGGGTCATTGGGACGTTGAATCTAGGAAGACTGCATGAAGGGGCGTTTTCCCAGGAGGATATGGATTTCCTCGCTCAGGTGGCGAACCAGATTTCCATCGGTGTCGAAAACGCACTCAATTACGAGCAAGTTGCAGAGGCGCGGGAAAGGTTGGCGGAGGAAAGGGATTACCTTATAGAAGAGATTCGCACTGACCATGACTTTGAAGCGATCATCGGCCAAAGCCCGGCTCTCAAGCGGATTTTGAAACAGGCTGAGCTGGTGGCACCCACCGATTCGACCGTTCTGATTTTGGGGGAAACGGGTACAGGGAAGGAGATCCTGGCCAGGGCCATTCACGCGATCAGCCCGAAGAGCGGGCGTACGTTTGTCAGCGTCAATTGTGCCGCAATTCCCATGGGCCTGCTGGAAAGCGAACTTTTTGGTCATGAAAAGGGGGCATTCACCGGGGCTATCGCGCAAAAAATCGGTCGCTTTGAATTGGCACACCAAGGCACGCTCTTCCTCGATGAGGTTGGTGATATTCCCTTGGAGCTGCAACCGAAGCTCCTGCGGGTGTTGCAGGAAAAGGAATTCGAGCGCTTAGGCAGCAACCGGACGCTTCATGTGGATACCCGTTTAGTGGCAGCTACCAGCCGCGACCTAGCCCAAATGGTCGAGAACCGGGAGTTTCGTGGCGACCTCTATTATCGGTTGAACATTTTTCCTATTCTTGTTCCGCCCCTACGCGAACGTCCAGAGGATATTCCCCTTTTGGTGGCCCATTTCACGGACAAGTATGCCCGAAGGATGGATAAGCGAATCAGCAGGATACCAGCAGAAACGATGGATGCGCTAAAGCGCTACCACTGGCCGGGGAACGTGCGCGAATTGCAGAATTTCATCGAGCGCGCCACGATTCTAACCCCGGGAACGACCCTGCAAGCGCCACTCTCAGAGCTAAGGCAAGCCGGACGGGAAGTCCAGCGAAAGGCGCGCACTCTCGCCGAAACCGAGCGTGACCAGATCATGCGGGCCCTGCGCGAGTCCCAATGGGTGCTTGGCGGCCCGGGAGGCGCGGCGGAGAGGCTGGGCCTTAAACGTACGACGCTCTTCTATAAAATTCGGAAGCTGGGGATTGCGCGCCCTCCAAGCTGACGTGCGGGCGTCAATCTGTCAATTTTTTGACGTCAATTTGATCAATACAGCCCGCTTATGCAATTGGATCCTGCCTGTTGTAAATACTTAAACCTATTATTTTAAATGTAGTAGGTAAAATTAATGCAGAAGTCAGAGATTGGAATTACAACTGCCATATAGACCTTGATGAACTGGCGGGTTTTTGTCGTCAAAACGCCAAATTCGATCTCCCGATGCCGAAGCGCGCGCGGTACGGTTAAGGGTGGCAATCTGGATGCGTAAGCAGGATCGGAAAGGTTTCGCTGCCTATTCCCTTCTGCTTACTGCCGATCATCAATTATGTGGATAGTTCGATTAGCCTTACGACGGCCATACACTTTCATCGTGATGGCTATAGTCATGATGATTCTGGGGGCGCTTGCTATCATTCGCACCCCCAAGGACATTTTCCCCAACATTAACATCCCCGTGGTCAGTGTCCTCTGGAACTATGCCGGCCTCTCACCGGAGCAGATGGCGAACCGGATCACCGTCATCAACGAACGCTCCCTCACCTTGACGGTGAACGACATTGACCACATTGAGTCTCAGTCGTTAAGCGGGATCGCCAACATTAAAGTTTTCTTCCAGCCGGGCGCCAACATCGCCACAGCGCTCAGCCAAGCGACGGCCATGTCACAGACGCAGCTTCGGCAATTGCCGCCCGGCACCACTCCCCCCCTCATTATCCAATACAGCGCCTCCACCGTCCCCATTCTGCAATTAGGACTATCCGGTCAAGGGCTTTCTGAGCAGCAGTTGTTTGACTTAGGTGCAAACTTCATTCGCGTCCAACTGGCCGACGTGGAAGGCGCCGCCATACCCTGGCCCTACGGGGGAAAGCAACGCCAAGTGCAGGTGGACCTTGACACCGCCGCTCTGCAATCCAAAGGACTTTCACCCGCCGAGGTGGTGAGCGCCATCAGCGCCCAGAACCTGATTCTTCCTTCCGGGACGTCAAAAATCGGCCAATACGAGTATGACGTGGAGGCAAATGGCAGCCCGCTAACCACAGCGGAGCTCAATGATTTACCCATAAAAACCTCGGGTAACTCTGTAATCTACATTCGCGATGTCGCCCATGTGCGCGACGGCTTTCCACCCCAAACCAACATCGTGCGGGTCAACGGCCAACGGGCGGCATTGATGACGGCGATGAAAACCGGCAATTCCTCCACTCTGGATATCATCTCCCAGATCAAAGCAGAGCTGCCGATCATTCAGAAGGGTTTACCCCCGCAATTGCAAATCCACTACCTAAATGACCAATCCATTTTTGTGAGGGCGGCCATTAAAGGCGTGGTGAGAGAGGCACTGATTGCCGCTCTGCTTACAGCGGCGATGATTCTTTTATTCCTGGGGAGCTGGCGGAGCACCCTGATCATCGCGGTCTCCATTCCGCTTTCCATCCTGACTTCTCTGATCGTGCTCAGTGCGCTCGGGGAAACCATCAACATCATGACTTTGGGGGGGTTCGCATTAGCGGTGGGCATTCTGGTAGATGACGCCACAGTTGAAATTGAAAACATCAACCGCAACATCGCGATGGGCAAGGAGGTTTTAACGGCGATCTTGGATGGCGCGTCGCAAATTGCCGTCCCGGCTCTGGTCTCGACCCTCGCCATCTGCATTGTATTCGTGCCTATGTTTTTCCTGACGGGTGTTGCCCGGCACCTCTTTATCCCCCTCGCGGAAGCGGTAAGTTTCGCCATGCTGGCGTCATACCTGTTGTCCCGCACTCTGGTGCCGACCATGGCGCGGTATTTGCTACGCGGCCACGAGCACGACGCCACGAATCTGGAAGCCGAAGCCCAAGCCCACTTTTTGGCGCGGCAGCAAATTCGATTTGAGCATGCTTTCGAACGGCTCCGGGGGGGGTACAAGGGCTGGCTGGGGACCTGCTTGGACCATCGCGCTTGGCTGTCGCTAGGGGTCTTAGGCGCCGCCGCCGCTTCGTTTCTGTTGATTCCCCTGATCGGCCAGGACTTTTTCCCCAAGGTTGACAGTGGTCAATTCACCTTTCATATGCGAGCGCCCACCGGAACCCGCATCGAAGAGACAGCGCGGCTTTGCGATCGGGTGGAGGAATCCATTCGTCAAGAGATTCCTCCCCGGGAAGTCACAAGCATTATTGATAATATCGGGTTGCCTTACAGCAGCGTGAATCTCGCCTACAGCAACTCGGCGCCCATTGGCACTGGGGATGCTGACATTATGGTGGCGCTGGCTGAAGACCATCACCCCACAGCAGATTATGTCCGCAGGCTGCGGCTTAAATTGGCTGACGAATATCCGGGCGTGACGTTTTACGTCCTGCCCTCTGACATGGTCAGCCAGATTCTGAATTTCGGCCTCCCCGCGCCCATCAACGTCCAGGTATTGGGCCGTGACCTTTACGCCAATCGGAGATTTGCCGATGCCCTGATGCGCAAACTCAAATATATTCCCGGCGCGGTTGACTTGCGCATTCAAGAACCTTTCAACCTGCCCCGGCTCCAGGTGGACATTGACCGTACGCGGACGGCGCAGGTGGGCTTTAAGACCAGCGAAGTTGCCACCGATTTGCTGGTTTCCCTGAGTGGAAGCTTCCAAACCGCCCCCACCTACTGGTTGGACCCGCGGTCTGGCGTCAGCTACGCCATTACCACTCAAACGCCGCAGTATCGCGTGGATTCGCTCCAGGATATCGAAAGCATTCCCATCTCCAACTCCAGCGGCGCTCCACCGCAGATCCTCGGGAATCTTGCCTCCATCAGCCGCGGCGCTTCAATGGCCGCAGTTTCGCATTACAACGTCCAGCCGGTGGTTAACATTTACGGCTCCGTGCAAGGAAGGGATTTGGGGGGTGTGGCGCGGGACCTCGACCGCATCGTGGATGCGAGCCAGAAGGATCTGCCGCGCGGCTCACGAACCGTGGTGCGCGGACAGATTGATACCATGCGCTCGTCCTTTAATGGACTGCTGGCGGGGCTGGTTTTCTCGATAGTGCTGGTTTACCTCTTGATTGTAGTGAACTTCCAGTCGTGGCTGGACCCCCTGATCATTATTTCCGCTCTGCCGTCGGGTCTGGCGGGAATCCTCTGGTTCCTGTTCGCAACTCGCACCACCTTCAGCGTGCCGGCCATGATCGGCGCCATCATGTGCGTGGGAGTCGCCACGTCCAACAGTATTCTGGTGGTGAGTTTTGCCAAGGAACAATTGGAAGAAGGCAAGGATGCCACGGCGGCGGCGCTGGAGGCGGGGTTCACGCGTTTTCGTCCCGTCATCATGACGGCGCTGGCCATGATTATCGGTATGGTTCCCATGGCTCTGAGTCTGGGTGAGGGCGGCGAGCAAAACGCTCCCCTGGGCCGGGCGGTGATCGGCGGCCTGCTGTTTGCCACGATAGCAACGGTGTTCTTTGTTCCCACCGTGTTCAGCCTCGTGCACGGGTCGCGTGGGAAAGGTACGGCAAATCCTGGGCCAATTGAGCACGTATGATGTTTCCACGTCCTGGAGGACGTTATGAAGGCTGAGGAAAGTTACGACATTGAAACTCACGACGGCCATGGTGGAGGTACCGGCTTGCCCGGACAACCTCCTCCATCGTCCGGCGTAGGCAAAGTCATCATCGGGCTGCTGCTTGCCTTGGGGGTCGCCGGCCTGGTTCTTTACCGGGGCGTTACAACTCGGGTCCGCGCCTCGGAAGACGTGAAAGCGGACACGCGCGAACTCGCCGTGCCCGCAGTTTCGCTGGCTCAACCCAAGCGCGGCGCGCCACAGGAAGAAATCGTGTTACCAGGGAATGTCCAGGCCTTCATCGACGCTCCGATTTATGCGCGTACAAACGGTTATCTGAAGCGCTGGTACGTGGACATCGGCGGCAGGGTGAAGGACGGCCAGCTTCTGGCGGAAATCGATACCCCTGAACTGGACCAGCAACTCCAGCAGGCGCGGGCAGAGGTGGCGACGGCAAATGCCAACTACGGCTTGGCGCAGACCACCGCCGCGCGGTACGAGTCTTTGTTGAAAAGCGATTCCGTTGCCAAACAGGATGTTGACAACGCTGTGGGTGACGCCCACGCCAAGAAGGCTATGGTGGACTCCGCCACCGACAACGTCAATCGCCTGGAGCAGTTGCAGTCCTTTGAAAAAGTCTACGCGCCTTTTGACGGAGTACTTACGGCGCGCAATACCGATATCGGCCAGCTTATTGGTTCCGGAAGCGGGAGCGGCGCCAAGGAATTGTTTCATGTGGCTGCCATTCACACCCTGCGCGTCTACGTGAATGTGCCCCAGCGTTACTCCCCCGCAGCGGTCCCGGGCGTCCAGTCCTATTTGACCATGCCGCAATTTCCCGGACGCCGCTTTCCCGGCAAGCTGGTGCGGACGGCGGAGTCGATTGACCAGGCGTCTCGCACCCTGCTGGTGGAGGTGGACGTTGCCAATACCACGGGTGAAATCCTGCCCGGGGCTTACGCCGAAGTCCATTTGAAGCTTCCTACTGCCACTGCGACGGTCATTATACCGGTCACCAGTCTGATTTTTCGTTCGGAAGGCTTGCGCATCGGAGTGGTCCGCAAAGGCCACGCTGCCCTGATCCCCATAACCTTGGGCAGGGATTTTGGAACGGAAGTCGAAGTGGTATCAGGCCTTGACGGAAACGAAAAAGTGATTACGAACCCGCCGGATTCGCTGGTGGATGGTCAAGAGGTTCGCAGCGCCACGCCTGGCGCCGGTTCTTGGGGGGCAGAATGAAAGGCCGAAGTCCGGGGTCCGAAGTCCGCGGTCCATTTTGCCGGCGGTGCCCTCCCCACCGCCTTCTGGCTGCTGCCTCCTGCCTCCTGCTCTTTGCCGGCGCCTGCACCCCTGGACCCAAATATGCAAGACCCACGGTTGCCACCCCAGATGCCTACAAGGAGCTCGCGCCCAGCGCCTCCGGTCCGCAAAGCGAATGGAAAGCATCACAGCCGCAGGATCAGGCAATCCGCGGAAAGTGGTGGGAAGTCTTTAACGACCCGAAGTTGAATTCGCTGGAAGAGCGAGTTGACGTTTCGAACCAAAACCTGAAAATTGCCGAGGCGCAATTTCGCCAAGCACGCGACCTGATTCGCATCGACCGGTCGGGGTTGTACCCGACAGTCACCGCCGGCCCTTCCATCACCGGGGAACAACTTTCCCAGAACGCTCCCAACGCCGGTCCCAAATATGGCCGAACGCAGGGAGATTTCGTGTTGCCCTTCGACCTTTCTTACGAGGTTGACGCCTGGGGGCGAATCCATCTTACGGTTCAGGCGGCCACGGCCAGCGCCCAGGCCAGTGCGGCGGATTTGGAAACCGCCCGCCTGAGTATTCACGCGGAGCTGGCTGCCGACTACTTTGCGCTACGGGGGCTGGATGCGCAGAAGCAGTTGCTTGACTCCACCGTAGTGGCGTACCAGAAAGCCCTGGACCTCACGACCAACCGCTACAACGGCGGCTTGGCTGCCAAGGTGGAAGTGGCGCAGGCGGCGACACAGCTTGAAACCACCCAGGCGCAGGCCATCGATTTGGGTGTGCAGCGCGCGCAATTTGAGCATGCCATTGCCGCTCTGGTGGGCCAGCCGGCATCGACATTCTCAATTCCCGTCATAGCGCTTGATGCCCCCCCACCCAAGATCCCGGCGGGAGTGCCTTCCGATTTGCTCCAACGCCGGCCGGACATCGCCGCGGCGGAGCGGCGGGTGGCCGCCGCCAACGCCGAAATCGGCATCGCCAAGACGGCCTATTACCCCACGCTTACCCTCAGCGCCGCGGCTGGCCTCGAAGGGTCTTCGATCATCAACTGGTTTGCCTGGCCCAGTCACTTTTTTGCCGTGGGCCCGACGCTGCTGGAAACGCTTTACGATGCCGGCCGCCGCCACGCCTACACGGACCAAGCCTGGGCCGCTTACGATGCGAATGTGGCTTCTTATCGCCAGAACGTCCTCACCGCTTTCCAGGAGGTGGAGGATAACCTGGCAGGGCTGCGCATTCTCGATGAGGAAAGCAAGAAGCAGAGTCAAGCCGTCCAGTCCGCCGAACTCTCGCTGACGCTTTCCTCCAACCGTTACAAGGGCGGATTGATCACCGCGCAAAGCGCCGCCCTGACGAATGAGCGAACCGCCGTCGATCTGCTGACGCGCCGGATGAACTCAGCCGTCTTTCTGATCAAAGCACTGGGCGGCGGATGGGACGTCTCAAAGCTGCCCCCCGTTACCGGGCAGGGCGCCAATACCCCGGGGAATGGGGCGGGAAGGTAAGTGACTAGTGGCCATTGGTCAGAGGCAGGCCGTCGCCAGCTAACCACTAGCCACTAATAACCAACCACTGGTATTACTATGCTGCGAATCACGATCGACAAGAACGTCCGTGCCACCACCCTCCGGGTCGAGGGCAGGCTCACCGGCCCGTGGGTAGACGAGCTGGAACGGACATGGCGCACCGTCACCTCCGACCCCGCCGATGGCCGGGTTTCAGTGGACCTCACGGACGTCACCTTCGTGGGCGAGGAAGGGAAGAAGCTTCTGGAAGTGATGTACGGCGAAGGGGCCAAGCTCAAAGCCTCCGGCTGCGTCACCCGCAGGATGGTGGAGGAAATTGGGCAAAACTTCAATCGAATCCATCCCAAGGTTTTCGTGCCGAATCCTGAGTAACCCTGACGGGTTTTGATCGAATTGCAGATGGCTCTAACCGCAGTACTGTTACCTACTCGATCCAAAACAGGGGAACGACCTATTTCGTTCATCCACCTGTCCAAACGCCCAGACGCGCATGAGCCTTCGCTCGCCACGAAGGATGAAAATAACTCCCCTCCTGATTCAGGAGGGGTGGCGCGCTGGGCGCCGGGGTGGTCATCACCTGAAGCCAAGAACAACAAGTCGCAATCAGCACCACCCCCTACCCCCTCCTCAACTAAGGAGGGGAGCATTTTCATACCAGGCCTCCCCGCAACTGCCTTCCTGGGCGCCGCTTCAGGCCAATGCGCAGAAACTTAGGTCGCCCTCCCCTCACCTCTAAATCCTAAATCCTGAATCAGTACTGTCCGGTTAAAACTCGAATAGATTCAACTGCTTAGCAAGTTCCATGTTTTCAGTTTCATCGGCAACGTTGAAAAACCCCTGTGAAATCGGGATTTTTTCGAAAATCGTGACA
>JBEKQO010000047.1:0-33434 GCA_049519635.1 Terriglobia bacterium | reverse complement strand
TCGTTGATCAGCGCCCCGATAGTGCCTTGACCCTGGTCGATTTTGGCGCTGACCGAGTTTAAACTCGCGGTCGCCTGCGTAATGTTCTTGATGGCTTGCTGGCTGCTATCCAGCATATCCTCCGACTTCTTAATCAGGTCTGACATGGCGATGGGAGGGTGGCTGGCGATGGTATCGCCGTCGCGCACGTTGGCCGCCCCGGCCGATCCAAACGAGATCGCCATATACTCGTTGCCTAGCAGGCCCTCGGTTTCGATGGACGCTTCGGAGTCCTGCTTGACGATGTCGTGCGTACTGCTGTCAAGGTCCATCACCACCGTGACTTCACCGTTCGGCCGGTGAGGCAAATCGATGCTATGCACGGCTCCGCGGTGAACGCCACCCACCCGGACCGGAGCGCCCACATCCAAGCCCACCACATTGGCAAACTGGGTCTTTAACCGGTACGTGGAAGTAAACAGGTATTGCTTGTTACCGATGATAAAGATCCCCACTGCCAGAATCGCCAGCGTCGTAACGATGAAAGCCCCCAACCGCGCCACTCTCGACATATGTTCTCCTAAGCGTCCCGCCGCATAAACTCTGCGACAAACTTTTCGTGACTCTTCTCCAGGTCAGCGAAGGCGCCTTCGATCACGATGCTTCCTTCGTTGAGCAGTGCCAGGCGGCCGGCGATGGTTTTGGCGCTTTGCAAATCGTGCGTGACTACAATGGATGCCATGGCATGTTCCTTTTGCAGTTTAAGAATCAGCTCGTCAATCTCGCCGGAGGTAATGGGATCAAGTCCCGCGGTGGGTTCATCCAGCAGCAGGATGTCGGGGTCGAGCGCCAGCGCACGCGCCAGCCCCACTCGCTTCTGCATGCCGCCGGAAATATCGGAAGGCATCTTCTTGAGATCGCTATCCATGCCTACGCTTTTCAGCAATTCCTCGACCCGATCCCTCCGTTCGGAGTCCGGCATTTTGGTGTTGTGCTTCAGGGGAAAGGCCACATTCTCTTCCACCGTGAGCGAATCGTAGAGCGCCGCCTGCTGGAACAAAAACCCCATCTTCTTCCGGATTTCGTTGAGCTTGCCGAGAGCGATTCCGGTAATCTCCTGCCCGTGGATACTCACCGAGCCCGCGTCCGGCTTTTGCAGCCCGATGATGATCTTCAACAGAACACTCTTGCCGGTACCACTGCGGCCGAGCACCGCCAGCGTTTCTCCGCGGGCGACAGTCAGGTTAATCCCGTTCAAGACCACCTGGGCGCCGAAGGACTGATGCAGACCTCGCAGGACCACGGGCGGCTCGCCGTTCGTTTTCTCAAGGTTCTCCATCACGATGCGTTTACAGGCCCCTTTCAGTGGCCCCTTGCGAACTCTTCCGTACCGGTCATCAGGGAAAGAACATGACGATCAGTTTCACCATGACAACGTCGGCCAGGATTACAAACAGCGAAGATAAGACCACTGAGCTCGTCGCCGTACGCCCCACACCCTCGGTGCCTCCCCGCGTCCGCATTCCCTGAAAGCACGCCACCAGCCCGATGATCAGGCCGAAAATAGCGGTCTTGAAGGTGGAGGGCAGAAAATCACTGAACCCGAAAACGCTGAATCCATTGTGGATGAACTGGTGGAAGGTGATCGGATCAGCCATGGCATCAGCCGCCCAAGCCGTTATCACACCGAAGAAATCGGCCGCAAGGGTTAGGAGTGGCAGCACCAGGATGCAAGCCAGAATGCGGGTTGCGGCCAGCAGCTTATAAGGATTTACGGCCGATGCCTCGATGGCATCAATCTGCTCCGTCACCTTCATCGATCCCAACTCCGCGCCGATGCCAGCTCCCGCCCGGCCGCAGACGACCAAGCCGGTAATGACAGGACCGACCTCATGAATAATCGAGAACACGACGGCGGCGGGAAGCAATGAACTGGCGCCGAATCGAACCAGGCTATCGCGGAATTCAAGGGAGAAGATGGCGCCGATGGCCGCGCCTGCCAGAGCCACCAGAGGGAACGATTTTGATCCGATCTCGTCGATTTGCCGGGCAAGCTCGCGGAATTCAAAGGGCGGGGTCACGGCCGCCCGCAAAACTTGCCACGAAAAGAGGCCCAGCTCACCGAACCATTCGAAAAACCCGTTCATCAAACCCGTACTGGAACTCGCAGTTGCGGACATGGGTACGACCTTCAACCCCTCCAGAAACTCGATGAATTACCCGTCGCCGGCAGGCAATCCGAACCAAGCCGACCGGAAGGCGGGTTACCCGCTTTTTGCCCCCCAGAAATTCCTCGCCACTGTCCATCGCTTGATCCCCACAGGGGATCGATGGAGGAGCTGGGAGCAACACCCCGGAAAGCGTGCTCCCAACTAAGGTACGACCCTGAAAGCGCGGAATCCGGGCGCCGTCGCACCAGTTTCGCATCTCGATGCTGGCTCCCTTCAGCGTGGCCAATGATGACGCGAGAAGGTATTAACCGGCATCAGGCCCAATAAGGCTTGTAGCCATAGTACCCGTACAGCGTGGATCCCAAAGACAGGTCTGCCATGTCGGGCCAGCTATTCTTGTCAAATCCCGGCGCCTTTTGCAAAAGCTCTTTGTCGGCATTCAGAACAAGCTGCTTGTTGGTCGTGTCAACGCTAAAAGCCTGCCAGGGAATGGCAAAAAGTTTGTCACCCAGACCCAAGAAACCGCCGAATGACAGTACGGCGTAGGCGACCCGCCCACGATCCAAATCGATCATGATTTCCTCGATCTTGCCCAAGTCTTCGCCTTTGTAGTTCACCACTTTGTCGCCCTTCAAGGAACTCCCGGAGAGCACGAGCCCAAGAGTCTTTCCTAGTTTTGCTGGTTGCGCTTGCGGCATGATATTTCTCCTTCTCACCTATGTTGAGATCCGGCTGGGAGCAGCGGATTATCGCCAACGTATAATCCCATCAGGCTTGTGTTGGCTTGCCTCTTCACCCCGTAACCGCTTGTAGAATATTCCTCCCGATATGCGTTGTCTGTTCACAATCGACCATGGGCCTGAGCAACCTTGTACAAGACGACGCCCGAACGGTAGGGGCAGGCATTCCTTACAGATGAAACCGACCCTGCCAGCGAGCCTCCGGCTCCATCAGAGAGCATGAGCTATCTTGACCAAAGGCGTGAGCCCTAGTGGACTGACACGGGTTCGAGCCATAGGGTATAACAACAGTGCCACTTGGATCTGGGCGACGACTTCAGCCCTCAGGCGCCCCGGGCGAATCTGGCATCGGGAATCCAACTGTCGAGATAGTGATGTAAGAAACGGGAGGAAGGTCATGAACTTGCCAGCATTGAGTACGACAGAAATAGCCCTAATCATTGCCGTTGCGGTGGTTGTGGTTGCAGGCATCGCCGGGTTGGTTGTTATGCGCAAGCGGCGGACGGCAAGGTTACGCACGCAGTTTGGGGGCGCCGAGTATGCCCGTGCCTTGGCGGAAGGCGGGAGCCGGCGGCATGGCGAAGCTGGACTCGAAGGGCGCGCAGATCGTGTCGAGGGTCTCCACATCCGTCCGCTTGCCCTTGGCGACCGGGTGCGATTTGCAGATTCGTGGCGCAGCATCCAGGGGCGGTTCGTTGACGGTCCCGGGGGTGCGGTGACGGAAGCCGACCAACTCCTGCGCGATGTGATGTCGGCCCGCGGCTATCCGGTAACTGACTTTGACCAGCGGGCGGCAGATGTTTCAGTGGACCACCCTCTGGTGATCGACAATTACCGTAAAGCCCACGAAATCGCGCTTCGCCAAACGCGGGGACAAGCCTCTACCGAGGACTTGCGCCAGGCAATGATTCATTACCGGACGCTTTTTGAGGACCTCGCCGGCGAGCCTGAGGTGGTCCGTGCAAGGACTGCTGCAGCATGAGGCTCCGGTATAAACAAAAGCAATCCGAGCCTCGTACATAAAAGTTTTTGAAGGCGCAGAGGCCGGCCGTGGTCCCACTGTTAGGGTCGAGGGTCGGCGCGCATTTCACACGATTCCGCTACCATTCCCCACCCCCTCGAGCGGAGTATGCAGGCTGCCTGCACTCCGCTCTCCTTCCTGCTTCGTGACAACGATCGCCCACAATCGTGCTGGAAGATTTTATAGTAAGATCCCCTTGCCAGTGTCATCCCCAACATCCACTGCGGATGATGGTCATTGCCCCGGGCCTTCTCGCGCAGAACTTTCTTCGGTCACGCTCACCGTGACGTCCATTCCGAGGAAGGAGTTCGCAGAGCCCTCGAAGGTGCCCCATAACGGCAGAACGTGGTCCGGGGACCAGGCGACGGCGACGCGAATCAGGTTGCGATTGCCCACAATACTATTGGTTGGATCAAAGTCAATCCAGCCCGCGCCCGGCAAGTAAGTCTGCATCCACGCGTGTGTAGCACCGCCACCCGTCACGGCCGTATCATTGCCGGGAACGAAGATGTAGCCGCTGACGAAGCGGGCGGCCAACCCAAGAGATCGCGTTGCTTCCATCATAAGGATGGCGAAATCCCGGCAACTGCCCCGACGGCTCTGAAGTGTCTCGTCCGGGCTCTGTACGCCCTTTTCACTGCGTCGCACGTATCGGAACTGTTCCCTGAAACCGAGGGTCATGGCGCGCAGTAATTTCATGGTTCCGGTGGCGCCCGACGGATCCAGAAACTGGCCGGCCCAATGGCGAACGTTATTGCTGGGGTAGTGAGGGGCCAGCGCACGCGCGAGGTTTGGCTGGTCCTCATCCGAATAGCGAAATGGAAAGGTGTTCGCGTACTCCTCCAGCGGGTACTCCGGCAAGGCGATTTCGAAATGTTGAAGCGTCACGATGCTCTCAAAGCGAAGCTCCGAAGTGAAACCATCGAATTCAGCGATAGCGAAGGAATTGTCGAATACATCATGGAGCCAGCGAAGACGAGCAGGATTGGGCGTGATGCTCAAACTGGTTCGGAGGAGCTTGAGGTCGTGACTTTCCCGAGGCCGGAACATCATTCGGTGCGCCCCGAGTCCCACCGGCTCTGAATAACGATAAATCGTGACATGGCGCACGGTAAGGAGAGACATACTAAACCTTGATCTCGCTGTTCAGAGAAGTGCTAACGGTCGTGCTCTCCTCAACTTCGTCTGTCCAGACGTTGAAACTCACCAGCGTATACGGGCCGAACGTGGTTGCCATCGCGACATCAGCGGCATCGCGGCCCCGCGCAATCAGCACGCGCCCGATCCTCGGCATGTTGTTCCGGGGGTCGAAAATGTACCATCCCCCCCCGATATAGACTTCCATCCACGCGGCAAAATCCGGGACGGCGTAGGGCGGCGGCATCCCGATGTCGCCCAGGTAACCCGTGCAATACCGTGCCGGAATATTCATACAGCGGCAGAGTGCGATGGCCAGGTGCGCGTAGTCACGGCAGACTCCTACGCGCCCGTTATAGACCTCCCATGCAGTCCTGGTAGAGCGCGCACTCTGGTAGTCGAACGTGATAAGGTTGTGGACATAGTCACAGATCGCCTGAACGAGCGGCCATCCTCGCTGCGCCTCCCCGAAGAGTTGCCACGCCACCGGGGACAGCAGGTCCGTCTCACAATATCGGCTGCCCAGGAGGAATACCAGGGTCTCTTCGGGTAGATCCTTTACCGGGTGCTGCTGAGCAGATGGAACAAAGACATCCGGTAGGCCGGTATCTCTTACCACCCCGTTGCCCTTGATTCGAATCTGACCGGGGGGCGCCACAATTCGGCTGCACCAATTTCCGAAGCCATCACGATAGGCCGTAAGCGGTACCGACGGAGCGGTGGTCAGATGATCGGGAATAACGATGTCGGAAGCGCGTGAATAGTGGATGCTTACCGTCAAGATCATCGGTGTTGGTTGGGGAAAGTCGTAGATGAATTCATAGCCCACACGGATTTGCATGTTGGAGTTTCCTTTCAAGGTACCTTGCTGATTAGTTGCACGGGCGAGGGGAGCTGCGAGGCATTCCAGCCTCCACCGAGCGCCTCGATTAACCCTCCGCTGGCCGTCATCTGCTGAATTCGAAGACTAACCGCCGTTTCCTGATTGGAGAGCAGTGCGGTTTGAGCGGAGAGCACATTCAGGTAAGGATCGATACCCAATTTATAGCGATCCTCGGCGATCGCGAGAGTTTTTTCCGCCGACTTGACCGCCGAGTCCTGATATTGAATCTCTCCAGACAGTATCCGCAGCGACGCGAGGTTATCTTCGACTTGTTGAAAAGCCGTTAGCACTGTCTGCCGATAGTTGGCCACGGTCTCGTCGTACTGGGCGCGGAATTGCTCCACCGTGGCCCGGCGCAACCCCGCGTCAAAGATGGTTTCCGCGGCCGCCGGGCCCACCGAGAAAAAGCGGCTCGGCCAAGTGAACCAACTGGCAATGGAAGTGCTTTCGAGTCCCGCCGCGGCGCTTAACGTGACCGTCGGAAAGTATGCCGCTCTCGCAATGCCAATCTGGGCGTTGGCCTGAGCAACCAGGCGCTCGGTTGAGGCGATGTCGGGACGCCGCTCAAGAAGCTGCGACGGAAGGCCGATGGGAATGGCCGGAGGGCTTGAATTGAGGGGTTCGATGGGAATTGAAAACGTCGACGCCGGCTGGCCGGTCAGCATGGCGATGGCATGTTCAAACTGTGCCCGTTGGATGCCCAGAGCGATATCCTGCGCTTGCGTGGCTTCGAGTTGAGTCTCGGCTTCCGCTACGGCTTCGTCCGTACCGATGCCGGTCTCATAAAGAGCCTTCGTCAGATCGAGAGACTGTTGATAAGCGACCACCGTAGAATCCAGCAACTGCTTTAAGGCATCCTGTCCGCGAAGTTGAAAGTAATCCACAGCGACATCGGCCTGGACAATGAGGCGGGTATTCTCCAGATCCGCTGCGCTGGCCTGCGCTCCGTAAGCAGCCGATTTGATCGTGTTCCGGATACGGCCGAACAAGTCCGGCTGCCAGGTGGCATCGAACGGGAAGGTGTATTCAGTAAATGTACCCGTAGAGGAAGATGTAGAACCTGTTCCTGAGCTAGAACCTGAACCTCCCGATGCGCCATGGGATATTGTGGCCGACGGCCGTTGCACAGTAATGGCCGGATTGGTCGTCACGGTAGGGAAAAGCTGGGATCGAGCTTCCTTCACCAAGGCACGCGCGGCAAAAAAGCTCGCCGCAGCGGCGGCGATGGTTTGGTTCGAAATATTAACCTTCACTTCCAGCGCATTCAATTGAGGATCGCCAAAAATCTCCCACCATTTGTCGCGAAGGGCATCATCTTTAGGCTGCGCCACTTTCCAACCGTCCGTATTCTTGTAATCGGCGGGGGTGAGCTCCTTGTACGCCCCAGGAGTAACCGCGGTGGGGGTGTGGTACTTTGGGCCGATCATGCACCCTGCCAGGAGGCAAGAGGTTAGGGCGAGACACATTCTGGCTCTTTGGTGGAAAGAAGTCATAAGCATATGAACCTACTAACCTTCCCGGTGTACGGGGACGGCTTGCCGTCCCCTCCGTGGTCATTGCCCCCAAACGAGAGGGTAGGGCAAGCCCTACCCCTACGACGCAGGGCTGGGGGCTGCTGCGGCCCCACGGCTAAAGATGGGTTGCTGCTTTCCCTCCAACCGTAGCCGCAGCCGGTCGAACGTCAAATAGACTACCGGCGTTGTATAGAGCGTGAGCATCTGGCTCAAGATCAGCCCTCCCACAATCGTGATGCCCAGGGGCCGGCGGAGCTCATACCCAGTGCCCGTCCCCAGCGCCAGGGGCAGCGCGCCCAATAACGCCGCCATCGTCGTCATCATGATCGGGCGAAAGCGCAGCAGGCAGGCTTCCGTAATCGCGTCGATTGGACGCTTCCCCTCCAGGCGCTCTGCCTGAAGAGCGAAATCGATCATCATGATGGCGTTCTTCTTCACTATTCCGATCAGCAGCACAATGCCAATGATGGATATGATGTTCAGATCCACTTTGAAGACCATCAAGGCGAGCATGGCGCCCACGCTTGCCGAGGGCAAAGAGGAGATGATGGTCAGGGGATGGACGAGGCTTTCATACAAAATACCGAGAACGATGTACACCGCCAGCAGCGCCGTGAGAATCAGCAGGGGCTCGGTGCCCAGTGATTGCTGGTATGCCTGCAGCGTGCCGGCATAGAAGCCTTGCAGCGTGGAAGGCGCGCCGAGCTGTTTTTGCATCTGGTTGATGCTCGCCGTGGCGTCACTCAACGACTTACCCGCCGCGAGGTTGAAGGACGCCGTGACCGAGGGGAATAAACCCGTATGGTTGACGGCCAGGGGTGTGGTGTTGGCTCGTCCCTTGGCCACCGCGAGCAGCGGAATGTTGTTGCCGCTCGACGATTGGAGATAGATGTCTTTCAAACCTTCCGGGCTTTGCCCATACTGGGGAGCAACCTCCAGCACCACGTAGTACTGATTGAGTTGCGTGTAAATGATCGACACTTCCGATTGACCGAAGGCCCCGTATAACGCTGAATCCAGCGACTGGGTGGTGAGGCCGAGTTTGGCCGCCGTGACGCGATCATAGGTCATCATCTCATCCAGACCGCCATTCTGCTGGTCCGAGCTTACGTCCTGAAGACCGGGCAGATGCTGCATCGCCTTCGTTAGGATCGGTCCCCACTTGTTAAGATCCTGCGTCGTGTCGGATTGGATGGTGTACTGGTACATGGCGTTACTGGACCGGCCGCCGATGCGCAGATCCTGCACCGCTTGGAGAAACGCGGAAGCCACCGGCAGACGGTTCAATTTAGGGCGCAGGCGGTCGATGACCTGAGTGGCACTGACGCCGCGCTCCGCCAGCGGCTTGAGCGCAACATAGAGAGAGCCGGTGTTGGTGGCGCCATTTCCGCCGGAAAACCCAATCACATTAGCAACGGCAGGATCACTCTTAATCACGCCGATGATCTGCTGAACGGAGCTGTTCATCGCCGGAAAGGATGAATCCTGCGGCCCTCGCACACTACCGGCGATCGCTCCCGTGTCCTCCACCGGGAAAAAACCCTTGGATATCTTGATGATGACCACCACATTGAGAGCGATGGTGAGGAAGAGCACCGTGAGCGTGAGTAACGTATGGTCGAGCACCCAATGCAGGGTGTCGCGATACAACCGCAGCATCCCCTCAAAGACATTTTCGCTGGCCGTGAAGAGGCGGCCATGTTTTACCTCGCGCTCATTTTTCAGCAGGTAGGCGCACATCATGGGCGTGGTGGTGAGGGAGATCAACATGGACACGACAATGGACGTGGAGAGGGTGACGGCAAACTCGCGGAAGAGGCGGCCCACGATTCCGCCCATCAACAAAAGAGGAATGAAAACGGCGATGAGCGAAATGCTGATGGTGAAGACGGTGAAGCCGATTTCCTCCGCGCCCATCAAAGCCGCAGCAAAGGGCCTCATGCCATCCTCCATATGGCGGGTGATGTTTTCCATCACCACGATGGCGTCATCCACCACAAATCCCGTGGAAATGGTCAGGGCCATCAGCGAGAGGTTGTCGAGGCTGTATCCGAACAGGTACATTACCGCGAACGTGCCGATCAGCGAGACCGGCACGGCGACGGCGGGAATGAGTGTGGCACGGCCGTTGCGCAGGAAGACAAACACCACAAGGATGACCAGGCCGATGGAAATCAGCAGCGTCCGCTCGACGTCCGTGACCGCGGCGCGGATGGTTACAGTGCGGTCAAGAACGATGGTGGTGTCGATGCCGAGCGGAATGGAGGCCTGGATATTCGGAAGTTGTGCGCGTACGGCGTCGACCGTTTGGATGATGTTCGCGCCCGGCTGGCGGAAGATGATGACGGTGATCGCGCGCTTGCCGTTCAAATAGCCGGCCGCACGGACGTTCTGTACGGAGTCGGTCACCTCGGCAACATCGGACAGGCGCACAGCCGCCCCGTGCTTATAACCGACGACAAGAGGCCGAAAGTCGGCGGCTTTTGAGATCTGGTCGTTGTCAATAATGTCGGCGGTCACCATGCCGTCAGAAATTTGGCCTTTGGCCAGGTCAGAGTTCTGAAGGCTCAGCACGGACTGCAAATTCGCCAGAGTAAGTCCATAGCTGGCCAACTGGGTGGGATTGGCGTCCACACGCACGGACGGTAACGCGCCACCTCCCACCGAGACCTGCCCTACGCCCTGTACCTGTGATAATTTCTGCTCGAGGACCGTGGAGGCTTCGTCATATATTTTATCGGGCCCGAATTTGTCGGAGGTAAGACCCAGGATCATGATCGGCGAATCGGCGGGATTGACCTTGCGATAGGTCGGATTGCCCGGCAGGTTGGCGGGCAAATAGGTTCGCGCCGCATTGATGGCGGACTCCACATCGCGCGCCGCGCCGTCAATGTCGCGGCTGAGATCAAACTGAATGGTGACCGAGGTGCTGCCGAGCGAGCTGGCGGAGGTCATCTCCGTCACCCCGGCGATATGACCAAACTGCCGTTCCAGGGGAGTGGCGACGGACGACGCCATAATATCGGCGCTGGCTCCCGGCAAACCTGCACCGACGGAGATGGTCGGAAAGTCGACCTCCGGCAGGGGCGCCACCGGCAGCACCTCATACGCAACCGCTCCGGCAAGGGCAATGGCCACCGTGAGCAGGGTCGTGGCCACGGGGCGGCGAATAAAGGGTGCGGAGATATTCATGCCGGCCCTGCCAGTTCTGCGCCTCCGGTTTCCGGCGGTTTCGATGGGTGCGCAAAGCGGTGCGCCAGATTGTCAAAGAAAATGTAGATGACGGGGGTGGTGTACAGCGTAAGCGCCTGGCTCAGCAGCAGTCCGCCCACCATGGCAATGCCCAGCGGCTTGCGCAATTCAGAACCGTAACCCGTTCCCAGCGCCAGCGGCAGCCCCGCCAGCAGCGCGGCCATGGTGGTCATCATAATGGGACGGAAGCGGAGCAGGCACGCCTCATAAATTGCCTCTGTCGCGTTCTTTCCGTGCTTCCGTTCGCCTTCCAGCGCAAAGTCAACCATCATAATGCCGTTCTTTTTCACGATACCGATCAGCAGGACGATGGCGATGATCGCCACCACGCTTAAATCCTGGTGAAAAAGCAGCAAGGCGAGGAAAGCTCCAACGGCCGCGGAGGGTAGCGTGGACAGAATCGTAACCGGGTGGATAAAACTCTCATACAAGACCCCCAGCACGATGTACACCGTGACCAGCGCGGCAAGAATGAGCAGCGGCTCATTGGCGAGCGAATTGGTGAAGGATGCCGCGGTGCCTTGAAATCCGGCTTGCAGGCTGGGAGGCATGTGCATATCTTTCTGGGCATTATTGACCGCCGTAATGGCGCTGCCCAGTGAGGCATTCGGCGCGAGATTGAACGAGACGGTGATGGCCGGAAATTGACCCTGGTGGGTAATGGCCAGCGCCTCGGTGGTGTTCTCAAAGTGCGCGATGGCGCTCAGGGGCACGGCACTGCTGGTGGCCGAACTGGGGGTACCCGCCGAGCCCGCGCCCCTGCTGGAGGTCGCCGTCGAAGTGCTTGCTGAAAGCGCGTTCGAAGGAGGCGCAAGGCTATTGGCCGCCGGAGTGTAGAGGGCGGAAGCCGTCAGGGCATTGGATCCCGCCGAAGACGATCCGGAAGCCGCAAAGGAGGTGGATGCTCCCGCCCCGCTGGCGCCGGAAGACGCGTTGGACTGAATATAAAGCTCGTTCAGCTTGCTGGGGTTTTTCTGAAACTGCGGCTCACTCTCCAGAACTACGTGGTACTGGTTGACTTGCGTATACATCGTGCTGATCTGCCGCTGGCCGAAGGCGTCATACAGGGTGTTATCGATGGTCGTGGGCGCGATGCCCAATCGCGAGGCGGTGACCCGGTCGATCACCAGCGACACGGCCAGCCCGCCCATTTGTTGATCGGTGGCCACGTCTTCCAGGTCCGGCAACTGCTTCAGCCGGCTGATGAAACGGTTGGTCCAGTCATTCAGTTCATTCACGTCGGGGTCTTCCAGTGCGTACTGGTATTGCGTGCGGCTGACTCGGTCGTCCACGGTAATGTCCTGCACGGGTTCCATAAACAACTGAATTCCCTGAACCTTGTTGACTTGGGTGGTGAGTCTTCGGATGATGTCTGACGCGCTGATTTTGCGCTCGTCGAGCGGCTTTAAGTTGATCGACAACCTGCCGCTGTTGGTCGTTACATTCGTTCCATCGGCGCCGATGAACGACGAGACGCTTTCCACTGCCGGGTCCTGCAGAACGACCTTGGTAATCGCCAACTGCTCCTTGGCCATGCCCTGGGAACTGATCGCCGGCGGCGCCTGCGTGATTCCCTGGATGACGCCCGTGTCCTGTATCGGGAAGAACCCTTTGGGGATGATGATGTAAAGGAAAACCGTAAGCAGCAGGGTAGCCACGGCGACCAGCAGCGTAACCGTCTGGAAGCGCAGGACAACCTTCAGGGTTCGGCCATAGAACGCGATCATCCCTTCGAAAGCCCGCTCCGTGGCTCGATAGACGCGCCCCTGCTTCTCCTTGGGCTCGTGTCGCAGGATTCGCGCACTCATCATGGGGGTCAGCGTCAGGGAGACCACGGCCGAAAAGATGATGGTGACCGCAAGGGTGACGGCAAACTCCCGAAACAGGCGCCCCACCACGTCGCCCATGAACAGCAGCGGAATCAATACCGCGATCAGTGACACGGTCAGCGAAAGAATGGTGAAGCCAATTTGCTCCGCGCCCTTGAGCGCCGCTTCCATGGGTGGATCGCCCGCTTCGATGTACCGGGCGATGTTCTCGATCATCACGATGGCATCGTCCACCACGAAACCGGTGGAGATGGTCAGCGCCATCAGGGATAGGTTATCCAGGCTGTAACCCAGGACATACATCGCCCCGAAAGTACCCACTAGTGAAAGCGGCACAGCCACGCTGGGGATAATGGTGGCATAGAGACTCCGCAAGAAAAGGAAGATGACCAGCACCACCAGCCCCACCGTCAACAGCAATTCGAACTCGACGTCGGAAACCGATGCCTCGATGGCGGTGGTGAGATCGGTAAGCGTGGTCACCACAATGCCCGTGGGCAGGTTGGCCTCCATCTGGGGCAGCAACGTCTTAATGCTCTTCACCACACTGATGGTGTTGGCCCCGGGCTGGCGCTGCACATTCAGGATGACCGCAGGGGTCTGGTTCATCCACGCGGCCTGATTATTGTTCTCTACCCCATTCACGATGCGCGCCACGTCGGTCAGCATCACCGGGGCGCCGTTGCGGTAAGCCACCACAACCTTTGCATAATCGCTGCTGGTAATCAGTTGATCGTTGGCGTCGATCTGGTAATCCTGGCGCGGGCCATCGAAATTCCCTTTGGCGGCGTTCACGCTGGACGAAGTAAGCGCCGTGCGCAGGTCTTCCATGTTGATGCCGTAAGACGACATGGCCGTGGGCATGGCTTGAATGCGCACGGCGGGCTTTTGCCCGCCGCTGATGCTGACCAGACCAACCCCATTGAGCTGCGAAATCTTGGGCGCCAGGCGCGTGTCCACAAGGTCTTCGACCTGGGAAAGGGGCATGGAATTTGAGGTGATGGCCAGGGTGAGCACCGGGGCATCGGCGGGATTCGTCTTACTGTAGGTCGGCGGGGCGGGCAGGACGGAGGGCAGGAAACTCTGCGACGCGTTGATGGCCGCCTGCACCTCTTCCTCGGCCACATCAATCGCCAGAGACAGATTAAACTGCAATACAATGACGGAAGTGCCTCCGGAACTGGTGGAGGTCATCTGGCTTAAGCCCTGGAGTTCGCCGAATTGACGCTCGAGTGGGGCAGTCACCGTCGTCGCCATCACCGTGGGACTCGCCCCGGGATAAAACGTGAGCACCTGAATGGTTGGGTAATCTACTTCCGGCAAGGCGGAGACCGGCAGTTGTGTATACCCGACGATGCCGACCAAGAGGATGGCAGCCATCAGCAAAGCGGTGGCGACGGGTCGCAAGATAAACGGACGTGATGGGCTCACGGGGCGCTGCTCCCGCTCGTGCCGGCTGAAGCTGGGTTGTTCGACGAGGCCGGCTTGTTCGATATGGCGACCTTTACCTTGTCCTGCAACTTATCGAAGCTGCTGTTGGCCACAACGTCTCCAGGATTGATGCCGTCAACCTGCGTTAAGCCGCCGTTGGTAACCCCTGGCTTTATGCTGACCATGTGGGCGTAATTGCTTTGAATCAAATAGACAAACGATGCTTGTCCATTCTGTTGAACAGCTGACGACGGAATCAAAGTCACTCCCTCTAGCGTATTCACCAGCAGGCGCGCGTTTATAAATTGGTTCGGGAAAAGGGCATCATTGGTGTTGGCGAAGATCGCCCGCCCTTTTACCGTCCCTGTCGTCGTGTCAATCTGGTTGTCGATGGTCAACAGCACCCCAGTGGCGATCTTGGCCTGCGCCGTGCGATCAAAGGCATCGACGGGGAGCTTTGCCCCCAGGTTGAGGCGGGCTTCAACCTGGCCCAGACTGTCTTCCGGTATGGTGAAAACTACGGTGATGGGCTCGAGCTGCGTAATGACGGCGAGGGTTATGCTTCCATCGGACTGCACCACGTTGCCGGGGTCCACCAGCCGCAAACCCACGCGCCCGGCGATGGGTGCGGTGATATGGCAGAAGTCCAACTGAACCTGGTCATATTGCACGGTTCCCTGGTCGTTTTTTACGATGCCCTCGTCCTGGAGCACCAGCTTTTCCTGGTCATCCAAGGTTTGCTTGGCAATGGCGTTGCGCGCCCACGCGGCACGGTAGCGTTCCAAGTCCATCTGCGCCTGGGCCAGCACATTCTGGTCCCGCTCCAGCGCCCCTTGCGCTTGCAATAGACTTGCTTGGTACGGACGCGGATCGATATCCACCAGCGGATCGTCCTTACGCAACCGTTGACCCTCCGCATAATGCACGGCAAGGACCAGGCCGTTAACCTGGCTGGTAATCGAATCGGTGTAGACCGGGGTGACCGTCCCGATGGCGTCAAGGTAGACGCCGATGTTGCCCTTTTGGGCCGTCGCACTCGTAATGCTGATCCCCGGCGTGACACGTTTCGCCGCTGCCGCTTCTTTCTTGGCTTCCGCGCGATGGTGCAAAATCAGCAAGAGCGGAACCGCGACGATCAGCAGCAGCAGCAGAATCCACATGGCGACGTGCAGACCCCTATGGCGGGGTTGTGGTGGAACATAAGCCGACAGTTGATGGTCAGTGCCTATGGCTGAATGATCGTTAATGTCAGCGGTCAATCGGATTCTCCTTTTTCAGGCCCGAATCCCTTGCGAGATATAGCTTGTGAATGGTTCCGCAAGCTACCCAATCCCGGAATGGTCATTCCCGCGCCCCTCACCGGAGCGGAACTTGCCTGGCCGTAAGTCAACTGTCTTGCCCCGCTAATCCGCAGCCTGACTTGCGGAAGAGACAACGTAGCAAACGGCGCCGCAGCCCCCCGAGATCGCTAAATATTTGAGGTCATTAGACACTTGATGCATGAACACAAAATGTAAGCACCCCAAGAACCCCTGTCTGTTCATAATTGCTCATCATTGTAACATGCCCCACATCGTGGCCGCGTTGGATTGCGGAACGATGATGGAGGGCGGGGGGAACGCCGACTCTGAGCTGTTCGCGCAGGGCAAAACCCTGGGTAATTCCACCGTCCGGCGTCTGACCAGGGACGGCATTCTGCCCTGCGACTCCCAGCGTCGCGTGCAATGCATGGTCCGCCCGCAGCAGTGAGATTGCGCCGCGCCCCCCCCGCCACCACCGGGACTAGAAACGCCGTAAACGCCTGCGTGGGATCGTCACATTCGGCCGTGCTAATCGCCCCGGCAGGGGTTTGCTACTCTGCTGGCGACGGTAGGCGTACTCCCTGATAAATCCGGCCGTGCCAGCCATCCTGTGACTTCAAGAGGTGTTATGAGCACATTTGACCACTCGGGTGTGCCGTTCTGCACTGACACTGATTCAGGCTAAGGGTAAAAGAAGAGTGCCTCGCGTATCTGTTGCGAGGCGGAAATCACTGGGCGCTCCGTTGAGGGCCTGCCGTGAAGCCGAGAGGGAGAACGCGGACGTCCCAGGGAAAAACGGAACGCTGTTGGGTATATGTCCCCAATACCCCAGCGTGGAAAACGCTGATGAAAGGAAAACCATGAAAACGCTTCGACTATGCTTAACCATGCTCATGCTGCTCGCAGTTGCGAGCTTGGTGGGCTGCGCAAGAACATCCAAGCTGTCGCCCGATGTTTCTGACAGCATCCGCAAATCGCTCGATCAGGCCGGCCTCAAAGCTGTATCCGTAACCCAGGACCGCGACAAGGGTGTTGTGACCCTGAGCGGAAACGTCGCGGCAGACGCTGACAAGGCGCAAGCTGAATCCATTGCAACGTCAATCGCCACTGGGCAGGTTGTAGCAAACCAGATTGCTGTGGTCCCTCCCGGCGCCGAAAGTCAGGCAAAGGCCGTAAACTCGGATCTGGACGCGGGTATCGAGAAGAATTTGGATGCTGCCCTCATCCAGAACAAGCTCCACAAGGGTGTCACCTATGACGTCAAGAGTGGCGTCGTGACCTTGACCGGCGAGGTCAGTTCTCAATCCAAGCGCGCCCAGGTCGAACAAGTGGCGTCAACCGTTCCCAACGTGCAGCAGGTGGTGAACGAACTGCAAGTCAAGGATCAAAAGGCCAGCTCCGGACCCACGCAGTAAAAGCTGGGAGCACGCGCTGGGCCGCAATGCCTTGCGCCTCGGTTGGGTCGAGAAGGAGATGCCATGTCTTTTGGAATATACGCCGCGGGATATGCGCTCGTGATTGGCGGATTGATATACGGCGCGCATTTGATGCACGTCCCGGCGCGCTGGATCGTCGTGGGTGCGATCGTACTATTAGGCTTAGGGGTTCTGTCGGGTGTCAAAGCAACGCGCCAAAGGGATCCATCATGATTGCGGGGGCCTTCCTCACGCCATTCGGAATGCTCCCCAAAGCACCGCGGGACACAAGTTTGGTAGCCCGGGATAGCCTTCCGAGAATGTTTTCCCCTAAGCCGCTTGCTCGGAATCAGGGCGGAGCCACGCATGTTCAAGCGGTCGGGTGTCCATTGCCGTTTGGCCGCGAAGCCAATGCGGACGTTCTGGTCGAAGCATGCAACTAACTGAGAGGAGATTCCCATGGGACTGATTTTGCTCATCGTCGTTTTACTACTCTTGTTCGGTGGTGGCGGAGGCTATTACGGATACCGGAGATGGGGTTCGGGTGGAGGCATCGGGATCGTCGGCGTAGTTCTGATCGTCGTGGTATGCCTATACCTGTTCGGCGGACTGCGCCTGCCAAGTTGAGGTTTCCTCCATCGATCGGCATCCTTATTGCCGACCCGGTCGGGCGGCCAAGCAGGGCGACAAGATCACGATAATGCCAGGGGCGGGGTGAAAGCCGGGAAGCTGGATAGTCTTCATCGAGGCGGGCGGAGCGCGTCCCGCTAACATCTGGAGCCCGGCCCGCCGCTCCGAGCGCCGTCAACAACTCATGCCCGCTCGTCGCGGCTGCGGCCGTTCTGATTCGCGACGGTGATATCCCGGGTCACAACATCTCGATCCCTGACGACGTGGTGTTCACGGTGGAGTGTTCGATCCGCTCCGCTCCGCACAAACGGCAGCCTCCTCATTGCTGGGTCTGCGCCTGAAACCGCCGCCAGGCTACAAAGGACGCTACGATCCACGCGTTCTGCCAAAAGCCTTCCTGATGTTACATGGCCTGCACGCCCAGGCGGAGGGAAGGGATTCCCTCGGCCCAATAAAACATGCCCTGCGGCAGACCCTTGAACTTCGCCGCCACCCATCGGCTCAATATGAGCAAAATGGAACAGAGGGATGTTGCCGCGGATGCGATGTTGTTGTAGTGTGAGGGTTCAAGTCCCCCAAGTTGCAAGCGGCCGATACAAAGACAACCAATCATCGGAGGTGGAACGAACATGACGGAAACCCTGGCACCCCTCACTCAAGGCGCGGCATGGAAGGCCCTCGATGCCCATTACAAGAAAATCCGGAAGCTGCATCTGCGAAAACTTTTCGCCAAAGACCCCCAACGCGGCGAGCGCCTGACCGTCGAGGCCGTCGGCATCTACCTCGATTACTCCAAGAACCGCATTACTGACGAGACGGTGAAGCTCCTGCTGCAATTGGCCGAGGAATCCGGACTGCGGTCCCGTATCGATGCCATGTTCCGGGGGGAGAAGATCAACGTTACGGAGAAGCGGGCCGTCCTGCACGTGGCCCTGCGCGCCCCCCAGGGGCAATCCATCGTGGTGGACGGCGAGGACGTGGTGCCCCAGGTGCATGCTGTTCTCGATAAGATGGCCGACTTCTCCCACCGGGTGCGCAGCGGTGAGTGGAAGGGTTACACCGGCAAGCCCATCCGCAACGTGATCAATGTTGGCATCGGCGGGTCTGACCTGGGGCCGGTGATGGCGTACGAAGCCCTTCGACATTACAGTCAGCGTGACCTGACCTTCCGGTTCGTTTCCAACATCGATGGCACCGACTTCGCCGAGGCCACCCGCGACCTTGATGCCAAGGAGACATTGTTCATCATCTCGTCGAAGACCTTCACGACTTTGGAGACGATGACCAACGCGCGCACCGCACGCGCCTGGGCCCTCACGACTTTGCAACAAGATGCCGCCATTGCCAAGCATTTCGTCGCGGTCTCGACCAATGCCGCAGAGGTGGCGAAGTTCGGCATCGACACCAGCAACATGTTTGAGTTCTGGGACTGGGTCGGCGGGCGTTATTCGATGGACGCGGCGATCGGACTCTCGACGATGATTGCCATCGGCCCTGAACATTTCCGCGCTATGCTCGACGGCTTTCATCAGATGGACGAACATTTCCGCACGGCTCCTTTCGAGCGCAACCTGCCGGTGCTCATGGGGCTCCTGGGTGTCTATTACAACAACTTCTTCGGGGCGCAGACCAGCGCAGTCTTGCCGTATGAGCAGTACCTGAAGCGCTTCCCGGCTTACCTCCAGCAATTGACCATGGAGAGCAACGGCAAACATGTCACGCTGGATGGAACAGAGGTGGGCTACCAGACCGGACCGATCTACTGGGGCGAGCCGGGCACCAATGGCCAGCATTCCTTCTACCAACTGATCCATCAGGGCACCAAGCTCATCCCCTGTGACTTCATCGCGTTTGCCCAGGCGCTTAATCCGCTCGGCCGCCATCACGACATCCTGCTTGCCAATGTTTTTGCCCAAGCGGAGGCGCTGGCTTTTGGCAAAACGTCGAAGGAAGTCCAGGCGGAAGGCACGCCAGCCTGGCTGGCGCCCCACCGCACCTTCGAGGGCAACCGTCCATCCAACACGATCCTGCTGGAGCAGCTAACTCCGGCGGCGCTGGGGAAACTTGTGGCGCTGTACGAACACAGCGTTTTCACCCAGGGCGCCATCTGGCAGATTGACTCGTTCGACCAGTGGGGGGTGGAACTGGGCAAGGTGCTTGCCCAGCGCATCATCCCCGAACTCGAGAGCCACGACGAATCCCAACTCCAGCACGATAGCTCCACCAACACCCTGATCCGGCGCTACCGGAAACTCAAGGAGACGCCACGATGATCCTTACCGGGACAGTCTCAACGGACAACTGGCCTGCGGCGTGGTCCAGGATGCGAAGGCCGCCCAGAAGGCCTTTACTCTTCGGAGGCAAAGGGAGAGCTTCGATGGGATCAACGAACGGACCATGACTCTTATGGAAGGCTTGGCGAATCCCGTTCCTGCTCATCACGGCGACGCTGGCAACCCATGCATTTTCGTCCAATAATGCACGCTAAGCGATGGACATTTTGTCACTCTGCCCTGTATTTTCATGCATATAGTCGGGCCATCCTTCATTTTTAACATCTTTTGGTCTCGGCTCTCCGCTTTTGACTTGCGCCAGCCTAACCGCCCTATTATCAAAAGCTTGATTCCTTGCTTCCCCCATCAGTTTCTCCCAATTCTCTACTAACTACTGTGCTTTCATGAATATAATCGTTTTCGATGCGGTTTTCAGCGGTTTCCCCTCTCGCTGGCGCCTAATGCTAACTGTTCTAGTGCTTAATTGCCGAAGTTAGCGCTATTTCAAGTCGGCGGATGGAAGGGCGGGGCTTCCGCCCCGCCCTAGAACTCGAGAGGGGTTTAAGGGCTTTAGCCCCTGAAGCGAACTGGCTTCAGGGTAAAGGCCCATTCAACCCTCCACCTTGCGACGGCGGGGCTAAACAGGCTGCGGAAAAACGCTTAAATGCTGTCATCCTGAGCCCAGCGAAGAATCTCGCTCTGCCGCTCAGGGCAAACTACGCGAAGGATCTCGCTCTGTTTATTTTCAAGGCAATGCGAGTTTCTTCCTTCCGCAAGGCTCAGGACCGCCGCTGCTCCTCTGCAGAAACTCTACGCGTAAGTCCTTGAGATTCAGCACGTGTAGCGCGGACCTGTTTTTCAGGTTTGCGGCTCGTCCCCGATGGACAAGGAAAAGCCGCGGACCTATAAAACAGGTCCGCGCTACCGTTCCTCGGCCCGAGTTTCCGCCTAACATGGGCAGCCGCAAAGCTGTCGGTGCTCAGAAAGACAGCGCTTTCGAGTTTTTCCGCAGCCTGTAAAGCCCCGCCCTTCCGAGGGCCATGATTAATATCTCTTTCTAATGCAACTTGGCACTAGTGTTGGGTTGCGCCGGCCCCTTGCATAGGCCCGCGGCCTTTCGCGCCCTACCCACAGGGCATGGCCTCAATATCTAGTCTATCATAAAGCATTCCATTTGTCAAATAATTAAGGGGTCATATGTCATGATATCTGGCTCAGTACAAAATGCCGTGCAAAGGCCTCTAGACAAATAATCTGGACAAATTCGCTAGACAAAATATCCAGACATCCACCAAGAGCGCTGGAGGGGTCGCCGCGGCTGAATACGGATCAGCACAGATGAGTTCGTTGTCTTGATCCGCGCGGATCGGTGCCACTCCGCGACCTCGCGTTTTTTAGCGCTTCGTTGGCCTGGGCTGGGGGAGTTCACCCCTTCGGCGCTCGCCTTTGGCATTACCACCGCCGGTATCCGCGGCGCGCGGGACTTGGAAATAATCCGGATGGCCTTCGAACGGCGGGACTAAACAGGCTGCGGAAAAACTCGAAAGCGCTGTCGTTCTGAGGAGCAGCGGCGGTCCTGAGCCTTGCGAAGGAAGAATCTCGCATTGCCTTGAAAATAAACAGAGCGAGATCCTTCGCGTAGTTTACCCTGAGCGGCAGAGCGAGATTCTTCACTGCGCTCAGAACGATAGCGAACGGGCTCAGGATGACAGCATCGTGGGGTTTTTCCGCAGCCTGTAAAGCCCCGCCCTTCCAGACCCGTGGCGAGAAATCCAGGCTAGGCACTATCCGACCTAATTTCCAAATGTCTGGTCATGATGAGCAAAACGGAACAGCTTGTTGCTCCCGCCGGTGGGAAGCTGCCAGGCGGGTGAGGATAAATGTGCGCCCGAGTGAAGCGCGGATACTCGCCCGATGCGATGACCCGGATACGCCCAATTACAGTTTCTTCTGGAGAGAAGGGTACGCTCGGGAGAAGGCCCCCCCATGACTTCGACGTCTCAATGCGCACATCCCGCTTGCAACTGTATACGGCGGAAGGAAAAAACCACTGTAGCGAAAGCTGTGCCGATGCCAAAGGCGTCTTGGAAATCACCTGCCCATGCCGGCACCCCAGGTGCCAGGGCCAAAAACTGAGACCATGGTCAGTTCGCTAGCATAAATATTCCATACGAGTCTTGATTCTTTGGCGGACGCTATTGCATCACAACAGAAAGAGGCCAGCGCAATGGCGACTCATCCCGCGGCCCTCGGTCCGCTTACAATGGATGACTCGTGAATCGACGCGGTCCGTTTCCTGGCCGGGGAGGTCCGCTTTGACCGAAGGGGGGGCTGCGATTGCCGGTGGAACCTCTATCTTCGGGGGGGGCTTGAGAGTGATTCCGAAGGACGACCGTGCGCTCCGGAAACAGGTATGAAAGCTTGCAGAAAATCTGTGACTTGTTCTCGACTATCCGAAATCGGCGGCAATATGGAAGAGGCCGCCACCCACAAGGGGGATTCCTGATGACCGCTTCCCGTTCAGACGCGCTGGTGCTCTTCGGCGTGACGGGCGATCTTGCCCATAAGATGATTTTTCCCGCGCTCTATGCGATGGTAAAACGAGGGGCACTTACGGTCCCGGTCATTGGCGTTGCCTTCCCCAAGTGGAGTCTGGCGCGTCTGCGCCAACGTGTGACCGACAGCATAAAGCGATCAGGCGGGATCGATAACCAACGCGCCTTCCGTAAGCTTCTGTCCCTGTTCCGGTACGTGAGTGGGGATTATCACGACCCGGGCACGTTCACGGCGATTAAAAAGGAGCTGGGTAATGCTCGACACCCCGCGCACTACCTGGCCATCCCACCCTCGCTCTTTGAGACGGTGATCAAAGGGCTTGGCGCCGCGAAACTGTCCGAGGATGCGCGCGTTATTGTGGAAAAGCCGTTCGGACGCGACCTGGCCTCGGCGAGGGAGCTCAATCACGTCGCGCGGACGGAGTTCCCGGAAGACTCGATCTTCCGCATCGATCACTTCCTCGGCAAGGAGGCGATCATGAATATTCTCTATTTCCGCTTCGCCAACTCCTTCCTGGAGCCCATCTGGAACCGCAACTACGTGGGCAGCGTCCAGATAACCCTTTCCGAGGATTTCGGCGTGGGGGACCGCGGCGCGTTTTACGAATCCGCCGGCTGCCTGCGCGACGTGATTCAGAACCACCTCTTTCAGGTCGTCGCGCTCCTTGCCATGGAGCCGCCAGCCGACCGGGACTATGGAGCCGTGCATACCGAAAAGGCCAAGGTCTTTGAAGCCATGCGCCCTCTGAAGCCCGACGACGTGGTGCGCGGCCAGTACGCCGGCTACCGAAAGGAGCCGGACGTGGCGAAGAACTCCGACGTGGAGACTTTCTGCGCTCTGCGGCTTTACATCGATTCGTGGCGCTGGGAGGGAGTGCCGTGGTACTTACGCTCCGGCAAATACCTGGCGGACACGGCCACGGAGGTCCTGGTGGAGCTGAAGCCGCCGCCGCAGAGACTTTTCGCCGACTCAGTTCCCACGACCGGCCGGGCCAACTACTTGCGCTTCCGGCTTTCTCCCAGCGCGGCTATCGCCCTCGCCGCTCGCGTCAAGCTCGCGGGGAAGGAGTACGTGGGGGTCGAGCGGGAGCTCTACCTGTCGGAAGAACCGCTGGCAGAGGAATCCCCCTACGAGCGGCTATTGGGCGACGCCATGAACGGCGATGGAGCGCTCTTCACCCGTGAAGATGCGGTAGAGGCAGCTTGGGCGGTGGTCGATCCCATCCTTAAGACCCACCACCGGGTTCACCCCTATAAGCGCGGTGGCTGGGGGCCGAAAGCGGCTGACGCGATCATCGCTCCAGGCGGCTCTTGGCACAACCCCAAACCCAAAGAGTCACCCGAAGGATGAGCCTGCCGCTGACGAGTACGGTCACCACCATTGCGAGACCGGCCTGTGGCACGGCATCGGCGGACAATTATTTAGGGCTCGCGGAAGGGTGGGGCTTGACAGGATGCGGAAAACGTCACGGCGCGGATAACCACCCCGGCGCCAGGCGCGCCACCCCTCCTGATTCAGGAGGGGAGTTGTTTAAAATGCTCCCCCCCTCAGATGAGGAGAGGTGGCGCGCCTAGCGCCGGGGTGGTGCTGAACATAGGTGGCATTGATCATGACAATGCCAACGGGTTTTTCCGCAGCCTGTTTAGCACCCATGCTGTTCACTTAAGGATTTGTGCAGGAGCCTGTTCCCAATTCGACCCCGGAACCCCCTCACCCCACGTTCAGCGGGTCGTGGGGGTGAGGGGGTCGAATTGGGATGAGTCAGCTTAAGTGAACAGTATTGTGCTTGGCACGCATTTCTCACCACGCTTGAACGGGGCTGCTGGAAGGGCGGGGCATTAGACTTGCCGTCTCCCCGCCTGCATTTTCCTTTTCCATTTCAATTCGCTCTTGCCATGGGGCAGCATAAGGGCCATGGTCAATAGTGAACAGACAGTCCGCCTTTGACGCCTTATTTTGATTATGGCCGTGTGCGGGAAGAGCCGATTCGTGCTGCTTCTGATGGTGACGCGCTCAATTCGGCACATGGAGAAACGGGTTATTGCTCCGTCGCGCCAGCTCTCCTTTGCCAGAGCCCCTCGGAGGTTGTATTAAGGACGCGTGAGAAGCGAGCGACCTTGCGCTTCTGCCATTAAACCGCGTCCTGCTCGTATCTATTTATCGGAGGCCTCAAGCGATGAAGGTGCAGAGGAGGTTCAAAAATATGAACATTTTCGGACGTGGCGCGGGGTTCTCAAGGCCTCGATGGGGAAAGCGGATTTTGGTTTCCCTGTTGGGGTTAGCTCTGTTGTTCGCCATGGGGCCTCAGAACGTGTCCGCCCATCAAGATGCGCAAGCCCCGCCGCCGGCCGCGCCGCCGGCTGGGCCGGCCCCGCCCTACACGCCAGGGACTCCCCAGCAGATGCAGCAGTTGGTCGCGCCGATTGCGCTGTATCCGGATTCGCTAGTGGCGCAGATCCTGGCGGCGTCCACGTTTCCCGAGCAAATCGTCGAGGCTGACCGATGGGTGCAAGGCCATCCTGATTTGAAGGGCGACGCTTTGGGTCAGGCTGTGGACCAACAATCGTGGGACCCGAGCGTCAAGGCGCTCACGGCATTTCCATCCGTGTTGGGAAATATGGACAAGAACCTCTCCTGGACGTCATCTCTAGGGGATGCCTACTACAACCAGCAACAGGATGTGATGGATGCCGTACAGGTCATGCGCCAGCGGGCCCAAGGCGCTGGCGATCTTAAAACCACGCCCCAGCAAGTTGTCACCGACCAAGGTTCGACGATTGCCATTCAACCGGCCAACCCCGATGTGGTTTACGTCCCCGCGTATGATCCGTGGTTGGCTTACGGAGAGCCCATCATGGGGTGGCCCGGATGGTACCCGTATCCCGGAATTTGGTTTGGCGGCCCATACCTGTCGTTTGGGATGGGGTTTGGAATCGGCTTCTTCGGCGGCTTTGGATGGGGCTGGAATAACTGGGGATTCAATTGGGGTGGCCGTTACGCGACTTTTGGCGGCGGCAGGTACTACTCGCGGAGTAACACGTTTTATAACCGGAGCAGCATCAACCGGGGTGGAGGCGGGCGCGGCGGAGCCGCCAACCGAGGCGGGGGCGCGGGCGGTGGATTTGCCAATCGTTCCGGCCCGGCTTCCAGGGCTTTCGACGGAAATAGACAGGCGGCGCGAGGATACGCTGCACCCCGCGGCCAGAGCGGCACCCGCTCGGGCGCCTTCAGCGGCATCGAAAAGGGCGGACAGACAAAGAGCTATTCGTCACGGGGACAGGCCAGCGTCCGTAGCGGAGCGTCGCGTGGCGGCGGTGGTTTTGGCGGTGGCGGAGGAGGGCGTGGCGGTGGTGGAGGCGGAGGATCGCGTGGCGGTGGTGGCGGCGGGCGTCATTAATCCCAGTCCCATTGCGTTCTTAACGGATTGTAAAATTTGGAAATGGAGAGAAGCCATATGCGGCGAACGAAGCTGAACTTCGACAAATTTTATTGGGCCCATCTTGCAAAATTTGCTGCGGTCGCTATCCTGCTGACAGCGTGCTTTCCCGCTCGTTCCATGGCGCAGCAACCGGGCCAGAAAACGTTTTCATCGCCGGAGGACGCGAGCAACGCACTCGTCACGGCAGCGCAGAGCAACGACGAAAAAGTGATGCTCGATATCCTCGGACCCGATGGAAAGCAAATCGTCTCGTCGGGAGACGATGCCGAGGACGCCGAAAGCCGCGCCAATTTCGTACAGAGATATCAGCAAATGCACCGTCTGGTGAAAGAAGCGGATGGAAACACCATCTTGTATATCGGCGCGGAGAACTGGCCCACGCCCATACCGCTCGTGAACAATAGTAGTACCTGGTATTTCGACACCGATGCCGGCAAGAAGGAAGTTTTGTACAGGCGAATCGGCCGGAATGAAATATCCACCATCAACGTTTGCCAGGAGCTGGTCGCGGCACAAAAGGAATACTACTCCGCCCAGCACAACGAGTACGGGCAGAAAATCTTCAGCGATGAGGGGCAGCACAACGGCCTTTATTGGAAAGTTGCCGATGGCGGACCCCCAAGCCCCATCGGGCCGCTGGTGGCATCGGCCTTCGATGCCAAAGGTCAAGACGGCGCTCCGACCCCTTTCCGCGGTTACTATTACCGCCTCCTGACTCGTGGCGCGAAAAGTTACATCGCCAACGGGAAAATGACCGAGGGCTTCGCTTTCGTGGCGTATCCGGCGGAGTATAGGTCCTCCGGCGTGATGACATTTATCGTTAACGCGGACGGAGTAGTGTATCAGAAGGATCTCGGCAAGAAGACTAATGCTCTCGCCAAAGCGACGAAGGAATACAAACCCAATTCCAGTTGGCAAAAAGCGGAAGAGCAGCAGGAGGAGAGTGCCGGCGACCAAAAAACCAAGTAAAAGGCATTCTGCGGCTCCACAAGGAGCCGGTAGGTCACCGTGCGCTTCCCGAACACCGTAACCGGCGCCCCTACGGTTTTTCTTCGCGGGGGAAAGAGGAACCGCAATGGGCATGATCAGGAAGATGGGCCGTTTCACGCTATGGTTGGCGTCTCCTGCCCTACTCTCATTGCTGAGTGCCGGAGCTCTTCGGGCGCAAGAAATACGGCCCGTCGCGGAGCCGAACCAGTCCATAAGAATGGGCCGAGGGGGGTACATCTGCGAGGGGCATCTCACGCATACTCCGATCGACGCAACCGAAGACTGGACCTATGAAATGGTCCAGTGCACCGGGCCGATTTACAGCTCCAATGATTACGCGGCACTGCACGCGAAACTCAACCGCGATGAGTTGGTAAAGCTGAATGCAGCGCTGGATCAGTTGAACGCTACCAGTAGCGCTACCCAGGATGCCCTCAATAAACAAGCCCAGGCACTGAACGGTGACCTTAAAGCGACCATTGAAAAGCGCTTTCAGGATCTCCCCCACGACGTTTTGTTAACGGCAGCCATCCAGGACCTCAAGAAAAGCTTGATAGAGTTTGTTGATCAAAGATTGCCCGGACCACCCCCGAACAGTCCACCCCCTCCGCGGTCTTCGACCCCGGCCAAAAGCCAGCCGAGTCCGGCTCCGAACCAGCCCTAAAAACTAAAGGGCTTGGCGCCGGAATAGGCTGCTGTGCAACCCCGGGGTTAGCCTCCCTGTTGAACCATCGGCAATCCTCGCCCGGTCCGCACGGCATTCCCTCACCGCAAACAGGATGAGCACTTTTGACCAGATCGGTGAGCACTACTGGACTGCCAGGGGAACGGTCGCCGGGCTATAAGGATATCGGTGGGTTACCGGAGACTAGGACTTTGTCAACTGACCAGGTTGAAACTTAGACCACAGTGCGGCGTAATGTTGAGTCTAGTTGCGAAATGCCAAGGAGGATAGAACAATGCTAAGAAATGTCACCGATCTAAAGGGCTTTGCGATCCGAGCCAGGGATGGAGAGATTGGAACATTGGAACACTTCTATTTCGACGATGAGACCTGGGCCATCCGCTACCTTATCGTCAATGCAGGGGATTGGTTGGGTGGGCGGCTGGTGCTAGTCTCGCCCATTGCCCTCCGCCAGGCGGAGTGGGAATCAAAGCGACTCGATGTGGCGCTAACGAAAAAGCAGGTTGAGGCCAGCCCCTCCATCGATACGCACAAGCCCGTCTCCCGGCAGCACGAGGCCGTGTACCTTGGGTATTACGGTTACCCTTATTATTGGGGTGGGCCCCACCTCTGGGGTCTTGCGTCTTACCCGGCGGGCTTGACAGTGCAAAGGGAAGCGCCGACGGAAGCGGAAGAGGCACGAGCCCGGGCGGGAAAAGAGTCGGCGGATTCACATCTGCGCAGCACTGACGAGGTGACCGGTTATTACCTCGAGGCCGTAGATGGTGAGATCGGCCACGTGAAGGATTTTAAGGTCGATGATGAAACCTGGGCCATTCGCTACCTCGAGGTGGATACGCGAAACTGGTGGCCGGGGAAAAGGGTGCTGGTATCGCCTCAGTGGATTAGCCGCGTGAGTTGGTCGGACTCCAAAGTTTACGTCGACCTCACTCGGGAAACCATCAAGAACGCCCCGGAGTGGCTCGAGTCCATGACCGTCACGCGCGAGTATGAGAATAGGCTTTACGATTATTACGACCGGTCGCCTTATTGGGAGCCGTCATCTGAGCAAGCAAATAGCCATGCGGCGAGCAAGGGTTGATTGACGGGAGAATGGTTGTGACCGGGCTACTTATTTGTACCTAGCATCGCAAGCCTGCAAGGGTAAGCGGGGCGGGTGTGAACTTGGAGGCTACAGCTACCCTGTCGATCGGGCGAGAGCCGATGGGAATCCCAACGCAAGGTCCATGGATAAGCGACTATGACATGTATCTGCTGGAAGAAGGCACGCACTACCGTGCCTATGAGAAGATGGGAGCTCACCCCGGCGAGTTGGACGGGCAGCGCGGCGTTCATTTCGCCGTGTGGGCGCCCAACGCCGAGCAGGTCAGTGTGCTCGGGGACTTTAACGGATGGAACCCGCGATCGAATGCCCTCGAATCGCGCGGGAGGACTGGGGTATGGGAGGGCTTTATATCAAATGTGGAGCCGGGGGCGCGGTACAAGTTTCACATTGCGTCCCGGTACCAGGGTTATGAGGTAGATAAGGCCGATCCGTACGCATTCGCCGCGGAAATCCGGCCACAAACCGCCTCCCGGGTGTGGGAGCTCGGCACCTATTCATGGGGAGATGGCGAGTGGATGACGAGCCGCGCAAGGAGAAACGGCCTGGGTTGCGCCGTCTCCATTTATGAAGTGCATCTCGGCTCGTGGAGGAGGGTGCCGGAGGAGGGAAACCGCCCACTGACCTACCGGGAAATGGCCGTGCAACTCGCCGACTATGTGCATGAGGTGGGTTATACGCATGTCGAGTTTCTTCCCGTCATGGAGCACCCATTCGATGGCTCCTGGGGGTATGAAGTCATCGGCTATTACGCACCCACGAGCCGATTCGGCACGCCCGCGGATTTCATGTACCTGGTGGATTACCTTCATCAACGTGAGATCGGAGTAATCGTCGATTGGGTCCCGGCTCATTTCCCCAAAGACCAAGCGGGGCTTGGTTATTTCGATGGCACGCATCTGTATGAACATTCGGACCCCCGGCAGGGCGAGCAGCCTGAGTGGAATACGTTCGTATTCAACTATGGCCGTTCCGAGGTTCGAGGTTTTCTCATCGCCAATGCCCTGTTCTGGTACGACAAGTATCACGTCGACGGCCTGCGGGTGGATGCCGTCGCTTCGATGTTGTACCTGGATTACGGACGCCCGAAAGGACAATGGATTCCCAACCAGTATGGAGGCAGGGAGAACATTGACGGGCTTCAGTTCCTGCGGCAAATGAACGAACAAGTGTACGCCGCCTTTCCCGACGCCCTGATGATTGCCGAGGAATCCACGGCCTGGCCGATGGTGTCGCGGCCGGTGTATCTCGGCGGTCTCGGCTTCGGCCTCAAATGGAACATGGGATGGATGCACGACACTCTTGAATACATGTCGATGGACCCGATCTATCGCCGTTATCACCAAAACAAAGTCACTTTCAGCTTGGTTTACGCTTTCTCGGAGAATTTCGTATTGCCTCTCTCGCACGATGAAGTGGTCTACGGCAAGGGTTCGATGGTTTCCAAGATGCCAGGCGATGACTGGGGTAAGTTCGCAAACCTGCGGCTCCTTTATGGCTATATGTGGGGCCATCCGGGCAAGAAGTTGTTGTTTATGGGCGGCGAATTTGGGCAATGGGATGAATGGAACCACGATGGCAGCCTGGATTGGCACTTGCTGGAGCATCCGATGCATTCCGGGTTACGGCGGTGGGTGCGCGATTTGAACAATTTTTACAGGGGACAACCGTCATTGTACGAGGTGGATTTCGAACCCGCCGGATTTGAATGGGTGGATTGCGGCGATTCTGAGGGGAGTGTCATCTCTTTCCTGAGACGGGCAAGGAATCCTGCCGACGTGACTCTCTTCATATGCAATTTCACCCCCGTGCCTCGGCACAACTATCGCGTCGGGGCGCCCGAGAGCTGCGATTGGAGAGAAGCCCTGAATAGTGACGCCTTACTTTACGGCGGCGGCGGCCTGGGAAACAGCGGTCGTGTGGAAGCGGTTCCCCTGCCGCTGCATGGGAGGCCTTACTCGCTAAGCCTAACGATTCCGCCCCTTGGCGTCCTGGTTCTCAGACCGGGGGACAGAGACATGCCCTAACCGGGCTCAACCGGAACCAAGCAGGTGCCGGGAAGCCGAATATGCTAACGGTCCATGGCGGCTTGTCGAGCATCAAGTTTGCCCTGTTCGATGCCCCTGGCTCGCTCCGACGGATTCTGGAGGGCGGGGTTGAGCGGATTGGGCTTTTTACTCCTCAAGCCACATCACAGAGGCAATGAAAGCGGCATTCTGCTCGACCGTGACCACGTGTTTGGGCATTTTGTGCACACCTCGGCAATGGTTAAGACCATGAAAGGATTACAGCGGCCACCGGTGGTGATTCATTTTGACCAGCGAAATGAGCAAAGCAGTACTGACAATGGAAAGAAAGACAGGCAGAATCTAAGCGGTGCTGGTCCCGCTGGGCGGGCCATCGTTTGAGTGGTATCTGCCCTCTAACGGCTTTCCGTCACGGCGCTGGACTTGGGCAGGTTTGGGGGTTCGCGTGCGGACACCCGATGGATGCCCACGATAAAGGAACCGGGCTCCTGGAAGTGAGTCGCCATGATAGGGCGCGTGACGTCATGGCATAAGATCGAATTCAGTGCAACCGGGTCGCCGGCCCGAACAGACTTTTCAGAAGGAGACTATAAATGAGGTTCAATCCTCTCCACGATCGAATCCTGATCAAGCGAATTGAAGAGAAGGAAACAGTGAAGGGAGGAATTATCATTCCCGACACAGCAAAAGAGAAACCGCAAGAGGGCGAAGTCGTCGCTGTCGGAAACGGGAAGAAGACGGATGAAGGGAAGATCGTCCCCCTGGACGTGAAGGCAGGTGATCGCATCCTCTTCGGCAAGTACTCCGGCTCGGAGATTAAGCTCGACAACGAAGAGTTTCTGATCTTGAAGGAGGAAGAGGTACTGGGCGTGGTAGAAGGCAAGACTGCCACCGCGAGCGGGAAGAAGTAGGTCGGTAATCAGTTGTCAGGAGCCGACGATGGAGGTGGTTCGCTGAGAGCCGCCCCCCATGGCTTTTGCAACGTACCACGGCCGTCAAGGAAAGTATCTAACAGAATCTTGGAGGAGTTGAAAATGGCAAACGCAAAACTAATTATCCACGGCGAGGAGAGCCGACGTGCGATTCTCCGCGGGGTGAATCAACTTGCGGACGTCGTCAAGGTAACGTTGGGTCCGAGGGGTCGCAATGTGGTGCTGGATAGGAAGTTCGGTTCCCCGACGATCACCAAGGACGGCGTAACGGTGGCGAAGGAAATCGAGTTGGAGGACCCGCTGGAGAACATGGGCGCACAGATGGTGCGCGAGGTCGCTTCCAAGACCTCCGACGTTGCCGGCGACGGCACCACCACCGCGACCGTGCTGGCCCAAGCGATCTTCCGCGAAGGCGCGAAGACGGTGGCTGCTGGCGCCAACCCGATGGGCGTGAAGCGCGGCATCGAAAGGGCGGTTCGCGCCATTTGTGGCTACGATGAAACCGGCAAGGACGGTAACAAGAGCCACGTCAAAGGCGAGATCGACAGGATCTCGAAGCCTGTCGAGGGCACGATGATCGCACAGGTGGGCACGGTTTCTGCCAACAACGATCGCACCATCGGCAACATCATCGCCGAGGCGATGAAAAAGGTAGGCAAGGATGGCGTCATCACGGTCGAGGAATCCAAGACCATGGAGACGGCGCTCGAAGTGGTCGAAGGGATGCGGTTTGACCGAGGTTACCTCTCCCCTTACTTCGTCACCGACCCCGACCGGATGGAGTGCGTGCTGGAGAACGCGCTAATCCTGATCCACGAGAAGAAAATCAGTGCGATGAAGGACCTCCTGCCCCTCCTCGAGCAGATTGCCAAGTCCGGCAAGCCGCTGCTCATTATTGCGGAGGATGTTGAAGGTGAAGCCATGGCGACCCTGGTGGTCAACAAGCTGCGCGGAACCTTTCAGTGCTGCGCGGTAAAGGCGCCAGGCTTTGGCGATCGCCGCAAAGCCATGCTGGAAGACATCGCCATCCTGACAGACGGCAAGGCCATTTCTGAAGACCTGGGCATCAAGCTTGAAAATGTGAAGCTGGAGGATCTGGGCCGCGCCAAGAAGATCACCATTGATAAGGACAACACCACCATTATCGAAGGCGCTGGCAAGAGTGGAGACATTGAGGGCCGCGTCAAGCAGCTTCGTGCTCAGGTCGAGGAGACCACGTCCGATTACGATCGTGAAAAGCTGCAGGAGCGGCTGGCGAAGCTGGTCGGTGGAGTCGCTCAAATTAAAGTGGGGGCGGCGACCGAGACCGAAATGAAGGAAAAGAAAGCCCGTGTCGAGGATGCCATGCACGCCACTAAAGCGGCCGTCGAGGAGGGCATCGTGCCCGGCGGCGGAGTGGCACTGGTGCGGTGTATCCCTGCCCTCCATAAGCTGAAGGGCGACGCGGACGAGCAGATCGGCATCAACATCGTTACGCGCGCTCTCGAAGAGCCTCTGCGGATGATCGTTGCCAACGCCGGTTATGAAGGCGCCGTGGTGGTGGAGAAAGTGAAGCTGAACAGCGACCAGAACTACGGCTTCAACGCGGAGACCGAGAGCTTTGGCGACCTCGTCGCAGAGGGCGTCATCGACCCTACCAAGGTCACCCGCGCCGCGCTCCAAAACGCTGCGTCCATTGCTTCGCTCCTCCTCACCTCTGAAGCATCGGTCAGTGAGTACCCGGACAAGGAAGAGCAGGCTTCGGGAGGATCTCCGGGAGGCATGGGCGGGGGGATGTACTAAGCGGCGGCCGGTGCAGGTCAGCCGTCTGCAAGAATGGGTTCACGACGCGCCTTTGCTGGTCGGGGCTTTTCGATCCCCGGCCAGCGGATTCTACTGACGGGATGTGTGGATTGTGCAATGGCTAGATCGGCCGCTCAGGGCCGCCGCGGCGGAAAAGGCGACGCGTTAGGATGTCGTTGATAGATCTCTGCCCGGGAAGAGAGTCGCGGGGAATCCGCAAGGGTGGTGGTCCTGGGCGCACGGGCAAAAGGGAGACAGAAACCAATGACACAAACGATCGTGATCGGGACGCTCCTCGTTAAGGCAGGTACCATTTTGCCGGAAAGCTTGCAGTTAGAATGCGAT
>JBEKQO010000046.1:0-34065 GCA_049519635.1 Terriglobia bacterium | reverse complement strand
CGACGAGATTGGCCACCAGGAAATCCGGCCCGGCGACTTGCAGGGGTGGGTCATCGTTCGCCGCCCAGCGGACGGCGTCAATGATCTGCTCCCAGTTCTTGGGCCGTTTCCAGAAGCGATTGCTGATATTGAAGTATGCTTCAGCTTCGGGAAGAGGCCCGTCATATTCCACCCCGGGAATGTAAACCACTCTTCCCTTTCCGGCCTGATTCCGTTGCACTGATCCCGAGGGCGCCGCGGTTTCCTCAACCTGCTCCTCGTAGTCGTGGGCCGGCGGTTGCCCTTCGGCCAATCCCTTCAAGCCCGGCTGGACGCGCAGACGGCGCCACTCGTCGTAGAGACCCGCTTGGCCGATCGCCACCAGGCCGCCGCCGTTTTCGACAAATGTGCGAATGTGGGCCAACTGTTCGTTCGAGAGGCATTCCGAATCCGGCAGGATCAGCACGCGGAGTTTCGTGAGATCGGGCATCGACTCATCGAATATCAGGTGGAACGGCACGCGTGACTGGATCAGAGCTTGCTCAGTGAGAATCGCGCTGAGCTGCGCGCGCGCGTGGTGGTGGGTGAGCGAAGCGTGCGACCGCAGCACACCCACCGTGGCCACATCCTCTGTGCCCAGGTAGAGCTCGCGGTTTTTCCGGTAAAAGGCCACGTATTGCAGCATCGCCGGCGGAATAGGCGCCGTGCCGGCGAAGCCCAGCGTCTGATTGAAGGCCAGGCTCTCACCCATGGCGACAGGGTTGTCGGTAATGTAAGCCAGCAGGATATTATGAAATGCGCGCGCCAGCTTGTAGCTCCGGATCTTGCTGATCAGGCGGCCGTCCGGCAGGTAAACGCAGGGATTCTCTTCCTCCGTCCAGAAGACATCGGTGGAGGTCAACAGGCGCGCGTGGTCGATGGCATTTTCCCAGGCGCGGTTTCCGCCGGTGATACCATGCGGATTGATTTCAATGGCCACGTGGGGGTTTAGCGACCGCGCATACTCCGCCATCTGGCGCAGCGCATCGGCCATGACCTGGCAGCGGAAATCGATCCATTCCTGAATGGCGGGGTCGAAGATGATGGCCATCTTCTGCGGCGGATTCTGACGGTTCCACTGCGGAGGATTTACGTAATCGACATTTTCGAAGCCGAACCGCTCGTGGCGCTTCTCCGGGGGATATTTCGCTCGCAGAAAGTCACGGAACCCCTCCACACATGCCGGGCAGTGGCAGGAATCAGGCTCCGGGTTGAGGTCGAAATTGTCGAAATGGATGAAGTCCGTCTGGACTTCTTCCACGGCGTAGCGAACGATCTTCTTGAGGTAGTCCAAATACTCCTGGTGGGTAAAGCACGGCCGGTAGCGATACGACTGCTGATAGCCGTAGGCCAGCAAGATGGGTAGCCCGCTGACGTCGCGCTGAATCCAATCCTTGGCGCGTGGTTCTTCGGCAAAGAAGGTCTCATACATCATGGTATTCCATTGGATGTAACTATCCACTTTCATACCGTAGCGATGAACGATGGCCGCAGTGCGCCGGGCGTCCTCCATTTCCGGCGCCTCTGCCGCCATGCCGAAGCCTTTGTAGAGGTGGGTGTGAAACACTTCGATGCCCTGCTCGTGGAGCGTGCGAATCAGCTCTTCACTCTGGTTCCATTCGTACTCCTTGCGGGCATTGAGCGATTCGCCGCCGCGGCGAATCACAAAGATGTAAGGCTCGTGGCTTCCTCCCGCGTCAATCAGCCCCTTCTCGATCCAAGCGGCGCGCGGGAGCTGCACCCTTGTGCTGCTGCCGATGGGCAGCGGCATTTTCAGAATCGGTCCCACGGTGGCAGCCGCTGCCATGCTTCCCATAAAATCCCGGCGATTCATTACGACCTCCACGTATCCTCGCCCAGGGTTTCCATGTTGGAATCCTGAGCCACAGCAGTTTACACCCCGCGGCTTCTTGGTGGAGGCAATAATGCATCGCCGGGTAGTGGTGTCATTTGCTGTGGCACGGCCATCCTGGCCGTGACCGTTCACGGGAGGGACACCCGTGCTACATCCAAAATGACACCACTCCCCACCGCCGAGCACCCCATGGGATTGCCCGTCCGCCGGATTCTTCACCTCATGAATTTCGTAGGCGCAACGAAGGCAGTAAGGTAAACTTGTACTGTAATATTTCCTACCATGCGCGCGACACGTCGAAATTTCCTCAAAACTCTGGGCTCCGCAGGAGCTTTTCTGGCCAACCCCTATCGCTTGGGTGCGCAGGGTATGGCTGCGCGGGGCGTTCGGGCGGCCCCCCGGCCGAAGTTTTCCGGCCTGCCCTTTCCCGTTACTTTCACTGACGTGGCGTCGCGCGCCGGCCTTACCACTCCCCTCATTTACGGAGAGGAGTATGCAAAGAAATACATTGTGGAGGCTAATGGCGCCGGAATCGCCTTCTACGACTACGACCAGGATGGCTGGCTCGATATCTTCCTGCTGAACGGCACGAAGCTCGAGGGATTCCCTCCCGGCCAAGAACCTACGAACCACCTTTATCACAACAATCGCGATGGCACCTTCACCGACGTGACCGGGAAGGCGGGGCTCCGCCACACCGGCTGGGGCTACGGCGTGTGCATCGGAGACTACGATAACGACGGGAACGACGACCTGTTCCTGACCTACTATGGCAAGAACGTTTTGTATCACAACAACGGCGATGGAACGTTTACCGACGTCACCGGGAAGGCGGGGCTCGAGCCAAAGTCCACGCGCTATGGCTCGGGATGCACGTTTGTTGATTACGATCGCGATGGTCACCTGGATTTATTTGTCTCGCGCTACATTGACATGGATTTGGCCACCACCCCCGTCGGCGGCGCCAATCGGTATTGCCAGTATAGAGGCGTGCCTGTCAACTGCGGTCCGCTGGGCCTGAAGAAGGAGTTTTGTTCGCTCTACCATAACAACGGTGACGGAACGTTTACCGAGGTCTCGGAAAAAGCCGGTGTCTTGCAGCCAGGTGGGCGCTATGGCTTGACCGCGCTGGCGTTTGACTATAACAACGACGGCTGGCCGGATCTTTTCGTGGCCTGCGATTCGACTCCCAACCTCCTGTTTCGCAATAATCATGACGGGACCTTCACCGAATGCGCCATGGAATCCGGCGTGGCGGTCAATGGCGACGGCCGGGAACAAGCCAATATGGGGGTCGGCGTGGGTGATTACGACGGCGATGGCTATCTCGACCTTTTCCTTACCCATTTTAGCGACGACACGCCTATTCTTTACCACAACCTGAAGGGTGAGTTCTTCGACGACCTGACCTCCGCCGCCGGGTTGGCTGTCAATACGCGGTACGTAGGCTGGGGAGCCGGTTTCGTCGACCTGGACAATGACGGCTGGTTGGATATCTTCCATGTCACGGGAACCGTTTACCCCGAAGTCGAAAAAGTCCATCCCGACTACAAGTTCAAAACTCAGCGCGTGGTCTATCGCAACCTGGGAAACGGAAGCTTTGAGGAGGTCTCGGATCTCTGTGGTCCCGCCGTCCTCGATCCCCACGCCAGCCGAGGCTGCGCATTCGGCGATTTCGACAACGACGGGAACATTGATATCCTGATCATGAATCAGGGTGAACCGCCTTCGTTGCTGCGCAACGAGAACCACAGCGGGAATCACTGGCTCTCAATAAAGGTCGTCGGCACGCGCTCGAACCGCACCGCTATCGGCGCCCGCATAGCAGTGACAGCGGGCGGGCGACGGCAGATCCGTGAGGTGCTCAGCGGTTCAAGCTATATCTCGCAAAGCGACCTCCGGCAGCATTTCGGCCTGGGACCCGTGAAGAAAGCGGAGCAGATTGAAGTCCGATGGCCCAATGGCATAGTCGAAAAGGTGGGGAGCATCGAGGCGGACCAGTTCGTGACAATTCAGGAAGGGCGCGGCATCGTCAAGGCCGGGCAATTCCGCTGAGGCGCATTTCTCGCCATACATGGATTGGGCTACCGGAAGGACGGGACTTTATAAGCTGCGGAAAAACGTGTTGGCGCTGTCCTTATCAACGTTACCCCTTTGTCCCCTTGTCTGCACCACCTCGGCGCGCGGCGCGCCACCCCTCCTCATCTGAGGAGGGGAGCGTTTTTAACAACTCCCCTCCTGATTCAGGAGGGGTGGCGCCTTGGGCGCCGGGGTGGTTATCCACGGCGTGGGGTTTTTCCGCAGCCTGTTTAGCCCCGCCCACCTAAACCCGTGGTGAGAAATCCGAACGCCGCCTTCCACCCGCCCGGTTCCAGGCGCACTCACGGCACCTCGCCCGGAGCCTGTGGAGCGGGTAACTTTCCCGAGACGGTGTCTTCAAACTTTTTTCGAACTTCTGCCTGCAAGCGCCCTGCCTCGTTGATTTCCTTCTGCGCTTTCTCGCGTTTTCCGGTTTTCAGGTAAGCCTGGCCTAATTGGAAATGCATCTTGGCACTGTCCGGGGCGAGGACCAAGGCGCGCTGGAAATAGGGTATGGCTTGCTCGGGTTGGCCCTTAAGCAGATAAGCCTTGCCCATCCCATCCAGCGATTTGTAGAGCTTGGGATCAATCTTGAGCGCTTGACGGAGGATCGCGAGGGCCTCATCCGGATTGCCTTGTTCAAGGTACACCAAGCCCAGGTTCTCCGTACTCCCCGGGTCGTCGGGAGTAAGCAACATTTCCTCTTTGTACTGTGCCGACGCCTGATCCAGCTTGCCTTGTTTCTGGTAAACCACTCCGAGGTTGTAGTGGGCAAAATGCAACTTGGGGTCACGGGCCACGGCTTTCTCCAGTTCGCTCTGGGCGAGAGAGATTTCCGAGAGATCAAGGTGAGCCTTGCCCATCAGCAGGTGCAGTTGGGCCGAGTCACCGCCCACGCGGACCAACTGCTCGAAGGTCCGGGTGGATTCCTCTTGGCGCTTGAGCCTTCCATAAGCGATACCCAGCACATATAAAAAATCCAAATTCGCCTTTTGACTGTTGAGGAGTGGATCGAGCGTCGCCACCGTGTGCTCAAAATCATCGGTCAGGAAGTAGCTCATGCCGAGCAAATAGCGCGCTTGCGCTTGGCCGGGATCGGACTGAAGAACACGCGTAAAGGGTGGAATGGCTTCGGCAAAGTCGTTTTGGTGGTAATAGGCCAGGCCCAGATTCAGGTCAAGTCCCGTCACGTGGGGTGCGAGTCTCTTGGCATTCTTGAAAGCTTCAATGGCCCGGCCATACTCGTTCCTTCGCATGTACACCACGCCCAGATCGGCATACGCTGCCGCCGAGCCCGGGTCGATTCTGATGACCTCGCGGAATCCCTGCTCTGCCTTCAGGTAGTCATGGGCACTCAATGCGCGCTGAGCTTCTTCAAAGATTGATTGAGGACCGGGGGGAGACTGCCGGCAACCCCCGACCGCGCCGGAAAATACCGCCAGGACCAGAGAGGCAATGCTCAGGATCAACGCTTTTTTCAAGTCCCACGGCTCCTTCATCCACCATCATAGGGTGTGAGCGGCCGGGTCGCAACTGCCTTTCGGGAGTGGAAATCCGCAGAGCTGCCGAAGGCGGCAAAGCGCAACATGGGCGCAATAGTTGGAGGTAATTTCACACAGTAAAATGCTAATGTTGAAATTTGAAATTACCTCTTGACTCTCCATCTCCGGGTGATAGAGTCCAAGATGGCCATGCGCGTAAGGTCTGAACCCTCATGGCGTGGGTAGGCTTGGACCTGGAGAAGCCCATGCCGAGCCAGAGGGTGGCCCCGTTTCAGGATAGGCGGGGTCTGAGCCTTGGCTCCACTGCTTGCGGGACCACCAGTCTAAGGCGACGCCCCGTTCGTACAACCCAGTGATTTTAGAACAATCACCCAACAAGATGTTATTTCCCATCCCGAGAAGGAGCGATTCTATGTCAAGTCGGCGCACTTTTATCAAGCAAACGCTGGGCGGCTCGGCTGCCGTGGTTGCTTCCGGATTCTTCCCTTCCAGCCGTGTGCTGGGAGCCAACGATCGCATCCGCATTGGCTTGATCGGCGGGGGTGACCGCGGCCAGGAGATCTTTCATGCAGCCATTCGCTGCCCCAACGTCGAAGCGGTTGGAGTGGCGGATGTCTATACTCGACGCCTCGACGAAGTGAAGGCTATTGTTCCATCCATCAAGACCTATAAGGATTTCCGCCAGTTACTCGACGACAAGTCCATTGACGCGGTCCTGATCGCCACACCCCAGCACCTGCATGCTCTGCATTTTGTTCCCGCCATCGAGGCGGGTAAAGACGTTTACCAGGAAAAGACCATGGCCTTCAATCCCGGCCACGCGCGCCGCATGAAGAAGGCTTTCGAGACGTCGGACCGCGTGGTTCAGGTTGGGATCCAATCGACCAGCACTCCAGGCTTTGCCAGGATTCGAGACTTGGTCACCCCCGAAAAGATGGGCGTTATCACCCAGTTGCACACCCATCACTACCGCAATGCGCCCTACGGCGGATGGACGCGCGAAATCCCTGCCGATTGCAATCCGGAGCACGTGGATTGGAAGGCTTTCGAGGGCGAGACAACCCCTGCTCATGCCTTCGACCCGCAGCGCTATATTAATTGGCGCTTCTACTGGGATTACGACGGCAGCAACGTATATGAGAACATGGTCCACCAAGTGGGCTTCTGGTACAAACTGATGGATTTCAAGATACCCGACAGCGTCACCATGACGGGCGCCAACCTCCTCTCCCCCAAGATGCAGGTGCCTGACACCATCGACGTCTCGATGCTGCAAGGGGATGTCCTGTTCACGTGGAATTCCATGTTTGGAAACGATTTCTACGGCGAAGGCCATGACATGCTGCTGGGCACGAAAGGGATGATCGCGCGGAATGAAGGCGACCAGGTGCGCTACCTGCCCGAAGGTGGCGAGGGCCGTGGCGTTGAAACCCTCTCCTCGGTTCCGGTGCAAGGAGGACAGTCGCATGGATACTTCGAGGCTACCGATCAACATATGCAGAACTTCTTCGATTGTATGCGCAGCCGGAAAAAACCCAACTGCCCGTTTGAAATCGGTTACCGCTCAGCCATCGCTTGCCAGATGTCGATCGCTTCCTATCACCAGAAGCGAGCGGTACGATGGGACGCGAAGAGCGAAGACATTGTCTAACCTCTGGCGCACTTTGGCGCCGCTAGGGAGGGGAGCCGTCGAAAACCTTGATCGCACGGCCAAACAGTTCTTGGAATCTGTGAAGAAATTCCACTAGGGGTTTGGGTCGATTGTCTTCTGGCGGGGCAATGTGCTCTCACCACCCTTCTCAGGACCATGATGACGTGCCAACCGGGCACTCGTGGCCGCCGTGGAAGGAGGTTCAATGACTGCTCTTTTCCTGTTGGCGCTCCTGGCGTCGCCGGGTGTCACACCAGCAAACCTCCGTTGTGAGTATCGGGTTGAACCGCGCGGGATCGACGCTGTGCAGCCGCGTCTCAGTTGGACACTCGCGTCTTTGGAGCGGGCTCAGTCGCAATCTGCCTACCAGATACTCGTGGCTTCCTCGCCGGCAGCGCTCGAAGGTGGACAGACGGACCTGTGGGACAGCGGCAAGGTGGCAAGCGGCGAGAGCCTTAACATCCTATATGCGGGCAAGCCGCTCTTGTCCCACCAGCGCTGCTACTGGAAAGTACGGGCATGGCATAAGAACAGCAATCCATCGGAATGGAGCGCCGCGGCAAGCTGGTCCATGGGAATCCTGAAGCCCGAAGACTGGCAGGCAACTTGGGTCGCCTGGAGTCGCACCGCCATTAACTCCGGCCCGCTGCCCATGTTTCGACGGGAATTCGCGCTCAAGCGCAACATAAGTCGCGCCACGGCATACGTCTGCGGGTTAGGGTTCTTCGAGCTGTATCTCAATGGCCGCAAAGTGGGCGACCACGTTTTGGAACCCGGCTGGACCAACTATCGCCGCACGAATTTATACGCGACTTACGACGTTGAAGATTTCCTGCGCCCAGGAGCCAACGCCGTCGGCGTGCTCCTGGGGAACGGCATGTATAATGTGGCGGGCGGCCGCTACGTCAAGTTTACCGGAAGTTTTGGCCGCCCCAAATTCATCCTGCATCTTCGCATCGAGTACGATGATGGCACAACGCAAGCCATCGTCTCGGATGGAAACTGGAAAGCCGCGCCCAGCGCCACCCGCTTCTCTTGCATATATGGCGGGGAGGATTATGACGCTCGCCAGGAGCAGCCGGGATGGAACGAGCCCGGTTTCGCCGAGCAGGGCTGGGAGGCGGCCGAGATCGTAGATGATTCGACGGAGCGCCTGTTTTCCCAATCACAGCCGCCCATCAAAGTGATGCAAGTCTTTCCCCCTGAGAAAATCAGCGAGCCTGCACCGGGAATTCATGTTTACGACCTCGGCCAGAATTTCGCTGGCTGGCCGCAGATTACCGTGCGCGGTAAGGCCGGAGCTCAGGTACGCCTCACCCCTGGAGAGCTGCTTGATGGCAAGGGCTTCGTTACCCAAAGAAGCTCAGGTGGCCCCGAGTATTTCTCCTACACGTTGAAGGGCGGCGGCCCGGAGACCTGGCATCCCCGCTTTTCCTATTATGGTTTCCGCTACGTCCAGGTGGAAGGTGATGCCGAAGTAACCGCTCTGGAGGGGCAGTTCCTTTACTCTTCGGCGCCCCAGGCCGGCGGGTTTACCTGCTCGAACCCGCTATTCAACCGTATCCACAAACTGATCGACGCGGCGGTGCGCAGTAACCTGCAGAGCGTGGTCACCGACTGCCCGCACCGCGAGAAACTCGGTTGGCTGGAAGTGCCTTACTTGATGGCGTCCAGCATCGGGTTCGATTACGACCTCGCGTCGTACTTCCCCAAAATCGCACGCGACATGCGAGATGCGCAGACCGTCGAGGGGCTTATCCCTGACACCGCGCCCAACTATGCGGTCCACGCCTACGGATTCGGGGATTCTCCGGAATGGGGAAGCGCGATGGTGATGGTCCCCTGGTGGTTGTACCGGAAATACGGCGACCGGCGCACTCTCGAAGAGAGCCTGCCGGCCATGGCTCGATACATTGACTATCTGGGAAATAAGGCGCAAAACTATATCATCTCCTACGGGCTGGGCGATTGGTATGATATCGGACCCGGGGAGCCGGGGGTTTCGAAGCTCACCCCGCTGGGGGTGACGGCAACGGCCACGTATTATCAGGATCTGCGCGTAATGGAGCAGGCGAGCCGTCTGCTGGGGCACGAGGCAGCCGCCGATCGGTACGCCGCGCTTGCGGAGCGCGTCAAGGAGGCGTTTAATCGCAGCTTTTTGGATCCGAAAACGGGGCAATACGCTACGGGAAGCCAGACCGCACAAGCCATGCCGCTGGTCATGGACCTATGTCCGAACGGAGAACGTGCGCGCGTCCTAGAAGCCCTGATCAACGACGTGACGCGCCGCGGCAATCAGCAGACCGCCGGCGACATCGGCTACCATTACCTTGTCCGTGCGCTCCTCGACGGGGGACGCTCCGACCTGCTTTTCGCCATGACCAATCGCACTGACCCCCCCAGTTACGGCGCGCAACTTGCGCGGGGCGCCACCTCGCTCACCGAAGCCTGGGACGCAGACCCCGCTTCGTCGCAGAACCACTGCATGCTTGGCCACATTGAAGAGTGGTTTTACGCTGGCTTGGCAGGGATCGAAGCGGATTTCGATCGCATTACCATCAAGCCCCAGCCGGTCGGCGATGTGACTTGGGTGAAAGCGTGGCACGACACGGTGCGAGGCAGGGTTGAGAGCAGTTGGAAGCGCGACGATGCCGGTTTCGAGTTGACAGTCCGGATTCCGGCCAACGCCTCTGCCACGGTTTTCTTGCCCGGTAACTCGCTGGAGCACGTTACCGAAAGCGGCCGGCCCGTTTCCCAGGCGGAGGGCGTTCGTTACCTGCGGCAGGAAGGTTCAGCCCTGGTGTTCGAAGTAGCGTCCGGCCAGTTTGCCTTTCACGCGCCCAAGCCCTGAGGATGGTCTCGATCGAAACTCGGGGTATCTGTGCCGCAAGCTGCGTAGGGGGCGGCTTGGCCTACGCGACACTGAAAAAGCGCGGGCCACCGCCACCCGCCAAGACGGCAGTAATACAACAAAGGAGAAAAACCATGCAACGTCGCGAATTCATATCGGCTTTAGGTCTGGGGAGTTGTTCATTGATCGCAAGTGCGAGTGCCTCGTTTTCGGCGTCGCCCGTCCCACCCGCTTTCCAGGGAGGCGCTGACGGCAAACGGCGAGCTAAAATCGGGTCTGTGAGCTGGAATTTCCATAGTCTCGGTCCGGGCGCTCACCCCGAGGAAGCCATCGACATTATCGGCAGCCTCGGGTTCGAGACCATAGAACTGATTGCCAATTCCCGCAAAGACGTCGACGAGTACTGGACCGACGCTACGATCGACCGCATCAAGAAACAACTCGAGCGGAATCACTTGGAGGTCAATCAGTTTCCCTTCTTTCAGCCCGTCGTGCAGGGGTTGACCAGTACGAACCCGGAAGAGCGGGAGCGCAGCCTGGACTACTTCGAGAAAGGTTGCCGGATCGGGAAGCAACTCGGCGCGCCCATGGTGAACATCGTGGCGCCGTGGGCTCGGGAACTGAGTGCCTCAGCCGAATACCTGCCGCGCTACTTCATGAGCGATCCCAAACCCGGCGAAAAGTTTCATATCGACATCGCTCCAGGTTATGACTTCGACAAACTATGGCCTCTTTTCGTGGAGACCATCCAGTCCTGCCTGGCGCGCGCGAAGGCGCATGGCATGAAGTTCTCCATCGAAAACCACACCCACACCATGATGCCCGTCACCGACAGCTTCCTGCGCCTCCGGGACGCGGTTGGCGACCCCTCCTTCGGCTTCAACCTCGATTGTGGTTGGGCTATGAATCAGCGGGAGTACCCGCCCGTCGCTGCTCTCAAGGCGAACCGGCACCTGATGAATCTCCACCTGCGCGATATCGACGCCCGGATGCGGGAATACGTTGCCATCGGCGCAGGTGTGATGGACTTCAAAGCCATTGCGGATGCCGTGAAAACGCTCGGATTCACCGGGTCCCTTTCCCTCGAGCAGGACGGATCCAGCGAAGACATGAAAGTGACGTGCCGTCGCTACATCAGCATGATGAAGGAGTACCTTGCCTGAGTGAGTGACAGAGATGGTGGAACACTCCCAGGATGTGCGCAAGTGTTCAAAGACGCGCGAAAGGCCTGGAGAGATCGCCACCGCGTGTCCGTATCCACCATGAGGATTGCACGGATTAGAACCATGTGAGTTTGTCAATTCAGAATCAGAGGAAAGCCGCAAAGCTCCCTGGAGGTGAGAAATGGTAAGGAAGAAATCCCTTTGTTGGTTGGTGGCGACAGCCGCCATAGCGCTGTCAAGTGGCTTAATACTTTTCGCGCAAGCCGGCAGCCAGTTGCCGATCTACCTCGACTCGAAGCGCACGGTCGATGAGCGTGTCAACGACCTGATGAGCCGCATGACGCTTAAAGAGAAGGTTGGGCAGCTTAACTTGCCCTGTGTTTATGTGGATGAACTGGGAACGACCATTCCGGCCAAGAGGGAGGCGTGTAAGCGATTCGCCGCCGGAACTTACACCAACGAAATCGGTCCGGCCTGCGGATTCTTTACCCTGGCCAACGAAGTGCTGCGTGACGGAAATCCCCGCCACAATGCGGAGTACTTCAACGAACTGCAGAGGATCGCGATCACCCAGACGCGGCTGAAAATCCCCCTGCTTCAAGACGAAGAGGGCACCCACGGCGCCATGTATCCGGGAGCAACGATTTTCCCGGAGGGCCTGGCCATTGGCAGTTCGTTCGATCTTGAGTTAGTGAGAGCGGTTTACGCGGCCGCGGCAGCGGAGTCCCGCTCGGTTGGAATCCACATGTTATCCACCTTGGTCATGGAATTGGACCGCGACCCGCGGATGGGTCGAAACGAAGAAGCCTACACCGAAGATCCCTATCTCTACATGCGCATCGGCGAGGAGATCGTCCATGGCACCCAAGGGACCAATCTTGCCGGTCCGGATCGGGTCATCGCGGTGCTGACGGATTTTCCCACGCAAAGCTCGCCGGCCAGTGGACTCGAGCGCGGCGCGATTGAGGTTTCCGAACGCTCCCTGCGCGAGAACGACATGTTTCCCTGGATTGGTGCGATCACCAAGGCCGGAGGCTTGGGGGTGATGGCGGGTTATCCCGAGGTCGAGGACGTGCCTGCCCACGGCTCGGTGAAGTGGATGAACGATATCCTTCGGAAGGACATCGGCTTTGAAGGCGTCGTGGAAAGCGAAGGCGGCGGCTTCTCGACCCTGATCTACGAGCAGATCGTTCCCACCCAGAAGGAAGCCGGCGCACTGGCGCTCAAGGCCGGAGTCGATCTGAACATCACTTATGAGCCCGCTTATATGGGCCCTCTGGTCGAGGCGGTGGAACAAGGAATGGTGCCGATGGCGCTCGTAGACCGGGCGCTGCGCCGAGTGCTGAAACTGAAGTTCCAACTGGGCTTGTTCGAAAATCCCTACGTTGATGTAGACCGCGCTGCAAGTATCGTGCATTCCCAGGCGAACCAGGATTTGGCGCTGCGCGCCGGCCGCGAAGGCATCGTGCTGCTGAAGAATGAGCAGGGCCTCCTGCCCCTGAAGAAGAACCTGAAGTCGGTGGCGGTGATTGGTCCGGACGCGGACAACATGATGAATCAACTCGGCGATTATTCGCCCAAGGCGATTCCCCAGCACGTGGTGAGCATTCTGGAAGGCATCAAAGCCGCAGCCGGGCCGCAAGCCAAGGTGACCGCGGTGAAGGGCTGCAGGGTGTTAGGCGAGGACAAAAGCGGATTCGCCGAAGCCATCCGCGCTGCCAAGAACGCCGAGGTGGCGATTGTGGTGGTGGGCGAAAACCAGGGCCAGAATGATGTGGACGAGGAGAAGGACCCGCCCACGGACGGTGAAGGCCACGACATTGCCAACCTTGATTTAACCGGCGTGCAGGAAGACCTTGTCCGCGCCGTCCAAGAAACCGGCACCCCCACCGTAGTGGTGCTGGTGAACGGCCGGCCGCTCTCCACCCGCTGGACCGCTGAGCACGTGCCGGCAATTGTCGAAGCGTGGCGGCCCGGAGAGCTGGGAGGCACGGCCGTGGCCGACGTCCTGTTCGGTAATTACAACCCCAGCGGCCGCCTGGCCATCTCCATTCCCCGCCACTCGGGCCAGTTACCCATCTACTACAACTACAAACCCTCCAAGCAGTATTGGGAAAGCCTGGGATGGACCAAGAACCGGGGTTACGTGGATATGCCCGCCACGCCCCTTTATCCCTTTGGCTACGGGTTGAGCTATACAAAGTATGAGTATAGCAATCTTCGCATCGATCCTCCCATGATTCATCCCGGAGGCGAGGCGCGCGTCAGCGTGGACGTCAAGAATACGGGCGACCGCGCGGGTGTGGAGACGGTACAACTCTACACCCATGAAAAGTTCGCCCCGGTTTCCACACCGGTCAAGCAACTGCACGGCTTTGAACGAGTGGCGCTTGGACCGGGTGAAACCAAAGCCGTGACCCTGACTCTTACCCCGGAGGATCTCCAGTTGCTCGATATCGACATGCATTGGCGGGTGGTGCCAGGCGACTTCGAAATCATGGTAGGGAAGTCGTCGTCGGACATTCCGGTGCAGGGGATTTTGAAGGTGGCGCCGTAGCGGTGAAGAAGGGGGCGGCTCGCGAACCGCCCCTTCGTCACCGCCGGGGCGCTGGTACGCAGAGAGAGCTCTTCGCTTTCAGCAAGCGTAGCGCGCTCATCAGCCCTTGCGGGCAAGCGAGAGAAACCAGGGGGTGGCGCTCAGGCCGCCCCAATCCCCCGGATGGTGATTAGCGACGAAAATCTTGCGCAGTGTCTCATCGTAGGGTATGAGCGCGTCCCACAGGAGCCCGGGCGAGTTCTGCCACCGTGGGTCAGGCGGGCCGCCATCGATGCGTTGGAATTTCGCTCCCGCAATTTGCTGGTTCCACATAAAATCGCGGTTGGTTGAAATCAGGCGGTCGATGTCCTGGCGGCTGAACACCAGTTGGTGCTCGAAGGCCGCGGCGATGCCCTCCAGATCGCTGGAGTAGTAGCCGCCGTTGGGGTGCACACCCACCCAGTGCTTCGTCGAGCCGTCCGGCTTGTAGTCCCAGGGGCCGGCAGGATCCCAATAGTCCCAGACGAAGTACTTCCCCCCCTCGCGTGTCTTCATGCGTGATTTCATGAGCTGCCACCATTGTTCGGCCCGCTTCCGGTAGATCGGCTTCTTCGTCACATCAAACATGGCGATCAGCCAGCGAGCAATTTGATTCTCTTTATTGTCGGGATGTGAAAATGCTTCGGTCGTCCGCCGCGCAAAGCCCTCGGTCCAGGTGTTGGTTTTGGGGTCGATTCCAAAGTATTGCACAACCCACAGGCCGCCCACTTGGGAATCGCGCCAGGCATCGCGTGACTCCCATTTTTCAAACGTTCGTTCGGCCAACTCCAGATAGCTCTCCGCCTTCCCGCCCCATTGCGCTTTCAGCGCCGGCGTCTTCAGAATCTCATCCGCCATCAAGACCACGGGGCGCAGAATCATTCCTTCGCCCAGCATACTGTCATAGTCAAAACCTTCCGTCTGGGCGTCTACCTTGGGCCAACCGAGGTGACCGTCCGGTTCCTTCACGCCGCGCCGTATACAGGAATCCGTCCAATCCACCAATCTTTCGATCCAATGCGTATCGTGCGTGGCGAGATAGCCATAGTAGAAACCGTTGAGAAACGGACTGACCAGCCAGCCCAGCTCCTCGGCCATTTCCGTGTCGCAGTAGCGGTTCTTGGTGGAATCGGTGATGATGAATTTCTCCCAGCGCGCCTGCCAGTCCATGGCTGTGGCTGGATCGATCCAGTCGCCCTTCCGTTCAGCCGTGGCTGCATACCTTGCGCCACTAGATAGGGCGGTGACGGCGGAAGCTGCGGCGAGGGCTTGAGCAGGGAATTCCCGTAGGAATCTACGGCGCTTCATGGCGTGTCTCCTTATGGAGTTGTGGAAGGTAATGCCCGGCCAAAAAAACTAGCCCTGGCTACTCTTGAAGGAGCAGCCAGGGCTGACAAGTAATCGAACAAGCATAACCCAACTAGAAAAGGAACTTCATTCCCAGTTGGATATTGCGCGGGTTCCAGGCAGAATTGACTTCGCCATTACCCGGGTTGTATTGATCCCCACCGCAGCTTCGACCGAAGGCCAGACTGCCGTCGGTATTGGGATTACCGTTGCAGCCGGTGCTGACGCCCAGCCACTGCGTGTGGTTGAAGGTATTGAAGGTTTCCAGCCGGAACTGGAGGGTGGAGTGCTCGCTCTTGGCCCAAGGAAGTTGGAAGTCCTTGAAGAGGGCGAGGTCCCAGTTGTTGCGGCCGGGACCGGTCAAGGGGTTGCGACCCATGTATCCGAACATGCCGGGCTCACCGTTGGCGGCGAGTTGTGAAAGAGCAGGCTGGGAAACTGTTGACGGGTCAAACCATCGGACCATCGGCCCGTAGGTAGGATCGTTAACCACACTCTTCGAGATCTTAAGCGCGCCGGTGGGGTTGCAATCGTAACTCCCACCAATACCCGTGCTGTATCCAGCCACGCCGCAGCCATAGAAGCCTGTGGGTGGTCCGCTCATAATCGCGGTGATGCCGCTGAGCCGCCATCCTCCAACTGTCTGTTTGGCGAACTTGTTGGTGGAGTTCTTGAAGAACGGCATATCATAGATATAGTTGAGGCTCAGGACATTGGTGCGGTTGAGGTCGGAGGTTGCCTTCCAGCGTTTCATGTCGTAATTCTCATCCACGGTACTCATGCTATAGGACGAGGTGGAATTATCAATCATGTGGGACCAGGTGTAGGCAGCTTGCAGGGTCAGGCCGTAGCCTGTGGTGTGACGTAAGTTACCTTGCAAGGCGCTATAGCTGGACACGGCCGAAAACTGCTTTTGCCGGATATTGCCGAATCCCTGGTAGGGGCGGAAGTAATCGGTGTCCCCGGCATTCGTCTCCAGAATACTCTGGACATTGCAGTTACCGGAGGCATCGCAGGGGCCGCCAATCGCAGAGGACAACGCCGGAACATTCATCGTCCCGACCGGAATCGGAATTTGGTTCAGGTTGCGATTGGTATCCAAATGCCGCCCCGACGTGCCGACGTAAGACACGCTCAAGATGTTGCTCCCCCGGAATTCATGTTGAACATCGACATTGTATTGGCTTACGGCGGGATTCTTCTGGGTGTAAGGAATCGACTGGATGTCAGCCGGGCTGACGCCTTGGAATCCACCGGAACCGAAGTTGTAGCCATTAATGTTGGTCTTGATGGGAGACAGCGTGGTGGGAGCGTTGCCTTCCAGCCCGATCTCGTTCGCGTCGTTGCCGTTTCCGGGTTCGTAGTAAATACCGAATCCGCCCCGGATTGCGGTTTTCCCGGATCCCGTGGGATCATAGGCAAAACCGAAGCGAGGTCCGATGTTCCATTTGTAGGTTAGCTGGCAGCCCTTCGCCACTGGCGCCGTACCGCATTCCACCAATCCGTTGCCAAAAGCGGTGAAGTCGTTGACCTGGCCCGTGGCAGCGTTCTGCTGCAAGGTGAAGCTGGAGTTGAGTACAGATGCTGCCGCAGGATTGTAAAGGGCAGGAATGAAGCTCGAGTCGACGGTCGGATTGGTGACATCATGTGGAGCAATCAACAGGTAGTAGCGGACGCCGTAGTTGATGGTCAGCCGTTTGGTAACCTTCCAGTCGTCCTGGATGTAAGGCTCGAAGTCCGTCCTCCTCCAGTGTCCCACGCCGTAGCCGCCCGTGTAGTCACCATGATTATTGAAAGTTCCTTCCTGGTACTGATTGATGCGTCCCAGGAACATGTCCGCCAGGGAATTCCCAGTGGTCAGGGGACCGGAGTTGGCGAAGCTGTAATACCCCTGGGTCTCGAAACCGAATTGTTCCGTCAATTGGAATTTCTCCATGAAGAAACCGGTCTTGACGGTGTGTTTCCCATGGACCCATGCGAGATTATCCCGATAAGTAAAAACGGGTTCGGCATCGTAGGGGCCCCGGTAGTTGCCATTGTCAGCATCAAAACTGAAAGGCAACCCACCACCCACACTGACTCCCGGCATCAGCTTAACCGCGGCGTTAGCCGGGAAGAAGGTGCTGGCGCTCCAGTCGGAGGGCTTCATCACCGACTTGGCAATGCTCCCCGGCCCTGCCAGCACGGCAATGAAATGGGGAGTATCCGTATAGCTCATCACGAATTCGTTCATCAGCGTCGGGCTGAGGTTGTAGTTGAAATGCGCCACGGTTTGCCGGGCGGGAACAATATAGTTGGTCGCCGTCGTGTCGTAGCTGTTTCCCGACCAGAGGGCGGGGACCGTCTCCTTGACCCAGGAATCATCGGTGAAGCGCACGAACAATGAGGCTTTGTCGCTAAGGTTCTGGTCAACCCGAATAAGTTTCTCGCTGTAATTGGTCGGTACCTTTTGAGCGGAAACGTATCCGATGGGACCATTGTTGGGCAGGGGAACATAAGCGTTCAGAAAAGCCGCCGCGTTGCCGTTTACGGGCGTTACGGTGTCCACAGTCGCCCCATTGACCGTCGGAAGGGTGCAGTTTGCGGGGGAGAAGTATTGAGGGTATTGGCCCCCCAGATAAGCCCCAGAGTTCGGGTCGCATTCACTAAAATCACCTTGGCGCATCCGCTGGGTAGGAGCTGCAGCCGATATAAGTTGTGCCGCACGATATCTCGCCCATTCCTGCGACCAGAAGAAGAAAGTCTTGCGTTTACTGGTGTTGTAGACTTTGGGAATGAAGAAAGGTCCACCCAAGGTCCAACCGAACATGTTCCACTGGAGGGGAGTTTTGGGGGCATTCCCTCCCGGAGGATTGATCTCCTGGTTGGCAAAGAAGTCGTTCGCATCCAGGGCCTGGTTGCGGACGAACTCGTGGGCGCCGCCGTGGAAGTCTTTGGTGCCGCCCTTGGTCACCATTTCAATCAGTGCGCCGGCATGCTGGCCCACGTCCGCGCCGTAGTTGGAGGTGGAAATGCGAAATTCCGCGATGGAATCGAGGGCCGGGGTGACCGCGCCACCGTTGGCTTGCGAGCTTTCCTGGGCGTTGTTTCCTCCATCATATTCCAACTGGCTGTATTCGTTCCGGTTGCCGTTGAAGGAAACCGTTACCTCGCCGCCGGAGTGGCCCAGTTGCATGGCGGAATCCTGGCCATTACCAATGGCGGCGCCGGGGATGAGGAATTCCAGCCCCATCACGTTATTGCCGTTTAGGGCAAGGTTTTCGATTTGTTTGGAGGTCACGACGTCGGAAACAGTCGCATTCTCAGTTTCGACCTTTGCGACGTTCCCCGCGACTTGGATCTCCTGCGTAACCTGTCCGACCTCCAAAACGAGGTTGACACGCTGGGTTTGGCCTGCGGTGAGGGCGATTCCCGAGTGCTCAAGCTTCTTGAAGCCCGACACCTCGACGCTGACGACGTAGTTGCCGATGGGAATTCTAACCGCCGAGTAGTCTCCGGCTGAATCGGAAGCCACGTCGCGCACGAATCCTCTGTCGGGGTTCGAAACTGTTACCTTGGCTCCCGGCACAATGGCGCCGCTTGAATCCGTTACGGTGCCCACGATGGTGGCCGTGTCTTGGGCCCACATCGCGACCGGCAACAAGCATAGGGTGACTAAAAGAAGCAGGGCGGCCCTTCGAACGCCGTCTGCCAAAGAAAATGGCGGGTGTGTCCATTCACATCGCCGAGGTACATACTTCATGTCTCATTTCTCCTTATATTTTCCGAGCCGACGCATGATCCGCACACGACCAGAATTGGCCGTCAAGTGATTCAGAGGTAGTTGACTGTGACCGCGCTATTCATCGCCACCTTGGGGCGGCTGCATAACTTCCAGGGCAGTTCATCTTGCGAGGGACGAACTCCACGTCCTGGGATATCGCATTTATATATTTCACGAAGCGTTTTGTCAAGTAAAATCCTTGGCTGTTTCATATTGTGAAATTAACGAAACCGCCGTGGTTTGGCGGCTTATCAAGCGAGTCTTCAAGCCGTTTCATCATTCGAAATGCCTGCTTGAATCCAAGGCACTCAAAGTGGCAGCACTAAAAGTGCTCCTATGTTCTGCACGTTTCATAGTGTAAAATGGAAAATGAGATATTAAACTCCCGTTTATGGTGACCTCATGCGCGGACCTAAGAAATCGAAACCGGTTGGAGTTTTGACCAAGACGCTTCGTATCGTTGATTTACTTCAGGACTCCCGCTCCCCGGTGTCTCTGCACGAAATCAGCGGCCAGGCAGGAATCAACAAAAGCACGGCCCTACGCCTTCTCGCTCATCTGGAGGGAGAGAAATACCTCCGGCGGGATGAAAAAGGGGGGTACAGCCTGGGGCCCAAGCTCTTGCGCCTGGGGAGTGGCTACAACGTGCAAGCTCCGCTGCGGGAGATGGCACGGGAGTCTCTCTGGGAGCTCTGGAGGGTTACCCAGGAAACGGTCAACCTGGCGGTCCTCGACGGTCTGGATGTAGTCTATATCGATTGTCTTGAGAGCCCGCATGATTTTCGCCTGGTAAGCAATGCCGGTACGAGGGCCGTCCTTCACCGGACGGCTCTGGGCAAGGCGCTTCTGGCGTTCCAGCCTGCCGAACAGCGCGAACGGCTCACCAAATCGCTGCGCTTCCTGGCGTTCACACCGAACACCCTGACTTCCGCCACCCAGTTGTCCCGGCAGATTAACTCCATCCGCCATGCCGGATATGCCGTGGACAATGAAGAAAGCGTATTGGGGCTCCGCTGCATCGCCGCCCCCATCCTGGACGGGAGAGGAATTGCCGTGGCGGCGATCAGTATCTCGGGACCTGCCAGCAGAATCACCCCGCAGAAAACCCCCACGCTGGGGGAGGCCGTGAAGTCCGCCGCCCGCGAGGTTTCCGTGCGCATCGTCTCCCATCCGGCGGTGGCTTGACGGTCGTGCCGCGGGGAAATGGTGGCGAGCCGTGACCGGTCCTGGCTTGCGCGATTCCAGACTCACCAAACCGCCTGTTCATCCACGATCGGCAACTCGACGGGGGAATGTTGTTTGGCGGATTGGTACATAGCCAGGGCCCACTCGAGCGTGGCACGCACGCTTGCCAGAGTGATCATCGGTTCACGACCGGCTTCGATAGCCCGCACCATGTCTTCAATGACCGCTTGATGGTCGGTATATCCCAGGTCGGCCGCGCCCCGCGCGCCGGTCGCGGCCGCTGCGCTTCCCAAACGGCGAATCTCCTCATCCTCGGGCCGCCCCTCCCGGAACTTCCAAGTGTCCATGCGCTCACCGGCCAAGACCGCCGTGCCTTTTTCTCCATTCACCTCGATTCGAACGTCGGTCCCGGGCCATAAGGCGGTGGAAGCCTCCACAACGCCCTGCCCGCCGTTCTGGTACCTCACAAAAGCCAAAGCGGTGTCTTCCAGAGCTACCCCGGGATGCGCGAGGTTGGTCATGTGGGCGTGTACCCACTTGACGGGGCCCACCAGGTATTGCAGCAAGTCAATGTAATGGAACGCCTGCTGAATGGTCACACCCGCCCCGGAGCGGCGCGATGAGCGCCAGGCGTCCATGCGGTAATAGTCCGCAGGACGAAACCATTTCATGCAGGTATCGGCGTGATAGATTTTCCCAAAACGCCCCTCGTTGATAGCCTCCCGAATGGCTTGGACGGACCGCCGCGTTCGGCATTGAAGCACGACGCCGATCTTGACCCCTGCGGCCGCGCCAGCCTCTTTCATCGCGTCCATCTCGGCAAGAGACATGGCGGGTGGCTTCTCCACCAGGATATGCTTGCCGGCTCGGGCCGCTTGCAGCACGGCAGGCGTGTGCAAATGGTTGGGGGTGAGAATATTGACGACTTGAATCTCCGGGTCGGCGAGCATGTCATCCAAGGTATCGTATCCCTTGCAATTGAACTCCCCCGTGAACTTTGCCAGGCGAGCCGCGTCCGTATCCGCAGCCGCTACCAGGCGAGCCACGCTCGATGCCTGAATGGCTTTGGCATGGAAGGGAGCAATCAGTCCCGTCCCCAGCAATCCGAAACCCAGGCGCGCGTCCTGTGGCATTGCTTCCTCACTCCGGAATCAAAAGTACCTTCAACGTTCTCTGTGCTTCGATGCCCTTAAAAGTACTTTCCCATTCCTCGCCCCTGACTTCTCATGACTTTTGGACGTTGCCGGAAGGGCGGGGCCTTACCGGCTGCGTAAAAACTCAACGGCACTGTCATTCTGAGGAGCCGTAGGCGCCGAAGAATCTCGCCCTGCCTTCAAAATGCTCAGCGAGATCCTTCGCGTAGTTTACCCTGAGCGGCAGAGCGAGATTCTTCGCTGCGCTCAGAATGACAAAGAATGGGCTCAGGATGACAGCATTTATGGGTTTTTCCGCAGCCTGTAAAGCCCCGCCCTTCCTGAGTCGTGGTGAAAAATCCGGGCTAAGTGGCAGGCGGTCGGAGTTTTCACCCGAGCTTGCGCGCTTGCCGTCAACCGCACCATGCCTGGAGGAAGTGCATCAGGATGGCCGCCCCTTCGCTGATTTCATCCCAACCGATCTGTTCTTCGTTGGTGTGGGCAAAACGCAGGCTGCCCGGACCGAACACCACCGTAGGAATATGGAGTTGATTATTATAGAACCAGGAATCACAGGAAGCGGTCATGGCGCTGACTTCACCCCGCCCTCCATTTTCGCGGCAGCACGCCTGCAAACCGGTGACGAGCGGATGCCCAGGGTCCAGAACATGGGCGTCGTGCCGGTACATGAATGCAAGCTGGAAATGTTCCCGCAGCCAGGCGTCTCCACTGTCAAGCAGTGTTTGGCGCATTTCCTCCATCACCTGGTAACGGGTCTTGTTGGGGAGAAGGCCCAGCACGCCCTCGACGACAGCACGCGCCGGCGCCGTGGCCGGCCAGTCCCCCGCCGCGAGCTTCCCAAAGGTGATCGGCATAGGGTTTGGGAATGGATCGAAGAGCGGGATTCCACGGGACGCCGCCAACAGGCGGGCGTGATACTGCTCGAGAATGTCCATGGCGCGAATGACCATTTTCAGCGCGCTCACCGTATCGCCCGCGCGGCCGCTGTGGCCGGGCCGGCCGGTGCAGATCACGCGGAACCAGACGGCCCCGCGTACCGAAGACAGAATGCGGAGTTCGGTGGGCTCCATCACAATGCAGGCGTCCGCGTTTTCGCCGCCTCGCACCATGGCCAACGTCCCATTACCTCCCACTTCCTCTTCCACCACCAGGTGCGCCAGGACGTCGCCCCGCAGCTTCAACCCCAATCGCCGCGCGGCCAGTAGCGCTGCATAGATCGTCGCCACCTGCCCTTTGGCATCGCAGGCGCCGCGCCCGTACACCCGCTGGGCCTCCACGCGAGGTTCAAAAGCATGCGCCTGCCCTTCCGACGCCGGCACCACATCGAGATGGGTGTTGAAGAGCAGCGATTGCCCGCCACCCGTCCCAGCCACGCGCAGACGCAGATTTGAACGCCCCTCATACTCGATCCCTGGCACAGGATCAGCGTAGTCCTCATCATCACGAAGTGAGTTCGAGAGCGCGACGCGCTCCACTTCCGCGACTTCCGCGAAGCGCGCGGCGGCGCAATCAACGGTTTCCCGTTCCTGGCCGGAGAGAGAGCGGAAGCGAATAAGATCGCAAAGAAACCGGACGGTGTCAGCACGTACGGCCTCGACCGCCGCGCGGATTTCCGTTGGGGAGAGATTAGTCATAGCAGCGAAAGCGCCTTGGCAAAGATGTCCAGACTCTCGTGGGCTTCCGCTTCGGATATCACCAGCGGCGGAGCCACGCGAATCACGTTTCCGAAAACACCGACGGAACCCACCAGCAGGCCGTTCTCAGCCGCCAGGTCGATCAATTTGCGGGTGAGCTCGGGCGCGGGCTCTTTCGTCGTCTTGTCTTTGACCAGCTCAACGCCCATAACCAGGCCCATGCCGCGAACATCGCCCACATACGGAGACTTCTCCTGCAATTCCCGCAGGCGCGATTTCATCAACTTGCCGATGCGCAGGGCGTTTTCCTCCAGATGTTCACGCTTCATGATGTCAATCACGGCGATGACCGCGGCGCTGGCAAGCGGATTGCCCCCCATGGTGCTGCTCATTTCGCCCGGCCCCAGCGCTCCAATGATTTCGCCTCGAGCCGCAATCGCCGAGGCTGGAACCCCGCTGCCAATGCCCTTGGCGATGCTGACCAGATCGGGAGTCAGTCCCTCCCACTCCATCGCCCAGAATTTCCCGGTGCGGCCGTAAGAGGACTGCACTTCGTCGAGAGTGAACAGCAGTCCGCGTCCCCGTAGCCATTCCTCCAGCCGCTTCAGCCAGCCCACCGGGGGAAATATGAACCCCGCCGCCCCCAAGTAGGGTTCGACGATCAACCCCGCCAGGCTGCCGGTGCTGTTGGCGCGTACAGCGTCTTCAATGTAATCAAGGCACAGCATGTCGCAGGTTGCAGGGTCAGCGCGGAACGGGCAACGATAACAATTGGGGAACGGCACGCGAATTGAGCCGGGCATGGCGGGACCATAGCCCTTCTTTGGGCCTGGCAGCCCTCCGGCACTCGAGGCGGCGTAGGTGCGGCCGTGGAACCCACCGTAGAAACTGATGATTTCGAATTTGCCGGTCTTCCGCTTCATGATACGAAGGGCGCCTTCCACTACCTCGCTTCCGGTGGTTAGGAAAAAACACTTGTCCAGGTGGGGCGGCAAGACGGAAATCAGCTTTTCCGCGGCTTCTACCCGCCCAGGATGCAGGCACTCGTAATTGTTCAGGAGCTTTGCGGCGGCTGCTTGTATGGCCTTGACCAGATCCGGATGGCAGTGCCCGACATTGGTCACCAAAACTCCCGAGGTCCAGTCGATGAAGGTGTTGCCGTCAACGTCGGTCACGACCACGCCGGAAGCGTGGTCCCACGCGACTTTTGCCTCGTAACCCGTGCATTGCGCTTCTACGCGCGCCCAGCGAGTCAACAGTTCATGGGATCGGGGACCGGGCAACGGCCCCTTCACCGCGGTTACCTTCTTGTTCGGATTGTTCATCTTACTCCTCTCAAGCCGCGCACTGGGCGATGTAGCGTGGGGGCTGTCCGGCCAGGAATCGGTCGATCTCCACCACGATCAACTCCCGGATGCGTCGGCCGGAGTTTTCGGAATACCAGGACAGGTGCGGCGTCAAGATCACGTTGGGCAGGCCGAAGAGCGGGAAGTCTGGACGCGGGGGCTCGACCTCGTAAACGTCGATTCCGGCGCCCGCGATCACTCCGTTTCGCAGCGCCTCCGCCAGTGCCTGCACGTCCACCATCGGCCCACGCGCCGTGTTGACGAGGTAGGCGGTAGGTTTCATCATCGCCAGGGTGCGGGCGTTTACCAGATGCCGCGTTTCAGCCGTCAGGGGCGTGTGGATGCTGACGAAGTCGGCGTTGCGGAACACGGTTTCCTGATCCACCACCTCGATTCCCAACTTGCGCTTCTGCTCCTCCGAAAGATACGGATCGCAAATCAGGAATTTGAATCCGAAGGATTTCAGTTTGCGATAGACGAGTGACCCGATGCGGCCGCAACCAATGATGCCCAGGGTTTGCCCGGCCATTAGGAACATGGGGACAACACCGGCAAAATCCCAGGACCCTTGGGCCGACGAACAGTCGAGCACGCGGCGGCTGGCCACCAGCTTCCGGCCGCAGGCAAACAGCAGGGCGATGGCCTGTTCGGCGACTTCTTCCGCGCAGTAATCAGGAACGTAACAGAGCGGGATGCCCGCTTTCCTGAGCGCCTTTACGTCAACGTTGTCATAACCAACGCCGTGACGGATGACCAGCCGGCATTTTTCCCACTGGGAAATCACCTCCGTAGTAATCGGCACCATATTGACGATCACCAGGTCGGCGTCGCGAGTCGCAGCGATGACATCGGTACTCGGTGCGAACTTGAGCTGATGAGTTTGGAACTCTACGCCGCGCCCGGCCAATTCCTTGGCTTCCCACTGGAGGTCGGGCTCAATGAAATCAGTAACCACAATTTTTACACTGCTCATAGTCTTACGCTCCTGCCACTTTCGGCTGACTGATAGATTGCCTCGACCACTTCGAGTGCTTTGAGGCCGTCTTGTCCGCTGATGGCCGGCGGCTTGCCCATGCGAACCGATTCCACCAAGTCCTTGAGGAAGCGAAGGCCCATCAACCCCGCGTAGCCGGGCTGCGGCGGGAGTTCAAAATCGAGGTGCTGGTGAGCGGCCTGGGAGTAATCGCCGCAGTCGCTGCACACGAACAAGCGCTCCTTAGCGCCCTCGAACGAGGGGCTCCAGGAGAGCACGCCGGCGGTGCCGCGCAAGGAGATGTAAAGGTCCCGGCCGAAAGGAAAGGAGTCCGGCACGGTGTAACTGATGTCGAGGGCGAGGACGGTCCCGCGGGTGAAGGTCAAAAGCGCAAAAGAATTGTCTTCGATGTCATACTGCTGATTGACGCGCACGTTTTTGCCAATGACTTCCGCGACTTCGTCCGCCAGCAGCCAGCGATAAAGGTCGATCCAATGAACTCCCAGGTTAAGCATGGGGCCGCCGCCGCTCCGTGCTTTCTCCAGCATCCAGCCGGCGTTGCCTTCGATGTAGCGCGAGAGGCGGCCCGCGGCGCAGCGGCCTTCGCAGCCCACCATGCGGCCCGTGACGCCTTCCTCAATCAACTTCTTCATCTGCCGAACGACCGGATGATAACGCCAAACGTAAGGCGTCGAGAGGATCACCCCGGCCTTCCCGGCGGCCGCGATCATTCGGCGCACGCCCTCGGCGCCGGCGGCCATGGGCTTTTCCACCAGCACGTTCACACCCCGCGCGGCGCAAGCCACGGCGGCGTCGGGGCAATCGGCGTGGGGGAGGAAGATCACCGCCAGGTCCAGCCGCTCCTTCTCAAGCAATTCCCGCCAGTCGGCATACCCCCGCATGGGGAAGTCTTTGATGAAGCGCTCGAGCACGGCCGGATTGGAATCAGCGGCGGCGATCACGGCGGTCCCGGGGATGGCCTGGAACAAGGTCATGTAGCTTGGCGGGTGCAGATGGCTGAGGCCCACGAGACCTACGGAAACAGGTTGAGAGGCTGTCACTAGAATTTTCCGTCCCGGGTTTCAAAATGCGTCGGTTTGTTGAGGGTCGGGCCGCCCATCTTGATCCAATGCGCCGTCCACTCGATGATCTGGTCTACCGCCACGGATGGGTAGCCGAACGTGCGGTGGCAAAGCGCGGCATTGTTGAGCAACGCTTGAGGAGCTTCCTGGCCTTCCAGAATCGGCTCTTTATCGAAGAGTTCGCCAAAACGCTTGGCCACTGCTCGGATCGAAAGCGTTTCCGGCCCCGTTATATTCAGAATAAAAGGGGGCGATTGGCAGTGGGCAAGACAACGCAGCGTGACGGAGTTGACGTCGCCCTGCCAGATCACGTTGGCCGCGCCCATGGTCACATCCACGCTCCTGCCCTCGAATACCTTGGCGCCGATGTCGAGCAACACGCCATAGCGGAGTTCGGCGGCGTAATTGAGCCGCAGCAGGCTGACCGGCGTGCCGTGGCGGGCGGAGAAGTATTCAAACATCCGCTCGCGCGCCAGCACCGACTGGGCGTACTCACCGAGGGGCGCGGCCGCTACCGACTCCGTGGCGCCTCCTGAGACGATGGGCATGAAGGGATAGATATTGCCACTTGAGAAGGCGACGATTCGGGAGTGGCGGTACCGCTCGGCGACAAGGGCCGGCACGTGGGCATTCATCGCCCAAGTCAGGCTTTCGCCCCCGGTCGAGCCGAACTTCCGCCCCGCCATGAAGATTACGTTCGGGGCATCGGGCAAGGTGGCGAAGGACGAGGGATCCAGCAGGTCAACGCACCGAATCTCGACCCCCGCGTCAACCAGGGAATCGGCCGCGAGCGCCTCTGGCTGGCGCGCCGTCCCGATAATCCGCATTTTCGCGCCGGCGGCTTGGGCAGCGCGCACTGCCCGCCGAGCCAGGCCCGGACCAATCTTGCCACCCACTCCCAGGATAACGAGGTCACCCTCGATCTCGCGAAAGAGGTCCACGTCCTCCGGGTTGGGGGTGGAAAGCACATCTTCCAGCTCTTCTTCCGATCGAATCAAATGTGGCACGTTCCGAAATCTATGCTGGTCTACAAGTCAAGTCAAGCTAATATTTCAAATAGCGATATTTGAATATCATATAGTGAAACGCTTTCCGGGCCTCCGCTGCCTTTGTGCTCCTTCCGGCACAATAAGATGCCAGTCAGCAAGGCTCGGCCTGGGTTTACCCTTGCGTCCGTCGCGGGCTAATCAATCCGCAGACGAGTGCCGGCTCCTTCGCGCGGGCGGATTGGCATTCTTCGACATCCGTGCCCCTTGCCGAGCACGGTTTTGTGGGGAACCTAACGACTCTCACGATCAGGTTTGGGCGGCGACACCATGATTTGGTACAGATGCACCTCGTACGCTTTGAAGTCGTCCGTAAATTTCCCGTTCCTGGCCACGAGTGTGCGGTTTTCATCGAGCACCCGGACTTGGGCTTCGGGTGGCAGGGTCGGCAATGAAAAGGAGCCCGTCGTCGCGGCGTTACGCATTCCCACGGCAAAAAGGTAGATCGAATCCCCGTGTCTCTTCACCATCACGTCAATGGGAACCTTATAAGATGAGGATGCGACTGTGACGACGCCCTCGACCGTAGGGGAGTTCAGCAGGGGAGCAATCCGCCTGATTTGAGCATTGACGCCGGTCACGGCCGCCAGCATCGGGGGATCACCGAGCAAAGCATGATCGCTCGACTGCGGCTTGAATTCGTGCACGAAATAGATGATGCCGCGGGAGCCATGCACCAGAGACATCCAAACCTCGGCCCGAAGCTGCGCCGGCGTAACCTTGGCTTGGGGGTTTTCGATGTGCGTGCACTCGAGAGCATTCCACACGATTCCCTCGCCGCCGCTCCACTTCACCAGCCGGTCAACGCCCTTGGCCACGTACCAGAGGTAATTCTCGCCATCCGGCTTGCCGATGTTCGTTACGGGATAGACGTCAAAGGAAATTATATCTGCACCCTTAATATAATCAGGGTAGACATCCAATGTGGCATCGGCGCCGCGGCCGCGCCACTCGTCATTGGCCACCCCCTGACCCAGGTTGAGCATTACCGGCCTTGTCGGGTCCGCCGCGCGTAGCGATTGATACTCGCGCACTACCAGCGCGGGGGGCACGGGAGGGCCATAGCTTTTCTTGCCGGTCTTGGGGTCAGTGACCTCCTGGAGATTATCCGGCTCGTCTCCATGCATCCACCCCACGATGATGGGATCGTTCTTGTGGGCCAGCCCCACCGCGTTCTGCTCGCAAATGACCGGCATACCCATTTTCGCGAGGTCGGAAAGCTGTTGCTCCGTCGGCCCTTCCCACAAGCCGACGTACACGTTGATTCCCGCTGCCTGGTATTGGGCCGCGTATTCAGGATCCTGGAGCCACACGGCGATGGGGAAATAGCTCGTATCGGCAGGCGGTCCATGCTTCCACCGCAGATAAGGGCTTTGGGCTTCGGCGGACTTTCCCAACACCAGCAACAATAGTATTAAGACTGTGGTCCTGCGAAGGTTCATGGGGTTTCCTCGAATATATTTCTTTGTCGCGAACAGGTGGGGTATACTCCGTTGACCCATCCGAGTTCTCTCGCGAGTCGCGATGTGAGTCTACCGCACTCTGAGCCGGGAAGCGAAGACGTCTTACGGACGACTGCCTACAGATCGTGTCCCATAGGTTGATCTCTCCCCTCGAAATCTCTAGACGCCTCAGGCTACATCTTCATCGCGCCGTAGATTGTTGCAGGAAGGAGACATCATGAAACGATTTCTTGCCGGCATCATAATTGCACTCTTGATTTCCGCGGCTGGCGCCCTCGCCGCCCAGCGACCCTACGAAGTAGGGACCGTTTACATTTTTCTTCCCTCGACGAGCGACAAACAGATCGTCCGCGACCTTGAAACCATCGCTGCGACCGGCATCAACGCGGTCGAAATCTGCCCGTCGTTTCTGCTGACGCCTGGGAACCCGAAGCCGGACTTCTCCAAGACCGATCTCATTCTGAAGACCTCTGAGCGCTTGGGTCTGCGCGTCATGCCGACGGTTTTCTGGAGCGGGCTGACTCCGGACTATGCCGAGGCAAAATGGCCGGATCGCTTTTCGCCTACCATTGACGGCGAGGGTCGTGAGGCGAGGCTCTCGTATGCCGACCCGGAAGTTATGCGTCTGATCGATGAATACTCCATTCTCTCCGTCCAACACTTTAAGGATTCCCCCTCCGTCATTGCCTATAACATATGGGATGAACCCCACATGGAGGGATTCTCCTTGGCCGCAGGCGAACGGCGAGAGGGCGGTGACGATCCTCATTTCGACCGTTGGTTCGAGGAATGGGGACTAAAAAAGTATGGAAGCTCCGCCGCCTGGTACCTCCAATGGAATGCCCCGTTGCTGAACCAGGAGTTTGCACGATTTGATCGCCCCCTCTTCTACTGGTACGCCACCGGCCACGTCCTGCAACATCTGAACGAACTGGTGAAGTCCATTGACACGGTGCATCCCACGCGGACCCATAACGTGGGCAGTACCGTGGTCAACGGGGAGGTGAGCATTTATGCCCAGGACGACTGGACGATGTCGAGATTCGTGGACGAATACGGCTTGTCCTACTATCCCGACATCCCCACGCGCAGCGCCGAAAGTGACGCTGCACGGCTCGCGAAAGCGCAGGCGATGTGGGACACGCCCTGGACGACCAGCCTGGAATTGACCTCGGCCCACGACGCAGCCGCGGCCGCCGGCAAGCCGTTCGTGGTGCCGGAAGTACAGACTGGCCCCCAAACCGGCTTCACCCGCTACGGCGATGAGCCGGGGACGGTTTTTGACTACAGCCGGATTCACCTGCTGGTTTGGCAGATTGCCGCGCATGACGGCAAGGCGACGTACTTCTGGAAGTGGCTTCCCCATATGGACGAGTGGCAAGGCTTCGGCCGCGGACTCGCCGCCACGGATGGCAGTCCTACCGGCCGCGCGGTGGCCGCAGGCGACGCTGCGCGGGCGTTGAATTCCGACCCGGACCTTTTCCTGGATAGCAAACCGCTGGCTCCGCAGGTGGCCGTAGTCTACGACGTCGCGGGCGCCTTGAAGGCCATCGCGCAAGGCGGCGATTGGGGATCGTTCACGGCCCGGAACCTCATCGGGATTTACCGCGCGCTGTGGAGAGACCAGGTACGCATCAACATCCTCGATGGGCGTCAAGTGACGGCCGACAGCCTTAAACCCTACAAGCTGGTTATCTTTCCTTTCTACCTCTGCCTCCGCAAGAATGTGGCGGATGCCATTGATGCTTATGTGGCGGGTGGGGGCACGGTGCTGGCCGACGCGCGCTTCGGTATCATCAACGAACTCGACCAGGGATATCGGGTGAACCCCGGGGAGGGCATGGAGAAGCTGTTCGGAGCGCGGCGGCACGACCTTTTCGCCAGTCACAACCCGTGGGAAATTCGCGTGACGCAGCCTGCGGGGCTGCTGAACGGTGTTACCTTGCCCAGCCATCTGGTAGGCCGCGTCTTTCGCGAAGAATTGCAGCTCGAGAAAGGTAGCGAAGGCAAAACGGTGGGAGTTTTTGAAAAGACCGGGACGCCGGCGATGGTCGTCCGGCGCACGGGCAAAGGACAGACCATTCTTCTGGGTTTCTCGCTGGGCATCCCTCTGCTGGAAGACAATGATCCTGGAGCCGCCGGGTTGCTGCGGGCGGTCTGGCAATCTGCCGGGGTGAAGCCACCCATCCAGATTGCGATCACAGCCAGTACCGGGCCGGTGGAGGCTGTGGTGCATTCGCGCGGCCATCAGGATGAACGGCTCGTTTACGTGCTGAATTGGGGGCACCGCCCGTCGAATATCACGGCTGATTTGCCTTGGCCCGGGGGAGCGCGGTTGCAGGGGAAAGATATGGTCTCCGGCCATGCCGTCTCGATCGAGCACAAGGAGGATCGGGCCGTCTTTAGTTTGACCCTGCCTCCGGACCATGCCGCGGCCGTGCATATTCAGCCCTGACCCGGATTGGAGAAGAACAGAGAGGAGTACCGATAGGTGAAACGACGTGCGTTTCTCGGATTGACGGCAGCAGCGGCAGTGCGACTGGGGATGGCGAGTCTGGGAAGGGCTCGGAGCGTAAGTGGAGCGCCGAGGGATGCGGCCGCACCAGGGGAATTGCGGTTGGCGGGCATGAGCCTTGTGGAATTGCGCCAGAGGCTGCATGACCAGCTTTTCCAGGTCCTTTTGCCCTTCTGGGACAAGCACGGAATCGACCACGAATACGGCGGCGTCATGTGCAGTTTGGATTACGACGGCACACTCGTTGATACCGGCAAGAGCCTCTGGTTTCTGGGACGCGCCATCTGGGTTTACAGTTTCATGTATAACCACTTTGGGAATAACCCCGAATTTCTGGAGGTGGCGCGAAAGACCAAGGAATTTGTGTTCAAGTACGCGTTGCAGAAAGACGGCTGGTGGGCGGAAGAGTTTTCGCGGGAAGGGAAGGTCCTGAGGCCCTTCAGCGGCGACACCGAAGGTATGTACCACCTCGCCGAAGGCCTGCACGAATATGCCACGGCGAGCGGAGACGGCCAGTCCCGTGAAGCCGCCTTGGCACTCCTGAAGAAGCTCTTTCAGGATTTCGACAGCCCGGCCTTTCGCTACCGGGGAGCGGATTTTCCCTATCTTTGGGGCAGCAAGCGCGCCGTGCGGCCCCAGGGGTTGTGGTTTCTGAACCTCACCGTCGCCACCCAGATGCTCGAGGGGGGGAACGATCCGGCAATCGCTGCCATCGCGGACCGCGCCGTGGACGCGATTATGAATCGGCATTACAACCCCGATATCGGCTTGAATACCGAGATGCTGTATTTCGACTTCAGCCGGCCGAAAGAGGAGGCGCAGAAGTCGCGCTTCGGCCACTGCGTCGAGGCCCTGTGGATGGTCATGGACGAAGCGAACCGCCGACAGGACGACGCGCTGTGGAAAACCTGCGCCGAGCGAATCCATCACCACCTCAACGTAGGTTGGGACTACATCTACGGAGGACTCTCGCAGTGGATCAATGTGGATCACGGTGCATACCAGTGGCCGGTGGAGACCCCGCCGGGGACCCATCTCCGATTTAACTTCGTCGGTGAGTATGAATACATGAAGTGCCTTTGGTGCCAAAATGAAGTGCTGGTGGCAACATTGAACGTACTGGAAAGAACCGGCGCAGAATGGGCGGCAGAGTACTTCGGAAGGGCATACCAGATTATCAACGAGAAGTTCTGGCAGAAAGAGCGCGGCTACCCCGCCGGGTACATGCTTTTTGCCGACCGCCGCATGGCGTTTCAGCCTCACGTCGGCCGCCAGGACAACTACCATCCCATCCGCCAACTGATGTTGAATATCTTGACCCTGGACAGAATGATCCGCAAGGGTCCGGCCCAGTAGGCCGGCGATGCGTAGGAATGCCAGGAAACGAGGCGAGGAGTTGTCCTCGCTGGACATGGTTTGTGTAGCCTTGGTCAGGCTGGCGCCTTGCCCGCTCGGGATAAATTCCGCGGAGGATTTCGCCCTGCCTGCTCGTTGAGAGTTGCGATTTTCGAAGTCGGCAGATAGATTCATCTTCTCACTGGGAACAGCCGATAGCCGATGCGGGGGAGTGTGCGCGGTCGGGCGATTCGCCAATAGGCGACACCCCTGGCACGCGGTCCCTGGGACCTCACCCCTGACATCTGGCACCTGATTCCCAGCCCCCACCATCTGACACCTCTTCTAACCCGGATTTCTCACCACGCTAGGACGCACATTGGGACTGCGGAGGGGCGGGGCTAAGCAGGCTGCGGAAAAACCCTATAGTGCTGTCATCCTGAGCGCAGCGAAGGATCTCGCCCTGAGCATTTTCAAGGCGATCCGAGATTCTTCGTCGCCTGCTGCTCCTCAGAATGAAAGTGCTGACGAGTTTTTCCACAGCCTGCAAACCCCCGCCCTTCCCAATCCGTGGTGAGAAATCCTGACTAAGCCATGTCCTTTCAATAGCATGCTGATTTCGCTTCAATTGTCGCGCCAACCGTGTATTCTGTGCCCAAAAAGAGGGGTCGGGCGGTGGATATTTTGTCTGCCTCGTCTGTGTTTTCAAGTACATAGTCGGGCCATCCTTCATTTTTAACATCTTTTTGCCGGCACGTCTCCCCGCAGCCCAGAGTGATTAAGTTGTTTGTTTTCAATGCGCGGATTTTGTGGTGGGTCATGGCGAAACCTCTAACTACCTGTATTTTCCTAGATATAGTCGATTTCCAGGGCATTTTCGCAATTCGCCGCTCGCGAGTTTAGCCTGATGCGGTCGGCCGTCGGCTCTCAGTTTTCCGCGTCCTGCCTATCGCCTTCTTCCCCCAGACTCCTACGCTAGTTTACCTGCGATCTCTACCTTTGTCAACCATAAAAGGAGGCTACATAAGAAGCTGCTCCTGAGACAACAGGCCAGGTGCACGTCTGGACAAATAATCTAGCCGAATTAACTGGAGGTGGGGTCCCCAGGCGCCCGCCGAGGGGCGGCTAACCACCCCGGCGCCCAAGGCGCCACCCCTCCTGAACCAGGAGGGGTGCCACTAATGAACTCCCCTCCTCAGTTGAGGAGGGGTGCGCGCCGCGCGCCGGGGTGGTGCAGACAAGGGGATAACGGGGTTTCGCTGACCATGAGAACGCCAACAAGTTCTTCCGCAACCTGTAAAGCCCCGCCCTTCCAGACCCATGATGAAAAATCCGGGCTAACCACCATACTGTTTACATCAGAGGTTTGGAGGAAGTTATTCATCGAATTGTCCCCGAGCGCCCCCCTAGCCCGGACTTCTCACCAGGTTTGGACGATGCTGGAAGGGCGGGGCTTCAGCCCCGCCGAAATCACGGCTCCCGCCCTCTATTCGTCCCGCACCCCGCGCAGCTTGCGGCTGCAAGCTGC